>NZ_JBDWLR010000078.1:0-183023 GCF_039973035.1 Sedimentitalea sp.
GTCCAAGGTGCTGGTCGCCGAGGATGCATCATTGGGCCACCGCCTCGCGGAATCGACGGCTGCACTGATCGTGTCGCTGGCTGGCGACTACGATCATGTCGTCGCCCCGGCCACAACTGATGCCAAGAACTTAATGCCACGCGTTGCGGCCCTGCTTGACGTGATGGTGATTTCGGATGTCTCCGGCGTTGTCGATGCCGACACGTTCGAGCGCCCGATCTATGCCGGCAACGCGATCCAGACGGTAAAATCCGCCGACGCGAAAAAGGTCGTGACCATCCGGACGTCAACCTTTGATGCCGCCGGTGACGGTGGATCGGCCTCGGTCGAAACCATTTCTGCCGCCGAAAATCCCGGCCTGTCGGAATGGGTCGAAGACAAGGTTGCCGAAAGCGATCGCCCCGAACTGACCAGCGCAGGCGTGGTTGTCTCCGGTGGCCGTGGCGTTGGCTCGGAAGAGGACTTTGCGCTGATCGAGAAACTGGCGGACAAGCTGGGCGCCGCCGTGGGTGCCTCGCGCGCCGCGGTCGACTCGGGCTATGCACCGAACGATTGGCAGGTCGGGCAGACCGGCAAGGTCGTCGCGCCCGATCTGTACGTCGCTGTCGGCATATCTGGTGCGATCCAGCACCTCGCCGGCATGAAGGACAGCAAGATCATCGTCGCGATCAACAAGGACGAAGAGGCACCGATCTTTCAGGTCGCGGACTTCGGTCTTGTCGCCGACCTCTTCACCGCTGTTCCAGAACTCACCGAGAAACTCTGAAGCACCGATATGGGTGCCCTGCCCTGCGCGGGTAGGTCAGATACAATGACAAAGCCCCCGCCAACAGCGGGGGCTTTTTTCGTCTAGTGACGCAGTCGGCGCAGCGCTATCCCGCGAGGCTTGCACCGGGACGGAACGCACCGAGTGACTTCGCCAGATCAACATAGCCGTCGACACTGCTGAAATAGGACTTGAGATTGCCGCCAACCGAACTGGATTTGTAGTATTTCGAGAACTCGTCAATCTTGACGCCCAGTTCCCTTAACTCCTTGCACAGCCGTTCGCCTCTTGCCGCAACCGCGCTCGCTTTCTCGATTTTCTTGCCGATGCCAGCAGCATCCTTACGCAGATCTGCAAACTCTGACGCCCGCTTCTGAAATTCCTTGTTGTTGAACAATTCCTGAGCGCTCTTATTTGCGGCCAGATCACGTCCTGCCTTGATCTGAGAGTCCAGCATGACGATGGTTTTCTTCAGCTCCATCTTCAGCGTCGCCAGTTCGGAATTCCGTTGCTTTACGATCGTTTCAAGTTCGAGCACGTGTTTGCCGATAGAACTGCTGCCCAATGGGTCCAGCGCGGAAGAAATCTGTTTCAGATCGCCTTCGACATTTTTGATGACCTTCTGCTCCAGATCGTTGTCTCGTGCCACTGTCTTGGCAAAGCCGACAATCCCGCCGATTCCGCTGAGGGATGCCGCGGCGATTCCCAGGCCCAACACCAGCGGCGCTGCTGTCCCGGCGCTAGCAACGAGGGCAACTACACCCACCGCAATGGCAGACACGATCAATACGCCTTTGATCACTTTGCCCAGAACCATCCGGGTCTTTTTGTCCTTCAGCAGTTTTGCGCCGGCTTGTTTCTTTGCCATCATGATGGCGATCTCGGCCTGTTGGTCGATTACGTTCTGCGCCCAGTTCTTGGACAGGTCCTCGAAATCGGTCTCAAGTTTCGAAACGTAATCTCTTAATTTGTCCAACTTGTTAAGCTCGCCACCAAGTTTCTTGAAGTCACCCTCGGTCTTGGGCGTCATTTTCTTGATCGCCTTGTGCAGGGCCTTGGCTTCGTCGATCTTCTGCTGCTTTTCCTTCAACCATTTTTCGAAATGTGCCAGTTGGCCGTTGATCAATTTTTCATATTGCTTGGCAAAGTTCTTTTCGATCTTTTTGGCCAGCGCGACCTCGGTCCCGTCCAGCGGAAATGCGCAATCCAGCTTGACGTCCAGCGATGGCGTCAGGTCAGCAGTCCCCTTAACCTTGAACTTTTTCTCGAATTTGAACGTGTGATTCACCGTGGCCATGCCTGTCTCCTGAAATGCACCATTTCGGATGCGTCACATGAGAGGTTAGATCGACCACGGTTTCAGGTCTATGAACTTGGTCACACAACACGCTTGTTGCCCGTTCAGACTCCGAGGCACCAGCGCATCACGGCCTTTTGCGCATGCAGACGGTTTTCAGCCTCGTCAAAAATCACCGAATTCGGACCATCCATGACCTCGGATGTGACCTCTTCCTCGCGGTGAGCAGGCAAGCAATGCATGAAAAGCGCGTCAGGTTTCGCGTGCTCCATCAACGCCGTGTTGACCTGATATGGCCGCAGCAGGTTATGGCGACGTTCGCGGGCGGACTGTGCATCATGCATCGACACCCATGTATCGGCGACAACCAGATCAGCGCCCTGCACCGCCACGCGCGCGTCGCGTTCGATGGTGACGGTCGAGCCGTGCTTGCGCGCGAAACCGACAAATTCCTCTTCCGGATCCAGCTGAGCTGGGCCGGTAAAGGTGAGATCGAATCCGAACAGGCCTGCCGCATGCAGGAACGAAGCGCAGACATTATTGCCGTCCCCTGTCCAGACCACCTTTTTACCCGCGATCGGGCCGCGATGCTCTTCGTAGGTCATGATATCCGCCATGATCTGGCAAGGGTGTGTGCGGTCGGTCAGGCCGTTGATCACAGGCACATCGGCGTATTCAGCCATTTCGATCAGAACGGATTCATCGAACGTCCGGATCATGATCATATCGACATACCGGCTGAGGACGCGGGCGGTATCGGCGATGGTCTCACCATGTCCAAGCTGCATATCATTGCCCGACAGCACCATTGTTTCGCCGCCCATCTGGCGCACGCCGACATCAAAGCTGACACGGGTACGGGTCGACGGTTTTTCGAATATAAGCGCGACCATATGCCCGGCGAGCGGCAATTCATCATCAGGTGTGCCTTTTGGTCGACCAAGCCGCGCCTGTTTCATCTGGCCGGCGCTGTCGATCATCTGCCGCAGAGAAGCTGAATCGGTTTTGTGAATATCTAGAAAATGGTTCATATCAGTGTCTTTTTTCTTGGGTAGGATTGAACGGGAACCGGATGGGGGCCAGCCCCCACACCCCCGGAGTATTTTGCAAAGTTGAAAATCAAGCAGATTCGAGATTTGTCGCGGCGCGATCAAGCCGCGCAACAGCTTCGGAGATCTCCTCCGCGCTGATGGTGAGCGGGGGCAGAAGGCGGATGACGTTATCGGCCGCGGGCACGGTGATCAGTTCTGCATCATAGGCCGCATTGACCACATCGAGGTTGGTTGCCTTGCATTTCAGGCCAAGCATGAGGCCCGTACCCCGCACCGCCTCGAATGTGTCGGGATGCGCAGCGACCAAACCTTCAAGCGCCTGGCGAAGTTGGCCGGCCTTGCGGTTGACCTCGGCAAGGAAATCAGGCTCGGCGACGATATCCATGACCGCGCAACCAACAGCACAGGCCAGCGGGTTGCCACCATAGGTCGACCCATGGGTGCCGGCGGTCATACCTGCCGCGGCCTTTTCCGTTGCCAGCACGGCGCCGAGGGGAAACCCACCGCCGATGCCCTTGGCAACCATCATGATGTCCGGGTCTATACCTGACCATTCATGCGCGAACAGTCGACCGGTCCGACCAACACCGCATTGTACCTCGTCGAGGATCAGCAGGCGGTCATGCGCGTCGCATAGCGCGCGAAGTTCTTTCATCTGCGCATCCTGCAACGGGCGAATGCCGCCCTCACCCTGGACCGGTTCTATCAGGATCGCGCCAACGGTATCGGTGATCGCGCCGCGCAGAGCATCCATGTCGCCCCACGGCAGATGCACAAAGCCCGGCAACAGCGGTCCAAATCCCTTGGTCATTTTCTCGGAACCCGCCGCAGCGATGCCTGCCGAGGAGCGCCCGTGGAAAGAGCCTTCAAAGCTTATGATATCGGTCTTGTCAGGCTGACCTTTGTCAGACCAGTATTTCCGCGCCATTTTGATGGCCAGTTCACAGGATTCGGTACCCGAATTGGTAAAGAATACCGTATCGGCAAAGGTCGCGGCGACCAGCTTGTCAGCCAGCGCCTGCTGCTGTGGAATCTGGTAGAGGTTGGAGACGTGCCACAGCGTCTGCGCCTGATCGGTAACAGCCTTAACCAGCGCAGGATGCGCATGACCCAGAGCGTTCACGGCAATCCCGGCTCCAAGGTCGAGAAAGCGTCGCCCGTCCGCCTCGATCAGCCAGCTGCCTTCGCCTTTCACAAAGCTGAGCGGTGCACGGTTATAGGTTGGCAGAACGGACGGGATCATCGGATCATCCTTTTCAGGCAAGAGGCCCTGTGAGTGACTCATTTTGGGCGGTTTCGTCAACGATTTTGTAGGAAGGGCACGCCACAGATGGGCGCAGGATCAATTGGGCCGGTTACGCGGTGGCGCGTCGGCGTCGCAAACGAAGGATATGTGTGCGTTTGATCATGAAATGCGTGATACCGAAGGAAACCGCACTTGCCTAGCCCCATTTTCAGGGAACCCGGAGCTGCGTTGAATGCTGCAGCCTCTGTTCCCGCCCGCCCATACAGAGGCGTTCCTCGGTTCAGAGATTTCTGTCATAGTCCCAGAGAGCATTCTCAGGGAGCCTTGCATGTCACAGCCAACCACCACGTCAGCGTCAAAAATCACCCCCGATTTCGACGTTCTTGTGATCGGGGCAGGGATTTCCGGGATCGACGCAGCCTATCACCTGACCAAAACCATGCCCGATCAGCGGTTTGCCGTGCTGGACAGCAAGCCGGATTTCGGCGGCACCTGGCGCACTCATACCTTCCCCGGAATCCGGTCTGACAGCGACCTGTTTACGTTCGGTTTCAAATGGAAACCCTGGACCAGCGTTCCCATTGCAACCGCCGAAGAGATTCTCGCATATCTCGAAGAGGCGATCGACGAAAACGAACTGCGGCCACATATTCGGTTTGGCCATACCGTCGAACGGGCTGAGTGGGACAGCGGCGCAAGCGTCTGGAATGTGACGGTAACGCATTCGGAAGGAACGCAAACCTTGAGCTGCCGGTTTCTCTGGATGTGTTCGGGCTATTACCGTCACTCGGAAGGGTATCAGCCAGAATGGCCCGGAATGGCCGATTTTGCTGGCCCGATCATTCATCCGCAGAACTGGCCTGACGATCTGGATCATGCGGGCAAGCGGGTTATTGTGATCGGCTCGGGCGCGACGGCGGCGACCTTGATCCCGGCACTGGCCAAGACCGCCTCGCATGTGACCATGCTTCAGCGATCGCCAACATACTTTTATCCGCGCCCCGCCACGGACGAGTTTATCGAAACCCTGCGCGCGCTCGACCTGCCCGAAGAGTGGGAGCACGAAGTTTTGCGCCGCAAATTCCTGCATGAGCAGCAGATTGTCGCGCGCCGTTCCATTGAAGAACCGGATGCGCTTGCCGCAGATCTGATCGGTGCGGCGCAAACCTATCTGGGTGCGGACTATGATGTTGCGACCCATTTCACCCCGACGTACCGCCCTTGGCGGCAGCGGCTTGCGGTCATTCCAGACGGTGACCTGTTTGTGGCCATTCGGTCCGGAAAGGCGTCTGTTGTCACCGATACCATAACCCGCTTTACAGCGGAGGGGCTGAAACTGGAGTCTGGCGACAGGCTTGAGGCGGACATCATCGTACCCGCGACGGGGCTGGTGTTGAATGCGCTCGGCGACATCGCCTTTACCGTGGACGGCGCGCCTGTCGATATCTCGCAAAGCTGGACCCACCGTGGCGTGATGCTGACCGGGTTGCCAAACTTGGCCATGGTGTTTGGCTATCTGCGGTCCAGTTGGACGTTGCGCGCCGACCTGGTGTCAACCTACGTGTGCCGCCTGATTGCCCATATGCAGGAACGTCAGGCCACATCAGTGGTTCCAGCGCTGCGCAGCGAGGACATCGACATGCCCGCGCGCCCATGGGTTGATCCAGAGAATTTCAACGCAGGATATATCCTGCGCGGACTGGATATCATGCCCAAACAGGGTGATCGGCAGCCTTGGGTGATGACGCAGGACTATTTCGACGATCGCGAGACACTGCCTGTTGCCGATCTCGAGGATGGCACGCTGGTATATCGTCGGGGCGAGATCAGAAACGCATCTTGAAGTTTAGCGATCCGACAACTTGACCATGGGACTGACCGCTGAATTCTCGTCCAAGATAGGTCAAGCCATAGAACAGAGAGGCACGCTCGCCCTGCCACATACCGCCCCCGCGCACCCGGTAACGGTCTCTTTCCAGCCCCATATCCCCACTGTCGGGCAAATATACGCTGTCGACGACATAGGCCACATCAGCCCCGGCCACAAAACTGAACCCGGTTGGCCCAGTCGACATAGCGCGATACCGATGGCCGGTGGTCTTGTCACGCACCAGTAGTTCAGAGCGACCGACCGACCCGATGGTCATGTCCACACCGATACGGGCCAGGCTTTCGTCTCCGATCCGAGCCTCGGCAAATGGGCGAAGCATGACAGCCGGAGACAGATCATACTCCCGCGCGGCTTCCGCTACGATAACGGGATAAAAATCATTCTTGACCTGATTGTCCATTAGACTGTCAGACACCGGCGTGCTGCCAATCGCTTCGTGAAAGATGGTTTGCAAATGCGCAATACCGGTCTGAGGGCCTGTCGCAACCACCCCCGCCCCGATCGAATAATCCAGAGAATTGCGGCTGAAATGCGTATGCAATCCGATCTCAAGGATTCCTGCATAGTCACGATCATCCGGGGCCGGGTCGGCAATATCTTCTGGAGAGATCGCGGAAATATCGACACGAATTTCGAGCAGTTAGCCAATGGCTGTGGGCAAATTTCCGTCCCATTCCCGTCCCAGTATCCACGAAAGGGCAACTGATCCAGTGCGCCAGCGATCCGCGTTATCGCCAAAGATATCATCCGTGAACAACCAGCCAAATCCTAGCAACTTGCGCGACGTATCGGAATTGATTTCGGCCTGGGCCAGCACGGGACCGGCAGCCAGTAACGCGATGCCTGTCAGGGCTGCAATGGAATAGGTCATTTGGAGAATACTCCCCTGCTCGAGTGCTGAATAAGTTAAACGCCTATTGAGTGATAAATTGTGGCACAAGGCCCGTTCCAGTAAAAAAGATGTACTGTGTCCCCGATCCGACATGACCGCAGGCTATCCCTTGCCTGCGAGTGGTACCCGCGGATTTGCCATGCATTTTGAGCTCTGAAATGATCTGCTAAGGTCGATCTTGTTTGGACTTGCGCCTTGCCGCATATGTCGCCATGGCTGCCCCATGTTCGTCGCAAAGACAGAAAATCCTGCGCTCGCAGCGCTGCTGATCCTGATCGCGACCGCATTTATCGCGGCAACGACGTTGCTTGCCAAGGCTCTGGGAACAGACACTTTGGGAGCGGCACTTCCGGTTCTGCAGATCAGCCATGGGCGGTTCCTGTTTGCCTTTGCCGCGCTCACAAGCATCGCGATGATCGTTCGCCCCCCGCTCGGCCGCCCACATTGGCGGCTGCACATCGGCAGGACTTCATTTGGCTGGCTCGGTGTGACGTTGATGTTCGCCTCGGTCGCCTACATTCCGTTGGCGGATGCCACTGCGATTTCCTTTCTGAATCCGGTCTTTGCGATGGTCTTGGCGATACCGCTTTTGGGCGAACGCGTCGGCCCCGTGCGATGGAGCGCCGCAGGGATTGCCCTTGTCGGCGCAATGATCCTGCTCCGCCCGACGCCCGACAGCTTTCAACCCGCAGCCTTGCTCGCCCTCGCCGCCGCCGTGGTGATGGGAATGGAGCTGATTTTCATCAAGAAGCTTTCAGGTCGCGAACCGATCTTTCAGATCCTGTTGATCAACAACATGATCGGCCTTGGAATCGCCACCCTAGCGGTGCTGCCGGTCTGGACACCCCCAACTGGCCCGCAATGGGCAGCCCTTGCCGCGTTGGGCGGTCTGATGGCCTGCGCACAGACCCTATTTGTCAACGCCATGGCGCGGGCCGATGCCAGCTTTGTCGCGCCCTTCAGCTATGCCACGCTGATCATGGCTGCCATCTATGATTTTGCCGGTTTTGGGGTGGTCCCCGATACGATTTCGTTGATCGGCGCCGCCACGATCATCGCCGGCGCGCTGTTACTGGCCCTGCGTGAAGCGCGTATCAAACCCTCTGCCGCGCAAGATGCCTTGTAACTCGGGCCACAGTGATTAGAATAGAGACCCGTGAGACATCAAAAGCGGCCTGTAACAGGGGCCGCTTTTTAGCTGGAAAGGTAGCCCATGTCCTGGACTGACGAGCGCGTCGAGACGCTCAAGAAAATGTGGGGGGAAGGCCAGTCGGCCAGCCAGATCGCAAAAGAACTTGGCGGTGTGACCCGTAACGCGGTGATCGGCAAGGTGCATCGCCTTGGTCTGTCCAATCGCAACTCTGGTGCCGCTGCCGCCACCAAACCCGAGGCCAAGCCCAAGCCCGCCGCCGCCGCGCCCAAGCCCGAGCCAAAGCCGCGCCCGATGCCCAAGACCGAAGCGGCGAGGCCAGTGCCCGAACCTTCGACCGAAGCCAAACCTGTTGTGCCCGCACGCAAGCAGATCATTCCTGCCGGACAGCCGCTGCCACCGCAGCCGTCGGCCAATGAAATCAGCCCCGAAGCATTGGCCAAGGTCAATGAAGTCGAAAAGAAATCCAAGAAGATCAGCCTGATGGAACTGACCGAACGGACGTGCAAATGGCCGGTCGGCGACCCTGCGACCGAAGATTTCTGGTTCTGCGGTCTGCCTGTTCAGGCGGGCAAACCCTATTGCGAGGCGCATGTCGGCGTCGCGTTTCAACCGATGAGCGCCCGGCGCGACCGTCGTAGATAATCAGGCGATGCGGTCGCCGCGCAACGGTGCGGCGTTCGCAACCAAGGCGCCAAGGGCAGGCACCAATTTAGAACTCTTCGATGAGTTCGCCTGTACCTGAAGAGTTTGTTTCAGGCACGCCTTCTGCCTGCCGTCAAAAAAAGTTTGAAATGAAATGTTTGAACCTGCCCCGCATAACCGGGGCAGGTTTTTGAACGGTTACCGTTTCTTGTTCCGATCAGTTGCTGGCCGGTGCCGAGGACGTGAAATTGGGAATCGGATTCTCAGATGCATCCGTCGGTTCGATCTCGGGCCAGTTGCCATTGGCAAGGGTGAGATTGCCCGGAATGTCCTCTTCCCAGAACCCAACCACGTTCTTGGTGATGTTCAGGTAAAGCTTGTCGTCAACGATCCGCCACAGGTTCGGGTTACCCGGCACCTTGCCGCCCTTGCTGACACCATATGCACAATGCCCGTCATACTGCGGCGCAAATTTTTCAGGGTCCGAAAGGAACAGATCGCGGTTCTCCTCGCTCGAGAACGCAAAGGTTGCACCGTTGTAATCCGCCGTGATGTCTGCCCGCCCCGGCACGCCTGCGGGCTGCGCACTGCCAACTGGATTTTGGGTCAGATCCCGATAGGCAACCACGTCGTATCCGGATACCGCAAATCCGGTACCGTCCACATATTGTTCACCGGCAAACGCCGGAAGCGCCAAAGTTGTCGCGGCGACAATGGCCAAGGCGAAACGTTTCATCGCAAATCCTCTCATAGGTAGCGCCGGCCCAATGCCATCCGCGTGGCATATACCTATGCGATAAATTTGAGGATGCGCAGCCCTGCTCGCGTGGGTGTGAGAAAACCGGATTAGGCGTGACCGGAAACCGGTGAAATGTTTCAGAGCGCAGCGAAACTACCTCAGGATTGGTGGTTTATCCGGATCGCTTCCCGGCGCAATGTTTCCGACGACCTCCGGTTCCGGCGGTTTAGGCAGGTCAAATCGTAGCCCAAAGCGGTCGAGCTTGGCCGTGATCCGATCCGCCTCATCAAAAAACGCGACGTCGATCGATCCGGCCTCGTTGCCCGAAAATGTCAACGCTTCGCCCGCAGCCTTGGCCAATGCGGTCTGTGTGGCGGGCCGTGCTCCGACAAATCCTAACAGATGCCCGCGCGCACCGTTCTCATAAACCACGCCCACCAGATATGCGGCCTGCGCATACCCCGATGCTGTGGCGAGCTTAGTATCCAGCGCAGAGATCACTGCCTCGGGCAATCCGGACGGAACCGAGATCTCCGAAATCCGCGACGTGATCTCGTCCGGTGCGTGCCTCAGCGTTTCGGACAGCCACGCCAATGCATCGGCCGGTATCAGGATCGAAGAAGGCGCCACATCAAGGTTGAGGCCCATTCCAACCCCCTGCCCCGCCAACATCTGCGACAGAATCCTCCCTGACAGCGCCGCATAGGGTGCAGGCTGACCAGTAAATAGTGCTAGCCGGGACTCGCGGTCAAAGGCGAGAACGAATTGCCCATCCGCCACTTCGAATACTTCGGGCGACAACGCATCGCCCTGTGCCTCTTCGGTGAGCAGCAGAAACAGTTCATTGTCACCCAGCCGCTCGTAAAACCGAAGCCGCGCAGCGTCATCATCGGGCGCGGCCTCCATTGCAGCATGGGCAGCGTCCAGCGGAGTTGTCTCGGTCATTTCAGCACCTCCTGTACCCGGCTGCGCAGCACCGGCAGCAGGTCGGATTCAAACCATGGGTTCTTTTTCAGCCATGCGGTATTGCGCCAGGACGGATGAGGCAAGGGGAACACCCGCGGCGCATGGTCCCGCCAACCTTCAACGACACGCGTGACCGGCTGCCGCGTCGCCAGATGCCATTTCTGCGCGTGCCCTCCCACAAGAATTGTCAGCCGCACCTCGCGTAGCTCTTCCATCACGTCGTCGCGCCAGGTCTGCGCGCAAATAGGTGGCGGCGGCAGATCAGCGTTGCGTGCATTGTATCCTGGAAAACAGAAAGCCATCGGCACCACCGCCACTTTGTCGCGATCGTAAAATGTCTCCGCGTCTATTCCCAGCCAGTCGCGCAGCCGGTCACCCGACGGGTCGGTGAACGGGCGGCCAGACTCATGCACCCGCAAGCCCGGCGCTTGACCGGCGATCAGCATCCGCGCGCCGGGTCTGAACCACACCACGGGACGAGGCTGATGCGCTGTGGCGGTGGCGGCAAATCGGTCGGAACAGAGCGTACATCCCTCGATTCTCTTGATCAAAGGCGATATGCTTTTTTCGGATCCGGTGCGCTTGGTCATGGGCCATCGGGGCAATCTGAACGCGCAATTGTCAACCGTCCATGGTCAAACCCGCGGCATGAGACAGAGTGAATCATGGATAATTATTTCACTCTTCGACATAAAACGGCCAAACTCGCACATATATATCCTTAAGACTCGTCTGATACCGAGATGAGCGCAGGCACAATTCACACGACGCACCATCCATGTCGCGACAACAAACAAGAAACCGATGCTAGAGTTCGACAACGTCAGCAAATCTTTCTGGACCGGCACCCGTCGCAAGGTGATCCTGGATCAGGCATCGTTTCGCGTCGATCTAGGGAACTCGCTCGGCATTCTCGCACCCAATGGCACCGGCAAGACGACGCTGATCAATATGATGGCCGGGCTGGAAAAACCGGATGAAGGTGAAATTCGGCGCGGCTGCAGGATCTCGTTCCCGCTTGGTTTCATGGGCGGCGTCGAGAAACGAGTGTCCGCGCTAGAGAACTGTCGCTACATCGCCAAAATCTATGGGATCGATCCGGACTATGTCGAATCCTACTGTCGATGGCTTTGCAATCTGGGCGAATACTTCGAGCAACCACTCGGAACCTATTCATCGGGGATGCGCGCGCGTCTTTCCTTTGCGCTGATGCTGGCCCTTGATTTCGACATCTATCTGATCGACGAAGGCATGCCGGGCAGCACAGATGTAGAGTTCAACAAGAAGGCCGGTGCCATTCTGCAAGAACGACTGGCCACCACGACGATCGTTATCGTCTCGCACCAACCGGCGATCCTGGAACAGTTCGCGCGCTCAGCCGCCGTGCTGATGGATGGACGACTGCACATGTTTGAAACCTTGGAAGAGGCGAAACAGCTTTATGACTACGAAACCCAAGGCTAACAAATTTCGCATCCGGCGGGCCACCGCCGATGCAACTGGGGCAGCCCCGGTAAACCCTGACGATCTGCCGCCGCCAGATCTCGCCGAGGCCGCAGCCAATGACGCATCGCTGTCCCAAAGTGACGCGGCAATGCCCGAAGGCGGCGAATTACCGCCCACCACCGCCGAGGCGGAAATAGAAGCGATCAAGGCTGAAGGGTTGACCGGGCGGCAGCTTCGCATGGCGCGTCGCGTCGCCCAGAAACACAATCTGTCCGCATCGTCGGACCACGACGCCGTGCGCCTGTTGCGCCAGAACGGGATTGATCCGTTCAAACGCTCGAACATGCTCGAACTCGTTGTACCAAAGGCAGAAGACTCAGAAAAAGATGACACCTCACCACGCGTGCAGCTGCCGCAGACAGTGCCCGGCGTTCATCCTTCGTTGCCTTCGGTCGAACTTAGCCCGGCAGAGCGTCGCAACCATGAAATAGGCCAAATCCAGCGCGACATGATGCGCCGCCGTCGGCGCAAGCTTATGTTTCTGCTGACTCGGCTGAGTTTTTTCGTGTTGTTGCCAACCATTCTCGCCGGTCTGTACTATTTCAAGCTCGCCACACCAATCTACGCGTCCAATTCAGAGTTTCTGATCCTGAAAGCAGACAACTCCGGTGGATCGGGACTTGGCGGGCTGTTGTCAGGCACCCAGTTTGCGACGACCCAGGATTCGATCGCAGTACAATCCTATCTGCAATCCAAGGACGCGATGCTGCGACTGGACCGCGATATGGGGTTCAAGGAACGCTTTAGCCAAGACTGGATCGATCCGATCCAAAGGCTAAGCCCGGACGCCACCAATGAAGAGGCGTACCGAACCTACAAGAAATACGTAAAGATCGGCTATGATCCGACCGAAGGCGTGATCCGGATGGAGGTATCCGCGCCGGACCCGATCGTCAGCACCGATTTTTCGACCCGGCTGATTTCCTATGCCGAAGATCGAGTCAACAATCTGTCGCAGCAAAAGCGCGGCGATCAGATGAATGACGCCGTTGAGGGCTTTGAAGGTGCGCAGGAAGAACGGCGCAAGGCGCAAGAAGCACTGGTTGAATTGCAGCAACAGGGCGCCCTGCTTGATCCAGAAGGTGTCATCGCGAGCCTGCGTGGCCAGATCAACAGCGTCGAAATCCAGTTGCAGGAAAAGCAGTTGCAGCTTGCCGCTCTCATGGACAATGCCCGCCCCAACAAGGCCAAGGTTGACGGGACCAGCGGTGATATCCGGCGGCTCGAGAACCTGCTCGCCTCGCTCAATGCCCGCATGATCGATGCATCCAAAGGCGAGAACTCGCTTGCGCAGCTTTCGGTGAATATCCAGATGGCGCAGGCCGATCTGGCCGCGCGTGACATGATGCTGCAATCAGCGCTGCAACAAGTGGAACAGACCCGGATGGAGGCCAACCGGCAGGTGCGATATCTGACCGTCTCGGTTGACCCCGTACCCAGTCAGGAACCCAGCTATCCCCGCGGTTTTGAAAACACGCTCCTTGCATTCCTGATTTTCTCGGGCATCTATCTGATGATATCACTCACCGCATCCATCTTGCGAGAACAGGTAACATCTTAATCATGACCCAGATAGACATTGCCGGGCTGACTGTTGGCAACGATTGCCCGCTGACGATCATTGCCGGGCCCTGCCAGCTCGAAAGCGCGGACCACGCGCAAATGATTGCCGGCACCATGAAAGAGGCCTGCGACGCCGCCGGAGCGCAATATGTGTTCAAGGCAAGTTACGACAAGGCCAACCGCACCAGCCTCGCGGGCAAACGGGGGCTGGGGATGGATGCCGGGCTCAAGATCCTGGCGGATATCAAGACGGCAATCGGGGTTTCGGTTCTGACCGATGTTCACAACGAAGCCCAGTGCGCCCCTGCAGCCGAGGTCGCCGATATCCTGCAAATCCCCGCCTTTCTCTGCAGGCAGACCGATATGTTGCTGGCCGCCGGCAGCACAGGCGCCGCGATCAACGTCAAGAAAGGTCAGTTCCTAGCTCCTTGGGAAATGGGCAATATTGTCGACAAGATCGAGAGCACGGGCAACAAACGAATCCTGTTGACCGAGCGCGGTGTTACTTTTGGCTACAACACGCTGGTGGCCGACATGCGCAGTCTGCCGATCATGGCCCAGACCGGCTATCCCGTGGTGA
The DNA here is from genome assembly GCF_039973035.1 of Sedimentitalea sp. Classification (NCBI taxonomy): domain Bacteria; kingdom Pseudomonadati; phylum Pseudomonadota; class Alphaproteobacteria; order Rhodobacterales; family Paracoccaceae; genus Sedimentitalea; species Sedimentitalea sp. The sequence goes on from NZ_JBDWLR010000078.1 coordinate 14,294, forward strand.
TGGATGCCACCCATAGTGTCCAACAACCCGGTGGCCAAGGTGGCAGTTCGGGTGGACAGCGAGAGTTCGCCCCCGTCATGGCCCGCGCTGCTGCTGCCATCGGCGTTGCCGCAATTTTCATCGAAACCCACCAGGATCCTGACAACGCGCCAAGCGACGGACCCAACATGATCTACCTCAATCAGATGCCTGCGCTGATTGACACGTTGATGCAGCTAGACAGGATTGCTAAGGCAAACCCAGTGACAATTTGAACCTGCATCTGGAATAATTTCATGACCAAGCCTGCCGCCACGGTGACACCCAACACTTGGGAATTTCTGCGCGACGCAATGATCGCGCCCACAGGGTTTCGCGAATATGACGCGCGCTGGAAATACCCTGATGAGATCAATCTGCCGGGAATGACCGCACTTGGTCTGGGTCTCGGTACCCAGATGCAAAAGCGCGGGATCAAACCAGAAATCGCCGTTGGCAACGACTATCGTGACTATTCCCTGAGCATCAAGAACGCGTTGATCCTTGGTCTGATGCAGGCGGGCATTCGCGTCAAGGATATCGGCCCCGCCCTTTCGCCAATGGCCTATTTCAGCCAGTTTCATCTGGATGTGCCCGCTGTAGCCATGGTCACGGCCAGCCACAATCCCAACGGCTGGACGGGCGTCAAGATGGGCTTTGAACGCCCCTTGACACATGGACCGGACGAAATGGCCGAACTGCGCGACATCGTTTTGAACGGTCTGGGTGAGGCCAAGCCCGGCGGCAGCTACGAATTCGTCGACGGTGTCCGCGAGGCCTATCTGGACGATCTCGTGGGCGATTTCCGGATGTCCCGCCCGCTCAAGGTGGTTTGCGCCACTGGCAATGGCACGGCCAGCGCTTTTGCCCCTGAACTGTTCGAACGCCTTGGTGTCGAGGTCGTGCCAAGCCACAACCAACTCGACTATACATTCCCGCATTACAATCCCAACCCCGAAGCGATGGAAATGCTGCATGACATGGCCGACACGGTCAAAGCATCGGGTGCGGATTTCGCGCTTGGCTTTGATGGCGATGGCGACCGCTGCGGCGTCGTGGATGACGAGGGCGAGGAAATCTTTGCCGACAAGGTGGGGGTCATCATGGCCCGCGATCTGGCACGGCTCTATCCCGGTGCGACCTTCGTCGCCGACGTGAAATCAACCGGCCTGTTTGCCTCTGACCCGGAGTTGCAGAAACACGGGATCAAAGCCGACTACTGGAAGACTGGCCATTCTCACATGAAGCGGCGGGTCAAGGAACTTGACGCGCTGGCCGGGTTCGAAAAATCAGGCCATTACTTTCTCGCCGAACCCATCGGCAGGGGATATGATTGCGGAATGCGGGTTGCCGTTGAAATCTGCAAACTGATGGACCGCAATCCGGACAAATCCATGTCTGACCTGCGCAAGGCGCTGCCGCAAACTTTCTCGACCCCGACAATGTCGCCGTTCTGCCCTGACACTGAAAAATACGCTGTGCTGGACCGAATTGTCGCCAAACTCACCGAGATGGCAGACGCGGGCACACCGATTGCCGGACGCAAGATCGACAACGTGGTCACCGTCAACGGCGCTCGCCTAATCCTTGACAACGGGGCTTGGGGTCTTGTGCGGGCCTCGTCGAATACCCCCAATCTGGTGGTGGTTTGCGAAAGCCCTGAGAGCGAGGCAGAGCTGCGCGCGATCTTTGCCGATCTTGATGCGGTGATCCGTACAGAGCCGTCTGTTGGAGACTATGATCAGACGATCTGAAGTCTACTGAAGACCGGTCAAACCCTGCCGAAGGCATCAATGCCCTTTGGCAGGGTTTTCAAGCTTTGGCTCAGTTCCGACCCAGCAGTTTGAGCAGCTGGTTCTTCGCTTCATCCTCCAGCCGGTCTTTCAGCACTTCTTCGGCGTCCTGCCCCTCTTCGATCTGGACATCAAGCTCCTCCGCCAGCTTTTGTTGGAGTTTGGCCTTGGCCTCTTCCTCGATTTCATCGAGCTGTGCGTCCGCATTGGCTTTGGCAGCAGCCTCAAGATCCGGCCAGATACGGGGTGCACCCCACGGCCCCTTGATCCGGATCGGCAACGAAATCCCTTGTCCCGAGCGTGCACGCAGGGCGATGGGCGTAAACGTATAGTCGATATCCCGTGCCCCCAACCCGATCCGCCCGTTGCCATCGGCGCGATAGTTGCTGAGTTGCAAAAGCAGGTCCTCGTTGAACACGTTCCCCTCGCGCATAGTGAAACTGGCGCCCAGACTGTCGAACACCGTAGTTCCCCCGCTGGCGGCGTCACCGCGCATCAGCCTGTCGAGATCAAGACCCAAGATCACACCGCGCCCCACGCGCAGCCCACCCTTGCCGGATAACGATCGCATAATTGCATCAACGGACTGGCCCACGCCGAGAAACTCCAGTTCGCCAGCGGCCTTGCCCTCTACGCGCTCCATGCCAAGCAAGTCGCGCTGGACCTGCAGGATATCGATATCCGCCGCCGTCAAGGCACCGCCAACCGACAGCCCGCTCCGGTTGTTCGCCACCAACTGCCCGGTCAACCGGCCATTGAACACGGCAACATCCTCCAGATGCAGGACGCCGCGAGACCGATCCACCTCCAACCGCAATTGCACCTGCCCGACTGTCAGATCTGGTGTCTGGATGCCCTCGGCGGACAGGCGGATTGACCCGTTCACAAGACCCAGAGCACTTGCGTCAATCGGGGTGCGCGACCATCCGTCACCCGCACCACCGGGTGCCGCACTGGATGCGCTACTTGCACCCGCCGAACTCGCGGCAGCGGCTGCAGGAAAGGTCAGCAATCCTGCCGATAGTTTTGCGGTGACCTGCGGCACGTCGCCCAGGACCACGTCCACAACGCCATTCAACCGATTTTCACCCAATTCGCTGCGCATTTCACGCACCGACAGACGCCCATCCGTGGTGTATGTCACCTCTGCAGTCAGAGCCACAGCTGGCCCCCATCCTGCGGGGAGCTCGATGGAGGAGAGGCCCAGTGCCGACGTGCTCTTGTCGATGTCCTTGCTTATCAGGTTCAGGCGACCGGCCAATTCACCGGCGATATTGGCGCGCCCGTTAAAATCCATCGTTCCAGACGGCAATTTAACTTGCAAGGCGACCGGTGAGACCGCCCCGTCGATAAGAGCCGTTGGATGGGTAAATTCGGCATTGATCCCGATCGGCGCGCTGACTGGTGTGACGGTTGCGGCGAGTGCCGCCGGACCATCGGGATCAGGCCATCTCAATTCCAGATCCACGCCGGAAAGCGTGACAGGTGCCGCGTCGACATCGCTGTAAATCAGTGTGCCGTTTCTAAGCTCAAGGAGATCCAGAGCGATGGCGCGATCCGCGCTCTGCGCCGCCACAGAGTCACCACTAACCGTGGCCGTCGCGTCCGCCGATACCGTATCAAAGACCCAGTTCGCTCGCCCGTCTGGGGCCGTCTGCAACCGCAGGACCGGATCTTCGGCGACAATTCCGGTCACCCGGACCGAACCGGTCAACAACTCGACCGCAGAAACGCCGATGGACAGACCACTTGCAGTCAGCATCGGTTCCGTTCCGGCCCATTCGGCGTTGCCCAATGTCACCGGCCCGGTTTTCACACCCAGAACCGGCCAGAATGAAAGCGATACGTCACCTGAAACAGACAGGTCGCGGCCTGTTCTTGCCTCGATTTTCTCGGTCGCGATCCCCACGATCCGGTCGTGTGGCAACATGAGCAGCGCGACCACCCCGATCACTGCTGCAATCACGAGCGCACCCGCTATTCGAAACATCCAGCGCATACTGTTACCCTCCGTCACTTGCTGCGAGTCTAACACCGGCGCAGCGCGGTGCAATCGTCAGGGCTAGGCATTGGAACGCCTCGCCTCTATACGCACGAGGATGAGCACCAATCCGCCCGAACTGCGCCCCGACCTCGCCCCCCGCGCGCGTTTAACAGACGCGCCACGCCCCGGCCAACCAACTGTTGGCATGGTCAGTCTCGGCTGTCCCAAGGCGCTGGTGGATAGCGAACGCATTCTGACTCGGCTGCGTGCCGAGGGTTACGGCATTTCGCCCGACTATGCAGGCGCGGATGCGGTGATCGTAAACACCTGTGGGTTTCTCGACAGTGCCAAGGCTGAAAGTCTGGACGCCATTGGCGAGGCGTTGACCGAAAATGGCAAGGTGATCGTCACTGGCTGTCTTGGAGCTGAACCGGACTATATCCGCGAGCATCATCCGCGCATTCTGGCCGTCACCGGGCCGCACCAATACGAACAGGTGCTTGACGCCGTACATGTGGCTGTGCCGCCGGATCCCGACCCCTTTATCGACCTTTTGCCCGCCAGCGGGGTTTCACTGACCCCGCGCCACTACAGCTATCTCAAGATTTCCGAAGGCTGTAATCACAAGTGCAAATTCTGCATCATCCCCGATATGCGCGGCAAACTGGCCAGCCGTCCCGCCCATGCGGTGTTGCGCGAGGCGGAAAAGCTGGTGGAAAGCGGTGTGCGTGAACTCTTGGTGATCTCGCAGGATACATCGGCCTATGGCACCGACATTCGCGACCGCGATTTTAAGCATCCGATCATCCCACTGGCCCGCGATCTTGGCAGCCTCGGCGCATGGATCCGGTTGCACTATGTCTATCCCTACCCGTTCGTACGCGATCTGATCCCGATGATGGCCGATCCGGAAAACGGGGTGCTACCCTATCTCGACATCCCGTTTCAACATGCCCATCCCGATACCCTCAAACGTATGGCACGTCCGGCGGCTGCCAGCCGCACGCTGGATGAAATCGCGGCCTGGCGCAGCATTTGCCCGGACATCACCCTGCGCAGCACGTTTATCGTGGGCTATCCGGGCGAGACCGACGCGGAATTTCAAACCTTGCTTGACTGGATGGACGAAGCACAGCTCGACCGGGTTGGGTGTTTTCAATACGAAAACGTCGCCGGCGCACGGAGCAACGCGTTACCTGACCATGTGCCAGAAGAGGTGAAACAGGATCGCTGGAACCGTTTCATGGAAAAGGCGCAGGCGATATCCGAGGCCAAGCTTGCCGCGAAAGTCGGTCAGACAGTTCAGGTCATCGTGGACGAGGTCGACAACGACGCCGCCACCTGCCGTACGATGGCGGACGCCCCCGAAATCGACGGCAACCTGTTCATCGACGAAGGGTTTGAAGCACTGAAACCCGGCGATATCGTCCCGGTCACCGTGGACGAGGCCGGTGAATATGACCTCTGGGGTCGGCTCGCGCGCTAGTTCGAGCAAATATTGCTGCATTTGTGTTGCCTGACAGGCTTCGCACGGTATCCTGACTGGGCATCAGCCAGGGAGACCCAGCCATGTCCGACGACCCGATCGTTGCCCAGAAAGCACCTTTTCCGATAGAGGTGGCAGAAGGAAAAACCTATTTCTGGTGCGTCTGCGGGCGTTCGGCGAAACAACCGTTTTGCGATGGCAGCCACAAGGATACGAACTTTGCACCGTTAAAATATACGGCTGAGGCAAACAAAAAGGCCTTTTTCTGCGGCTGCAAACATACCGGAAACAAGCCACTCTGCGACGGGACGCATTCAAAGCTTCCCGACTGACAGCCTGTTCGGCGGCGCCTCAGCTCAGGCAGCACCATCTCGGTTTTCGAGGTAATAGCGCACGGCATCCTGAACCCGCCGAAACCGGTCTCCGCCCAGTTTCTTGCCACCATACCAACGTGTTACAACAACTATATGATTGCGCAGTTCCGCACGCTCAAGCATGCGCAGGATTACCATTCCCGCGCCGCTTTCGCCGTCGTCATTCTTGACCGGTCCTTCGCCTTCGAGCACCACGCCCCATGTATTGTGGGTGGCCTTGGCGAACTTTCTGTCCTTGCACAGTGATTTGACAAGCTCTTGGGCGTCTGCGCGGCTTGTGACCGGGCCACCTGAAACAGCATATTTGCTGCCGCGATCCGTCAAAATTCCATTGAAAATCTGCACGTTTAGCGATGCCCCGCTTCTAGGACGCTCAATGACGTTTATTCATTCCGGCACGTCAAACCGAAGCTCTTTCTGACAGGTTTTCGGTGCGGTTCCAATAGTTAGGGCCGCTTTCCGGCTTCTCCGTCAGCCCCCCAGCGATCGCACCGTCCGCGCTACCGTTTCCATCCGTGCCTTGTTAGGGGGATGCGTGCCCAAGAACTTGTCGCCCGGATCCGGAATTCGGGTAAAAAACAACGCACCAACCATCGGATCATACCCCGCGCGCCAGGTTATGATGGTGCCCAGTTCATCGGCTTCCAATTCAAATTCCTTGGCATAGGCCCGCGCACCCACGACAGCTCCCAGTTCCTTGGCTTTCTCAACGTCACTTGTGCCACCGCCGGTCAACGTTGCAAGCCCGCCAAAAACCTCGGCGGCATCTGCAGAACTCTGACGTTGACGCGCAAGGTGATTGGCGATGTGATGCGCCGCCTCGTGCCCCATGACAAAGGCCATTTCATCCGCGTTGTGAACACTGCCGATCAACGAAGCAGTAAAGGTCAGGACCGGCCTGCCCTGCACATCCACACTTTGAAACGCATTAGGTTGTGCCCGGGGGTTCGGATCGACCGCAATCAGGAAATCGCAATTGGCAACGGTCGCACGCCGCCTACACTCCCGCTCGGCCACAGGCTCTACGGCGCGAACCACCTCGGTAAAGCTGCGCGCGGCTTCTTCGGGGGTCTGCACCCATTTGGGTTCTTCAACCGGAGCCTGTGATGTCGGAAGCGACACATCACAAGCGGCCACAAACAGGGCCAGTGCGGAAAACAAGACAGTGCAGCGCATGTTTGAGGCGATCCTTTGACGCAAGCCGGTGTGGTTCCTGTGCCGACATTAGCACAGCCGCATCGCACCGCCAGAGGCACGAGATCAAGCTTCTGTCACGGGATGCTTGCAAACCCCCGGAAGGCGCGTCAGGGTGCAGGTATGTTTACAATTGAGCATGAATTCGACGCGACCGTGATCACCCTTGTGGACGAGGGAGAAGCACCGCTGCTGGAAGATATCACGATCAACAGTTTTGCCGAGTGTGTCACGCTCGAGCAACTGGATACGCGCACGGATCGCGTGCAGAAAATCACTCTTTCTCCCGAGCAGTTACGGGATCTAGCAGCAGCGCTTGACCTGCCGGAGGGCATTTATCAGCTTCGCGAAATTCCTGAGCCCGAATAGGCAAACACCTTGATCCGCGACGTCTGACCTCGCACCAAGGTCAGCTCTGACGGTGCAACCCCCATCGCTTTTGCCAGAAGGGCCTGCACAGCTGCATTCGCCTTGCCGTTTTCCGGCGCCGCAGTCACAGCCGCACGCAGATCATCACCAGAGCGCGTCAAACGGGCGCTTGCCGCCTTGGGCGTAACTCGCACGGTAAATTGCTGGCCGGGTCGGGCCAGATCGGACAGATCGGGAAAGTCTCTGAGCTTTGGGCGCGCCATCTCTGCAGTCTGCGCCGGATGACGGCGAAAGCGCCATAGACTTTTCGCTGATGACAGGGATATTTGACGACAAACCAATGTTTGGGGAAAATCGCATGACAACAGGCTTTTTCTGGGACGAACGCTGTTTCTGGCACGCGGGCGGAAACTATGTTTTCACATTGCCCGTGGGCGGGTTGGTCCAACCGCAGGTTACCGGAGGCTTGCCTGAAAATCCGGAAACCAAGCGGCGCCTGAAAAACCTCATGGACGTGACCGGGTTGACCAATGATCTTGCGGCACAGACCGCAGCCCCGGCTGACTGGGAGGATCTGCTTCGCGTCCACCCCGACTCCTATCTGACCGAATTCAAGCGGCTTTCGGATGCAGGCGGAGGCGAACTTGGTCGTCGCACACCCTTTGCCGCCGGCGGATTCGAGATCGCAACCCTTTCGGCGGGATTGTCGATTGCAGCGGTCGAAGCAGTTTTGACCGGAGACGTCGACAATGCCTATGCCTTGTCGCGTCCGCCGGGACATCACTGTTTACCGGATTTCCCCAACGGCTTCTGTCTCTTGGCCAATATCGCCATCGCGATAGAGACGGCCAAGGCACGCCACGGGTTGGGCAAGGTCGCTGTGCTGGATTGGGACGTGCATCACGGCAACGGGACCGAAGCGATCTATTACGACCGCGATGATGTAATGACGATTTCAATCCATCAGGAAGGGAACTATCCAACCGATTCCGGCGCAATCACTGACCGTGGGCGCGGTGCCGGTGACGGATACAACATGAACGTCCCCCTGCCCGCCGGGGCAGGGCACACCGCCTATCTTGCGGTCATGGATGAAATCGTGCGTCCCGCACTTGATGCATTCCAGCCCGACATGATCATCGTGGCCTGTGGTTTTGATGCGTCGGCCTGCGATCCATTGGCACGAATGCTGGCGACCGCCGATACATTTCGGCAGATGACGCAGCGCATCAAGGATGCCGCCGCCGACCTTTGCGACGGGAAACTGGTGCTGGTGCACGAGGGCGGTTATTCAGAAATGTACGTGCCATTCTGTGGGCATGCCACGCTCGAGGCGCTGTCGGGCAGCGCAATCACGGCACCGGATCCGATGGCCGAAACTTTTGCAATTCGCCAGCCATCGGCGCGGTTTGATGCCTTTCTGCGCGAGATCGTGCGCGATGCTGCGGATGTCTTGCGCGCGCCATCCAACTAAAACACCTTCGGTTTTCGGGTTGAAACTCGGAGACCGAAGGCCGACATGTCACGCAGCTTACAAGACAAGGTGCCGATAATGCCCGATCCCAATTCTGCCGCACTGGAATTCATGCTGTCCCGCAGGTCCCGCCCGGCCAAGACATTGATGCCGCCGGTGCCGACCCATGAACAACTGCGCCCGATCCTGACCGCCGCAGCACGCACCCCGGATCATGGCAAACTTGAACCCTGGCGCTTTATCGTGATCGAAGGCGCGGCCATGGCACGGCTCGCGGATTTGGCTGCGGCGCGTGGGGCGGCATTGGGCAAGTCGCCCGAAGACATCGAAAAGGCACGGGGACAGTTCGATCAGGGTCACCTCGCGGTGGCGGTGATCGAAATACAGAAACCGTCTGACAAGATTCCACCGATCGAGCAGACCTATTCGACCGGTGCCGTCTGTCTCGCTCTCTTAAACGCCGCATTGGCGTCGGGTTGGGGTGCCAACTGGCTGAGTGGCTGGGTCAGCCATGATCGCACGTTCTGCGAGGACGGGCTGAATTTGGCGGCAAACGAATCCATCGCCGGTCTGATTCACATCGGCACCGAACGATCCGCCCCACCAGAGCGGCCCCGCCCTGATCTGGACAGCATCATCGAATGGCGCGACGCATGATCTTTCAATCGTTCTCGCTTGCGCTTGGACAACTTGGCGACCGACGCTTTCGCCGGGTCCTGCTGCTTGGTCTGGCACTGACGATCCTGCTGTTGATCGCGGCCAGCGCGGGCTTTGTCTGGCTGATCGGCGCGCTGGTGGGCGACGATGCGTCCTTGCCGTTCGTCGGAGAGGTGACCTGGCTCAGCGATCTGGCAAGTTGGACATCAATCCTCTTGATGATGGTCTTGTCGGTTTTTCTGATGGTTCCCGTCGCCTCGGCGATCACTTCGATGTTTCTGGACGAGGTCGCACAGGCGGTTGAAGACAAGCACTATCCCGGTTTGCCCAAGGTTCCCGGCGTACCTTTTGGGGATGCGCTGCGTGACACGGTGAATTTTCTCGGAGTGCTGATCGGCGCCAACATCCTCGCACTCCTGCTCTATGTCATGTTCGCGCCGATGGCGCCGTTCATTTTCTGGGCGTTAAACGGCTTTCTGCTTGGCCGTGAATATTTCATGCTCGCGGCTATGCGCCGGATCGGGCGCACACGCGCAAAACAACTGCGCGCAAAATACAGCTCGACGATCTGGCTGGCAGGAACCTTGATGGCGATCCCGCTGTCGATACCTTTGGTCAACCTTGTGATCCCGATACTGGGTGCCGCGACCTTTACCCACATCTTTCATCAGGTGCAGGCGCGCGCAGAAGGCGTCGCAAACTAGGGAACAGGACCCTAATCGAGCCGGACGATTTCGTGGCCGTTCCAATACCAGGTGAACTCGCAATTCGGTCGGTTCTGGCAGGTCGCCAATCGTCCGACGGTCACAATCCCCATGTTTCCATTGCTCAGAGGTTGCAACCAGACCGCTTGCGCCAACAGGTCCTCTGGCCGTTCGCCACGTGCATGGCCAGAGCTGACAAAGACCTGCGCCGAACATGCAGACGCGCCGCAGAATGGGCGTGGATAACCACCTTTACAGGTGATTTCATGCCAGAACACGACCACATCTTCGGTCCCGTCGCCGTCAATTTCGCCGCTGAAAAAGGTCTTTGGCCCCATGGTCGCAGGACCACCACAGCCCGATTGTATCGCGGCCTCGGCAACCCGACGCATCGAGACCTTGGGCGCAACCGCGGGTGCGACTGAAACCCATGGCTGGCCAATCGCGGTGAACATCGACTGGCAATGCTCGGTCAATGCAGCATGTGCCTTGCCAAAGCCCTTGGACGTGATGACTCGCGTGCCTGCTTTGCTGCGCACTTCAAAGCTCGCCTGCTCGGCAATCACGGAAAAGACGGGGTCTGTCGCGGGCAGATCGACCTCCCAGGTTGAATACAGGTCGTTCCAATTGACACCTGAAAACCGGTATCCGGTGGCGCCGACGACAAGCAGAACGTCTTGCCGCTCTCGGGTCACGCCATCATGGCTCCCGATCAGCTTGTCACTCATGTAGAGTCGCAAGCTGTCGCGCGGAGTGATGTCTGGCTCCATGTTACCGGTCTGCAGCGCAGTCAGCCCCTGAGGCGATCTCTCGCCACACAGAAACATCAGGTCCCTGTCATCGGATGGGACAATTGATCCGGTAAAGAACGAACCGTCATCAAAGCTCTGAAACCGCCATTCTGTGGTCTGCGCCTCAAGCTGAGCGGCGAGAGCAAGAGCGAACAGGCTCACAATCACACGGAACACGTCCAACCCCTATGGTGCGAGCAGCCAGCGCCCGTCGGCGGCCTTGCACATCTGCGGCTTCAATTCGACCGGTTTCGTCGCGTCCTTGGGATAGATGGCATGTTCGATGAACACGCAATTGCCACGCACAGCCGCCAACGTGACCTCTCCGCGTGCGCCGGTTTCGGGGTTGGACCAGTCAAGCTTGGTTCCGGTGGGCTTAACGGTTGGTGTATAAAGTTCCTTTTCCGTGGCCGTCAGCAGCTCGAAGTCCTGCGGACTGAGGCCGGAATCCGCCAGAATTTTGCTGAGCGGTTTCGCCATCACCCCGACAGGTGCGGCCAACGCGATAGCCAACGCCGCGATCAGTGTCGTTAAATGTCTCATGAATGCTCTAACCTATTCTATGACTTCCGGATTCAGGCACGAGAAACAACGCCTCTGCCAATCTTGCCAAAGCTGATGAGGCGGTGTCTACGGCGAAACCGGCTTATTGCGGTCAATCTTCAAAAAAAGACGATATATCCTACTTGGCCTTGCGCGGTTGGTTTGCCGCTCCACCTGCTCCATTCTGGACCGAGCCATTCAGTGAGGAGCCGAATGCCCAAACCAGATTATTTTGCCCCGACCGGTGGGCACCCGCCACAAACGCAGCTGTTGACCGACCGTGCGATGTTCACCGAGGCCTATGCGGTCATCCCGAAAGGGACGATGCGCGACATCACGACCAGCTTTCTGCCCCATTGGTCGGCAACCCGCCTTTGGGTCATTGCGCGCCCGATGACCGGATTTGCGGAAACATTCTCGCATTACATCATGGAAGTTGCGGCAGGCGGCGGCAGCGATACACCCGAAAGCGATCCCGAAGCCGAGGGTGTCCTCTTTGTCGTCGAAGGCGCATTGACCCTGACGATCGAGGGGGAGCGACACGTGATGAACGCAGGTGGCTTTGCCTTCCTGCCTGCAGGATGCAACTGGACCCTGCACAATCACGCGGGCGGAGAGGCGCGGTTTCACTGGATTCGCAAAGCTTATGAACCCGCCCCCGGAATAGATGCGCCAGAACCGCTTGTAACAAGCGACACCGAGGTTTCCCCGACCGAGATGCCCGGAACCGAAGGACGTTGGGCGACGACAAGGTTTGTCGACCCGGCGGACATGCGCCATGACATGCATGTCACCGTCGTTACGTTTCAGCCCGGTGGCGTTATTCCGTTTCTTGAAACCCATGTTATGGAGCACGGGCTTTACGTGCTTGAAGGCAAGGCGGTCTACCGGCTCAATCAGGATTGGGTCGAGGTCGAGGCCGGCGATTACATGTGGCTGCGCGCGTTCTGCCCCCAAGCGTGTTATGCGGGCGGACCGGGCCCGTTCCGCTATCTGCTTTATAAGGATGTGAACCGCCACATGCCGCTGCGACTTTCCAAGCGCTGATCACATCCTGCCCGGTTGCCCCGGCCCGCAGATTGCGCCAAAGTTGTCCAAGGACGCGGCCGATTGTGCAAACTGGCCGCGATCAGTGACCGAATGGCGGAGTCTGACCCATGAAAACCGGCACTTATACAGGATTGTTTTGCGGCATGATGCTGGCGCTGACGGGTTGTGCAGATGTCCAGCTCTCCGGAAAACCGGACGTCAAACAGGTGCAGGTCCTCGGACGTACATGGACGGTCTCGACTGTCCCCCAACGTCCGAATGCCTTTGTCGCCTGGCGTGACAACAACAATCTGAACCCGTTTGGCCGCCCCGTCGCCCTTCGCACCCCTCAGGCCGTCAAGGCGCTCGAACTGGCCACAGGGTGCAAGGTTGTTCCGGGTAAACTGTGGCAGGATACGTCGGCAGAATACCATGCCGACATGGCCTGCCCCAGTAGCGCGACAGCCGAAAGCATCTGAGATGCACGCTGCTGGTTGAGCTTGGCCCGCAAGCCTGCAATATCAAATCCATGCGTATCGCGATTAATGGATTCGGCCGCATCGGCCGCACGATTCTCCGGCAGGTTCTGAATCTGCCAGACCAAAATGATGTGCAGGTTGCGCTGATCAATGACATCGCTCCCGCTGACATGCTGGGGTATCTGTTTCAGTATGACAGCACCTTTGGCCCTCTGCCTTTTGAGGTCGCCATAGAGGACCAGATGCTGTCAGTCGCAGGGCATCAAATCCCGCTGACCCAGCAAACCGATCTTTCCCAGCTTGATCTCACCGGTGTGGACGTTGTGTTGGAATGCACCGGGATCGCGCGGGAATCCAATGTCGCACGCCGCGGATTGCAAGCTGGGGCACGCTCGGTTCTGATCTCGGGCCCCTCACCTGCTGCCGAGGTGACGGTTGTGCTCGGCGCCAACGAAGCCAGCCTCGGCGACGCGCGCATCGTTTCCAACGCGTCCTGTACGACAAATGCGCTTGCGCCGCTGCTTAAACTGCTGGACGGGCTTTGCGGCATCGAGACCGCGCATATGACCACGATCCACTGCTATACCAACAGCCAGCCGATGGTGGATGCCCCGCGCGGCGACATGGCGCGCAGCAGAGGTGGGGCATTGTCAATGGTTCCGACCACCTCAAGCGCAACACAGTTGATCAACGACGTTCTCCCCAATCTGGCGGGACGGATTAGCGGCGCGGCGGTGCGGGTTCCGACGGCCAGCGTGTCGGCTGTCGATCTTGTGCTCACAATGCAGCAGTCTATGAGCGAGTCCGCATTCAACACGGCGCTAAAAGCGTCGGTTGCCGGGCAGCCCGTGCTCGGCTGGACCGATCATCCGCTGGTTTCGTCAGACCTGCGCACGCGACCCGAGTCACTTGTGATCGCAGGCCTCGAGACCCGGATCGTTAATGATCGGCAGGCACGGGTGTTTGGTTGGTATGACAATGAATGGGGGTTTTCTGCGCGCATGCTGGATGTCGCCGCGCTGATGGCGGGGCGGGAGGCAAGTTAGCCCCCCACCCCAGGTTTTCAGACGTGATCGTCTTTTGCGAGCGATCCGTGACCATGCCCGGCCATACCGCCAGAGACTTCTTCGGTCGCCTCGTCTGCCAGTTCTTCGGGCAGTATCAGATTCAGCACAATCGCGATCAACGCGGCGGGCAGGATACCAGACGCGCCAAGGATGCGCATCGAATCCGGCAGGTTCTGCAGCGCGTTGGCAGACCCCGGAGCGACGTTCATCACTTCGAGTTGCAGGCCAAGACCGAAGGAAATCGCAACCGCAAAGATCACCATGTTGCGCCGGTTCCAATTGACGTCTGACAGCATCGAGATACCCGCCGCAACAACCATGCCGAACATGACGATTACCCCGCCGCCCAACACCTCGATGGGAATGGTACGGATCAATCCGCCGACTTTTGGAACGAGGCCACAGAAAATCAGGAAAAGCGCGCCAAAGGTGACGACGTGGCGGCTCATCACGCCGGTCATGGCAATCAGTCCGACATTCTGGCTGAAGGACGTGTTTGGAAAGCCGCCAAAGATGCCGGCCAGCGCCGATCCAACGCCGTCTGCATAGGTCGCGCCGGTGATTTCCTTGTCTGTCGCTTCGCGCCCGGCACCACCCTTGGTGATCCCCGAAACATCGCCCACGGTTTCAACCGCCGAGACAAAGGCCATCAGGCAGAAACCGATGACCGCTGCGGCGCTGAACTCGAACCCATATTTCAGAGGTTGTGGAAGTGCGAATGCCGCTGCGTTGTTCCAGCTGCCGCTGACTGCTTCGAATGTCAGAATCCCGGTCAGGAGGGCATAGAAATAGCCAACGATGATCCCGATAAGAACGGCAGACACCGCCAGCATACCGCGTGCAAAGAACTTGAGCCCAAGCGTGACGATGATCACCACAAAAGCGGCCGACCAGTTGAGCAGGCTGCCATACTCCGGCAGGTTGCGGGCCTTGGCCGGAACGCCACCAGCGGCGTATTCGATCCCGACCTTGACTAGCGCCAGCCCAATCATCGTTACCACGAGGCCCGTCACCAAAGGTGGCAGGGCAAACCGGATCTTGCCAATGAACGTGCCGAGGAACGTATGGAAAATGCCACCGATGACGATGCCGCCATACAGCGCGGCCAGCCCGTCAACACCTTTGCCTGCAACCAGCGGTATCATGATCGGGATGAACGCGAACGAAGTGCCCTGAACAATCGGAAGCGCTGCGCCGATCGGCCCGATGGTGATGGTCTGCAACAGGGTCGCAATCCCTGCAAACAACATCGACATCTGGATCAGATACAACAGTTCCGGAAAATCCGGTGAGTTGGAACCAAACCCGAAACCGGCGGCACCGGCAACGATAATGGCTGGTGTCACATTGGAAACGAACATCGCCAATACGTGCTGAATCCCCAGCGGGATCGCCTTGTATATGGCAGGAGTATAATTTGGATCGCGAAGTTGTTCCGCGGTTCCTAGGGAAGTGTCAGCCATGTCTCTCTCCGATTGGTCATGGGGGTCTTGCCGCTTCTTGTGTCGGCTTCGAGTTTGTTCATGATATGATTTCGCCCACTGCGCAGCACCGTTCCGGTCGCTGCAATGGAAGCAGCGGGAGCTGCTTCGCCGCCATCTGGAATTGGTAAGGACGTCATTGCAGCCATTTTGCGCCCGTCAGACTGAGATGCACGAAGTATTGCGCCTGTCCCGATCTGATCTGTTGTTCTGCGCTGCAAATGCTTGCGAATTGAACAAAGTTGGGCACAGCGCATCCGGATTGTCCGTTGACGATCACCTGTGTTGTTGTTTCGATCAGCATTCCGAAAGACTACCGAAACCACATTTTTCGGGAACTCAGCAAAACGGGGAAGCAGTTTCAAGAATTTCCGAAGAGACAAGACTTGCCGCTGTGCTGGCCATCAAACGCGCATTAGCTGGCGCCACTCTGGTCGAGAATCCTGTAGCTTTGGGAAAACCAATGTTCCTCAAGGTTCTCGCCCGAACCGATGCGGTCCACCACAGCAAACAACCCAGGTGCCCGCAGCGGTGTCAGAACACCGTGCCATGTACCCTTGTGGTAATTGATCGCCTGCCCTGGAGCTGTGCGAAATGCCAGTGGTGTGCCGGGTTTCCCCGCCTCATCCGGGGCAACCACGACCAGAAACGGCACATGCGCCATGGGTACAAAGGCTTGGCTGCCATCGGGGTGACGCTCGACCATGTCCAGAACCAACGGCAATTCGCGCGGGTTCGCGTTGAACAGGCTGATCCCTGCACGACCATCGGAAAAATCCAGCGTGGCGCGGTTGTGATATCGCCCGCACTGACCCTGATTGATGATCTTGTCGGGCTCGCCCGCACAATCCATCAGGTCTCCAAACGGCGCGAACGCCTCGGCGGTGATCAGTTGAACAATGATATCTCGGCTCATGATGGCAGCAGATCGCGCAGGCGTAGTTCTGCAATACGTTCGACCTGTTTGCAGGCTTCGGCGAATTCCGTCAGGCGATCATTGTTTATGCGCCGCTCAAACGCCTCTTTAATCGACGCCTTGCTGTTGTCACGTACCGCGATGATGAAGGGAAATCCGTGCTTTTCCACATAGGCGTTGTTCAATTGCGTAAAGGTTTCGCGTTCTTCATCCGTCAGGGAATCCAGCCCCGCGCCAGCCTGTTCTGCCGTGCTCTCGGCGGTCAGTCGGTTCGCTTGCGCCAACTTGCCCGCAAGATCCGGGTGCGCCTTCAACACGCCAAGTCTCTCCTCCTCGCTGGCCGAGCGGAACATCCGCGCCAGTGCATTGTGAAGCCCGCCCGCCGTGTCATGCGCGGCACCGAGTTCCAGATCATGGGCGCGTTCGGCGATCCAGGGCGAATGTTCGAACACGCTTCCATAGGCGGCGACAAATTCGGCTTGATCCATCTGTGACGGACGCGGGCGATCCTCCGGTGGATGTGTTTCTGCCCAATGCTGCGCGATCTGTTGGCGGGTGGCGAACCAGACATCCTCAAAGCCACGAGCATAGTCGAGGAACCGTTTCAGCGCCATGACCCTGCCCGGTCGCCCGATCAAGCGACAGTGCAAACCAATCGACAGCATCTTGGGCGCACCCTCCGCGCCCTCGGCATAGAGTGCATCAAAGCTGTCCTTGAGATAGGCAAAGAACTGATCGCCCGAATTGAAACCTTGCGGTGTCGCAAACCGCATATCGTTGCAATCCAGTGTATAGGGCACCAGCAGCTGATCGCGATCACCAAAGCGGGACCAATAGGGTAGATCGTCGGAATAGATATCGGCGACATAGTCAAATCCACCTTCTTCCGCCGCCAACGCCACTGTGTTGTCCGAACAGCGCCCGGTGTACCAGCCGCGCGGGCGTTCGCCGACGACCTCCGTGTGCAGGCGAATGGCTTCAATCATATCTGCCCGCTCGGCCTCGATCGGCGCGTCTTTGTATTCGACCCATTTCAGACCATGGCTGGCGATTTCCCAGCCTGCAGATTTCATCGCTGCAACCTGATCCGGGGAACGCGCCAATGCGGTGGCGACACCATAAACTGTAATTGGCAGATCCTTCATCAACCGGTGCAGGCGCCAGAACCCCGCCCGCGCGCCATATTCATAGATCGATTCCATGTTCCAGTGCCGTTGACCGGGCCAAGGTGCTGCGCCCACGATCTCTGACAGGAACGCTTCGGATGCGGCATCGCCATGCAAGACGCAGTTTTCGCCGCCTTCTTCATAGTTCATGACGATCTGCACGGCGATCTTTGCGCCGCCGGGCCATTTTGCGTCCGGAGGGTTTGCTCCGTAGCCGATCATGTCGCGCGCGTATCGAGTCATTCTAGCCTCCGAAAATTTGACCCCTTGTAATTCAGAACAATGCCAGTGTTTTTCAAAAAAATCGAACAACACTATCTAAGATGCCGGGTTTGCACAGAATCGCAGCTTGCGGCACACCCATGACATCGACAGGAGGCATTTGATGACCGGCTATCTGACCACACATGTTCTGGACACCGCACGGGGCTGCCCCGCCGAGGGCATCCGGATCGAGCTCTTTCGTCTTGATGGGACTGAGCGGACGCACTTGAAGACGCTGACAACCAATGATGATGGGCGCACGGACGAGCAGATATTGCCAGCCAACGAATTTGCCCTGGGCGAATACGAGCTGGTCTTTCACGCCGGTGCCTATCTCGATGCCTCGGGCACACCACCGGAATCCCCCCGCTTTCTGGATGTGATCCCCCTGCGATTCGGCATGTCAGAAGCCGCGCATTACCATGTGCCCTTGCTGCTGTCGCCGTTCGGCTATTCCACCTATCGCGGCAGCTGAACCTGCGCCTCGGCACTTTTGACAGCCTCGCCAACGCGCTCGGAAATGAACTCCATGAACAGCCGCGTCTTGGGATCCTGATGGCGTCGGTGCGTATACAGGCAGGCCATCTGAACCGGTGTCGGCGGCGTGGATTGCGCCACCGGCACAAGCGCACCTGACCGGATGTGTTCGGCCACCTCGAACACCGGTTTCATCGCGATCCCCTGCCCGCCAAGCGCCCAATCCGTCAGCACATCCCCATCATCACACTCATAGCGCCCGGTCACCGCAAAGCGCTGCGGGCCGTCCGGCGTCACCAGCCGCCATTGAAATTCCGTAGCACCGGGAAACCGCAGGTTCAGGCATTCATGCTTGTCTTTCACCAGATCAGAACCCGATGCAGGGTGGCCCCGTGCCGCCAGATAGGACGGCGCCGCGACCATCACCCGCTGACAATCGGCGATCTTGCGAATGCGTAGGTTACTGTCTTCGGGCTGTCCCAGGAAAAACGCGAGATCCAGCCCTTCGGTGGTCAGATCCACAGACCGATCCGTCAGCCGCAGCCGCATGTCGATCTGAGGATACTGGTCCAGGAATTCCGGCACCTGTGGCGCAACCAGCCGCCGTCCAACGCCAAGCGGTGCTGCAACAAACAATGACCCGCGCGGATTTTCCGTCAGGTTGACCACCTGCGCCTCGGCCTGTTCGACGCTATCCAGAACCTGACAGGCCCCGTCGTAAAACGCCCTGCCTTGCTCGGTCGCGGTCAGATTGCGCGTGGTGCGTTGAAACAGCCGGACATTCAGGTGATCCTCCAACTGCGAAATACGCGCCGACGTAACCGCCGGAGAAATACGCAAATCCCGCCCAGCCGCAGACATACTGCCTAATTCATAGACACGGACGAAGGTTCTGATGTTGTCGAGATAGGACATTGTTCCAGAATTTTTGATACAGCTTGGTAATATATCGGAATACCGAACAAACGCAGGTTTGCATAGGCTGCTCGCAATACAATCAGGAGACGCACCATGTATGACTATACCGCATTCTGGGATTGGGCAGGGTTTGCCGTTCGCTGGCTGCATGTCATCACGGCCATGGCCTGGATCGGCGCGTCCTTCTATTTCATCGCACTCGACCTGATGCTGAAGCCCAACGACGACCTGCCCGATGGCGCTCATGGCGAGGAATGGGAAGTGCACGGAGGGGGGTTCTATCACACGGTCAAGTATCTGGTGGCCCCGGCTCGGATGCCCGAGCACCTGACTTGGCACAAGTGGCAGAGTTACTCGACCTGGTTGAGCGGCGCGGCGCTCTTGATGATCGTCTACTGGGCAGGGGCGGAACTCTACCTCATCGACGCGGCCAAGGCGGATCTGGCAGTCTGGCAAGGCATATTGATCTCTGCGGCGTCGCTGACGATCGGCTGGATCATCTACGATTTTCTCTGCAAATCCGCACTCGCAGAGCGCCCGACGCTGTTGATGGTGCTGCTGTTCCTGATGCTGGTTGCCATGGGCTGGGGCTATAACCAGATCTTCACCGGGCGGGCGATGATGCTGCACCTTGGCGCGTTTACCGCCACAATCATGACCGCAAACGTGTTCTTTATCATCATGCCAAACCAGCGGATCGTGGTTGCCGATCTTAAGGCCGGGCGCACGCCTGATCCAAAGTACGGCAAGATCGCCAAGCTGCGCTCGACCCACAACAACTATCTGACGCTGCCGGTGATCTTCCTGATGCTATCGAACCACTACCCACTGGCGTTCGCGACAGAGTACAACTGGATCATCGCATCACTGGTGTTCTTGATGGGCGTAACAATCCGGCACTATTTCAATACCAAACATGCCGGCGCCGGAAACCCGACCTGGACCTGGCTGGTAACTGCGCTGCTCTTTATCATGATCATCTGGCTGTCGACCGCGCCGATGTACGACGATGTCGAAACAGCCGAGGCGCTGCCCCTGACAGCCTACGAAAGCCGCATGGTCGCGGCAGAGGGGTTTGAGGATGCACATGATGTCGTGATGGGCCGCTGTTCGATGTGCCATGCTCGCGAACCGGTCTGGGAAGGATTGCTCTGGCCACCAAAGGGCGTGCTGTTGGAAACAGAGGCCGACATCGCCCGCAATGCCAAGGCAATCTATCTGCAGGCTGGCATCACCCACGCAATGCCACCCGCCAATGTGACATTCATGGAGCCCGAAGATCGCGCCGCAATCGTCAAATGGTTTCGCATGGCCGAAAAGGGTTCAACGGACTGATCGTAGACTTGTGCGTCTATCGCGCAGTTTCAGGTTTTCTTGGGGCACGAACATGATAGTTAATGGCGGAGCACGCGCGGAGGTCGCATAGAGGTAGCCGCGTCAATCAATTTGACGATCCGGAGACTCTACATGCAGAACGTCCGTTGGAGGACTGGCCTAAGTCGTACTTTGCTTGCCGCCTGTGTCGCACTGGCACCCGGTCTGGCAGTGGCCTTGACGACCAACCTGACCGCTCCCGGCGCATCCGACGAGCTTGTCGACCGGCTGACCGCAGCCTCGTCGATCATGAACGCCGAAACCAATGGGTTGGATACCTCACAGGAACTGGTGGCCGCGTCGCTGTCGGATTATACGACCCTGATCCAGATTCTGTACGATGAGGGATATTTCAGCCCGGTCATCAACATCCTCGTCAATGGGCGGGAGGCTGCCGATATCCCCGTTCTGGACCCGCCCAGCACAGTCAACTCTGTCGCGATTTCGGTGCAAACAGGGCGCGCGTTCACATTTGGCAAGGCACAGGTCGCCCCGTTGAGCCCGGGCACCGAGATTCCCGAAGGCTTTGCAAAAGGTCAGACCGCGACGACCGGAGCCATCCGCGATGCCGCCTCTGCCGGGGTTCTGTCATGGCGAAGCGCTGGATACGCCAAGGCACAAGTGGGTCAGCAGCGCATTGTCGCAAACAACAGCCAAGCGGTACTGGATGCGGACATCACCCTGGCACCGGGACCGAAACTGCTATTTGGCAAGCTCGCGATACCACAGGATTCGACGGTCAACCCTGAAGCAATCAGCAAGATCGCGGGTTTTCCGTCTGGTGAAGTCTATGATCCGGAAAAAGTGCAAAAGGTCAGCACACGCCTGCGCCGCACCGGGTCGTTCTCGTCCGTCACACTGGACGAAGCCGAGACACCGAACGCGGATGGAACACTGGATTTCGAAGCCGTCGTGATTGATCAGGTTCCACGCCGCTTTTCGTTTGGCGCTTCCCTTTCGTCGAGCCAAGGCATGGAACTGTCGGGCAGCTGGATGCACCGCAACTTGTTTGGCAATGCAGAACGGTTCCAGATTCAGGGCACCGTCAGCAATATCGGCGGTCAAGAGGATATTGATGGTGGCATTTCGATCCGCCTGGACCAGCCCGCAAAACTCGGCCCGGATGACAGCATTTTCTACCTCGCACAACTCGGCACGGACAATCAGGAACACTACCAGCTGACCCGGTTCTATCTGGGTGGCGGTGTCCGCCGGGTGTTTTCGGACACATTGTATGCAGAGCTTGGCGTCAACGCCGGGATAAGTCGTGCAGACGACGTCTTTGGCGAGCGGGACTTTTACATGATGACCTTCCCGCTACGGGTCAACTGGGACAGGCGCGATAGCAAGGTCAGCGCCACAAAAGGCTTCTTTCTTGATTCTTTCGTGACCCCCTACCTCGGCTTTTCCGACACCGAATCCGGTTTGTCGGGCTATTTCGACGCCCGCGGCTATCTGAGCCTGACATCAAGCGCGTCGATCGTTCTGGCAGGGCGTGTTCAGTTGGGCACGTTGATCGGACCCAGCCTGCAAGATGTGTCTCCGGAGTTTCTCTTCTATTCAGGGGGTGCTGGCACCGTGCGCGGACAACCCTATCAATCACTGGGTGTTCCGGCCAACGGCGGCATTTCGGGCGGACGTTCTTTGCTCGGGGTTTCGGCCGAAGTCCGGGGCCGAATCACCGAGAGCATTTCTCTGGTCGGTTTCTTTGACATCGCGGCCGTCGGAGAGGATCAATTCGTGACCAGTGGTTCACCCTATCAGTCA
The DNA here is from genome assembly GCF_039973035.1 of Sedimentitalea sp. Lineage (NCBI taxonomy): Bacteria > Pseudomonadati > Pseudomonadota > Alphaproteobacteria > Rhodobacterales > Paracoccaceae > Sedimentitalea > Sedimentitalea sp. Next base: position 36,619 of record NZ_JBDWLR010000078.1, read on the forward strand.
GGCGCAGGTCTGGGTGTGCGATATGATCTGGGCGGATTGGGTCCGTTGCGACTTGACCTTGCCTTACCGGTTGAGGGCACCACCGGAGACGGGCTTCAATTCTATCTTGGTATTGGACAGGCGTTTTGATGCGGATCGTAACATATGCGCTGATTGCGCTGACTTGCTGCTCTTCTCTGGTCCATGCGCAAGAAGAGGAAGAGAGCGGCGGCTTTCTCGTCGACCTGCTGCAGAACAATCTGTCCGGCGACAATCGCTATATCAAAGTGACCGGGCTGGAAGGTGCTTTCAGTTCGCAGGCGAGCATCAAGAAACTGACCGTCTCTGATGACGATGGTATTTGGCTCACGGTCTCTAACGTGCTGCTTGACTGGAATCGCCTCGCCCTCATCCGGGGGCGTTTCTCGGTCAACACGCTGAGTGCGGGCGAAATCATCGTCGCACGCAAGCCCAAACCCACCGAGTCCGCCGAGCCCTTGCCAGCCGCAGAAGCGACCCCTTTCCAGCTGCCCGAGTTGCCGGTTTCCATCGAACTCGGCGAATTGAAAATCGATCGGGTCGAACTTGGTGAACCTCTGATTGGCATCGCCGCAGAACTCTCGGTCACGGGCGCGCTGACCCTTGCAGACGGCAGCCTGAAAACAAATCTCGGCATTGTCCGACTTGACCGGGACACTGACAAGCTGGACCTGATTGCCGGTTTTGAGAACAAAACAAGCCAGATATCGGTTGATCTGACACTGGCCGAAGATGATGACGGTCTTGTATCCGAGCTGCTGTCCATTCCCGACCGACCATCGATCCTGCTAACCGCCAAGGGCGCAGGCCCGGTCAGCGATTTCACTGCCGACATCGGCCTCGCTTCGGATGAGGTCGAGCGGTTGGCTGGGCAGGTTCGCCTGCAAGGTGTGACCGATCCCGAAGCCGGCACCAACGCACAGCAAAGTATTGCGTTCGACGCGAACTTGGCCGGAGATGTCACGCCCCTGCTGGCGGCCCAGTATCGCGAATTCTTTGGCGCGGACACACAACTGAACCTGTCGGGCCAATCCGACCCCGACGGGCGCATCGCGATCGAACGCTTTGACATGCTGTCTGACGCGCTCATGATGAACGGTGCACTGAATATTGCCGGATCGGGGGAGTTGGAACGTGTCGTCCTGCAAGGGCGCATTACCCCACCAGAAGGCGACGAGGTTGTCCTGCCAATTGGCGAGCCTCGCACCGCGCTTCAGGCGGCGGTTCTGTCTGCAGAGTTCGAGGCGGACAATGACAACGCATGGAACCTTGTCCTGAGCGTTGATCAGCTCAACCGGCCCGATCTGATTGTCACGCGCAGTCAAATCAACGCAGGTGGCGAACTGGATCAGACTGACGGGATGTCGTTTGCGGGCAAACTCAACGCGGCGATCCGAGGGATCGATTTCACCGATGACGCACTTGATGACGCCGTCGGGACGGATATTGAACTGAACGGGAGCTTTGCGGCCGAAACAGGCTCTGTGCTGTCGCTCAGCGATTTCGTGATGACTGGCACCGACTATTCGGCGACGGTAGAGGCCGAAATCGACGGATTGGAAAGCGGGTTCAACGTTGATGGCACGGCGGGCTTGACCGCATCCGACCTGTCCCGGTTCTCGGCCATCGCAGGTCGTGATCTGGGTGGATCCGTAACCGCGACCGTAACTGGCACCGGAGCACCGCTCAGCGGTATGTTCGACTTTGACCTGAACGTCGATGCGCAGGACCTCAAGAGCGGCATCGCGCAGGTTGACCCATTGATCACAGGTCAGTCGACGCTTGTGTTGCAGGCCGAACGCGACGAAGACGGATTGGACATTCAGCGCTTCACTCTGGATGGAACCGCCCTGACCGCTTACGCAACCGGAGAAGTCCGCAGCGGCGATACCACCCTGGAATTCAACGCACAGCTAGATGATCTGGCGCGGATTGTTCCAGACCTGAGCGGACCCGTGATCATCAAAGGCGATATGGTTCAGACCGAATCAACGGCCAGAGGAAAACTTCGCGTGACCGGTCCCGCAGATTCGTTTGCCGATCTTGACGGAAATCTTTCGTCCGATGGAACCGTGGACCTCAGCTATGATGCTGTGCTCGGCGGCGTCGAGAATTTCGTACCGCAACTGGTTGGCACCATCCGCGCCGAAGGGCGGGCCACACGCGAGGATGATCTTTGGCAGGTGACCAGCGACATCAAGGGACCGGACGGTTCCATCATAGAGCTCGCAGGCAGCATGACACCGGAGGGTGCGATTGACGGACGCTATGACGCAACACTTGCCAAGGTCGAACGCTTTGTTCCGCAACTCGTTGGATCAATCGCCGCCGAGGGCACGGCGAAACGCATCGACAATGCTTGGGAAATTGCAAGTGACGTAAAAGGACCGTCTGGTTCGTTTGCGCAGCTCAATGGCACCATGACTCCAGAGGGCGAAATCGACGCAAGCTATGACGCCACGTTCGCCCGCGTTGAAAGGTTCGTTCCGCAAATCGTCGGGTCCATCAATGCCAAGGGTTCGGCGCAACGGGTCGAAAACGCCTGGCAGGTTGCCAGTGATGTCAAAGGCCCCACAGGTTCGGTTGCACGCATCGCAGGAAGCATGAGCGCAGAGGGCGACCTAAAGGCCAACTACGATGCCACCTTTGCCAAGATCGAACGGTTCATTCCGCAGGTTGTCGGATCAATCAATGCCAAGGGAACGGCATCGCGGGTTGACGAAAGCTGGAAAGTCGCGAGTGACGTCAAGGGACCAGCCGGGTCCGTCGCTAATCTCGCGGGAAGCATGACGCCGGATGGCACCATCAACGCACGCTACGATGCCACGATAGCAAAGCTCGAGAGGTTTGTTCCCGAACTGGCAGGTTCGCTGAATATCAACGGTACTGCAAATCGTGCCGACGAGACTTGGCAGGTTGCAACCGATGCCAAGGGTCCTTCCGGGTCAACTGCCAAGCTGTCGGGGAGCATGGCGCCCGACGGCAATATCGATGCGACCTATGACGCCACAGTCGTCCGCGTCGAAAGATTCGTGTCTGATTTCCCTGGACAGGTCACGGCAAAAGGCACCGCAAAGCGTGATTCCGATATCTGGACCATAGCCACCGACGCCACCGGGCCGGGTGCGTTGTCTGCGAAAATTGGCGGCACCGTCAACCAGACCACACTGGTTTCCGATGTCACCGCAACGGGGCAATTGCAGCTTGGAATTGCCGACAGGTTCATCAAACCGAATTCTGTGCGCGGCATTGCGAATTTCGATCTCGCACTCAAAGGCGAGCCAAAACCCGAGTCGCTGAGCGGGCGCATCACTACCAACAACACCACGGTTGCGATCCCCTCGGTCAGCCAGGCCATTGATGATCTCGATGCAGAAATCACATTAGCCAACGGCAGCGCGAACCTGTCAGTCACTGCCGCACCGCGCGCGGGCGGCAGAGTGGTCATCACCGGACCAGTAAGTCTGGCCCCGCCCTTTGACGCCTCGATCATCACCGAAATCCAACAATTGATCCTGACCGACAATGTGATCTTTGAATCTTCCGCCAATGGGCGTCTCGCCTTTACCGGTGCCCTGACAGGCAGCGGACGTTTGGCCGGAGACATCCAGTTCGGAGAAACCAATATCGACATCAACTCGTTGTCGGGTTCACTGGGCGCGGCTCCGGTTCCTGACATCAGCTTTGTCGGTGAAACCTCGGCCCAACGGACGACGCGTAGCCGTGCAGGGCTGATCAAGACCTCAAAAGACAGCGGCGGCGGACCGGACATCGCACTCGACATCCGACTTGTCGCCGCAAACAAGGTTTTTGTGCGCGGGCGTGGCCTGCAGGCAGAGTTGGGTGGGAACATTCTGGTTCAGGGGACCGTCGCAAAGGTGGTTCCCTCAGGCTCCATTGATCTTATCCGAGGTAATCTGGAACTGCTAGGGCGGCGGCTCAAACTCACCAAGGGGCTCGTCACTCTTCAGGGCAACCTTGAACCTTATATGGAGTTTGCCGCCACGACGACGACATCGGATGGCGACGCGACACTTGAGATTTCTGGCCCCGTCACAAAGCCAACGGTTAAAGTGGAATCTGACCCAGAGCGGCCAAGCGAAGAAGCCTTGGCGATGCTGCTCTTTGGCAACCAGTATTCCGAACTCTCTCCGATCAAGATCGCACAATTGGCTGCATCACTCGCAACGCTGAGCGGTGCAGGAGGTGGTGTAAACTCCAAAGCGCGCGACGAGTTGGGCGTGGATACCTTTGACATCGGCTCTGACGATGATGGCAACGCACAGTTCGGGGCGGGCAAGTATCTGGCCGACGGGGTCTATACCGACATCACCGTGAACACCGAGGGTGATACCGAGATCAACCTCAACTTCGACCTGACAGACAGCCTGACGGTCAAAGGGTCCGTTGATCGCGAAGGCGACACGGGAATCGGTCTCTTTTTTGAGCGTGACTACTGATCAGCAAGGGTTCGGCGAAACGTCACTTGCTGGCGGCGTTCAGAATCACCTGCGCGGCTCCTGTCAAGGCGGCTGCGTCGTCGGTGATCAATCGAACGGGCACCCGACCACCATGCTCTGCAAACCGTCCGGGGACGTCAAAGCTCGCGAGAAATTTTGCGCGCGCCGCAGAGATCAGAATCCCCCGCGCGACGCCGCCTGCAAAATGGATGCCGCCAAAGGGCTGGTACATATAGACCAGTTCGCGGGCCATCCGCCCCAACAGACCGGCGAGCAAATCGACGGTCTCGGCCACGGCACCGCCCATCCCCGCCTCATAGTCAGCCAGAATATCGGGGCCAGACCTTTCCTCGCCCTCGGACAGAATGCGAAACAACCGCGACACGCCGCGCCCCGAAAACAGTTCTTCGACCGACGGGAACGCCGCACTCTCGGCCCCGATCACAGCGGACAACGGCTCGGACACGCCGCTGGGCAGGCTCACGTGACCCAATTCCGCCTCGACCACCACGCTCGCGGTATGTGTGGATTTTACGAGGCAGACATTTACGCCGGTTCCCAACCCGACGACGAGCGCCTGACCGCTCGTCCCGGAACCGGGCAACGGTGCCTTGATTTCGGCCAGCTGCGCGCCGGATAGTGCAGGCAAAGCATAGCCGAGCGCCGCCAGATCATTGATCAGGCGCACCGAACCTGACGCAAGACCGGGGAGCAACCCGGCGATTTCCACCTTGTCAAAGTGCCAATCCCGATTGGTCAGGCGTGCGGTTTCCGATGTCACCGGACCGGCAACGGCGATACAAAAACCAGCAAGATCCGGCAACGTTTGACGCTTGGCATAGGTCGCGAGCAATTCGGGAAATGTGTCGAACAGATCATTGGTAAAATGCGCCGCTGCCGGAACCTCGTTGACGTCGTCAACAAGCGCGAGACGGGTGTTGGTGCCCCCGACATCCGCAACGAGTACTGTCATCTACACGCCTCGTTCATCGCCTACCCCGAAACGGCAGCGGGTTGCTTGCCCAGAATGATCATGCCCAGCAGATCATCGTCCGTCACATCATCGACATCAACCGTGCCGACGAGCTTGCCGTTTTTCATCACGCTGGCCCGGTCACACAGTTTCATCACGTCGTGAATGTCGTGGCTGATCAGAAAAATCCCGATGCCCTCTGCCTTCAGCTGGCTTATCAATTCGGCCACCATCTGGGTTTCATGTGGCCCCAAGGCGGCAGTGGGTTCGTCCATGATCAGGATCTGCGCATCGAAATACACCGCCCGCGCGATGGCCACGGATTGCCGCTGACCCCCTGAAAGGGCTGAAACCGGATCGCTGAATTTCTGGAAATTTGGATTGAGCCGCGCCATGATCTTGCGGGTCTCTGCCTCCATCGCGTCTTCGTCAACCAGCCCCAGCGACGTCACCAGTTCGCGCCCCAGAAACAGGTTGCTGGAAGCATCCAGATTGTCCGCCAGTGCAAGCGTTTGATAGATGGTTTCGATCTTGTAACGGCGTGCATCCCGCGGGTTTCCGATCTGCGCCCGCTCGCCCTTGATCATGATCTCGCCCGAATCCGCCTGATAGGCACCTGAAAGAATCTTGATCAGGGTCGACTTGCCTGCGCCATTGTGACCAAGCAGCCCGACCACTTCGCCGGGAAAGAGATCAACGCTGACATGATCGACGGCATGAACGCCGCCAAAGCTGATGCAGATGTCGCGCATCTCGACAAGGGGTGTCTCGGTCATCACGCGCCTCCGGTTCGTTTACGATAGATGATGTCGATCAGAACCGCGAGTACGAGCACCGCGCCAACCACGATATTCTGCAGCGGCGCATCAACACCCACCATGGCCATGCCAGACTGCAACGATTGCATGATCAGTGCGCCGAGGATCGCACCATGAATGGTTCCAAGGCCACCGGCAAGTGCGGTGCCGCCAATGACGGCCGCCGCAATGACGCGCAATTCGTCGAGTGTACCAATATCGTTGGAATGGTTGGTCAGACGCGCCGAGGCCACGACCGCGGAAATCGCACAAAGCGCACCCATCAGCGCAAACACCTTGACGGTCAGCCAGCGGGTGTTGATGCCGCTCAACTCAGCCGCATCCGGGTTGCCACCGGTAGCGAAAATATAGCGACCAAAGCGCGTTCGCCGCGCCGTGATCGTCATGATGATCGCAATGAAGATCAGGAGCAGCACCGAAATCGGAATGCCGTAGGATTGGGTGAACCCTTCGGGCATTACCTGCCCCTGTTCTTCGAATATCCGTTCCAGCCGCCGGGTCGGGACCTGATAGGCATTCAGTACCGCAACAAACCCAAGGATCGACACAGTACATATCAGCGCCAGGACACCTTCGGCCCAGAGCGGTTTGACTGTAAACCCATGCCGCGTCTTGTTCCGCCGCGCCGCGTATAGCCCGTAGAGTGCACCGGCCAGCGCAAGGCCACCGACGATCCACGATCCGGTCGCGCCAAGCGTGCCATTGATGCCTCCGAACTTTTCAAACGTCGGGTTCAGCGGACCAATTGTCTTGCCGCTTGTCAGATACCAACCGGCATTCCGCCAGATCAGCAACCCACCGAGCGTCACGATAAAGGCCGGAATCGTGAGATACCCCACAAGCCACCCCTGAAACGCCCCGATCAGCGTGCCAACCAGCAACCCGAACGCAATCGTCACCCAAGGGATCAGCGGATTTCCCAGCCCAAGGCCCAGTGCGTTTGGCAACCAGTCCGTCTGCGTCATCGCCATCACCGCAGAGCAGGTCGCCAAAAGCGCGCCGACGCTGAGGTCGATATGCCGGGTAACAATAATGAACACCATCCCAGTGGCCATGATTGCAACCGACACAGTCTGGATTGTCAGGTTGAAAATGTTGCGCGGGGTCAGGAAACGCCCGCCTGTCATCACGTCAAACGCGATACAGAGAACCACAAACGCGCCGACCATACCCAGCAATCGCAGATCAATATCAAGCAGCTGGATGAAGTTCTTGCGCGGCGGTGCCGGTGCCAGTTCTGGTTCGGGCTGTGCCATGACTTGTCCTGTAGCAAAGGGTTCCCGCCCCGGTGCAATACCGGGAGGGGAAATGTTCTCGTGAGTGGTTGGTGTACCTTAGTTACAGGGCGCGGGGCCGTCTGTAACACCCTGGCACAGGGCTTCCTGGGTGATCCACTGGGCGTCAACAACAGCGGGCAGGTTGTCTTTGGTGATCGGCAGCGGCTCAAGGAATACCGCATTCATCTCGGTACCGCCGGGCGATGTCCAAAGCTCAGAATCCTGAATGCCGGTCATCTGGGTGCCATCGGCAAGCGAGACAGCGATACGGGCGGCGGCGCTACCAAGATCGCGGGCATCCTTCCAGACCGAAACGGTCTGTGTCCCTTTGGCGACCCGGTTCAGCGCCGCGTGATCGCCATCCTGTCCCGAGACCGGAATGCCATCCATGCCTTGCGCGGTCAGTGCAGCAACCACACCACCAGCCGTACCGTCGTTGGAGGCGACGACTGCATCGACACCGTTGTCGGTCGCGGTCAGGATCTGCTCCATGTTGCGCTGCGCGTTCGCCGGAAGCCAGCCGTCGGTATAGGCCTCGCCCACGATTTCGATATCGCCCGCGTCAATTGCCGCTTGCAGGATCTCTTGCTGACCACCCCGCAAGAAGTCCGCGTTTGGATCGGTTGGCGAGCCTTTGATCATGACATAACGACCACTTGGCGCGGCTTCGAAAACGGCACGCGCCTGCATCCGGCCAACCTCGACGTTATCAAAGGTCAGATAAAACGCGCGCGGGTCTTCGATCAGACGGTCATATCCGACGACCGGGATACCTTCGTCCGCAGCGGCCTGTACTGCCGGGCCAATCGCCTGTGCGTCCTGCGCCAATATGATCAGCGCGGTCGCACCCTGTGCGATCAGGCTCTCGACATCAGACAATTGTTTGGCCGACGAACTTTGCGCGTCAGCCGAGATATATGTCGCTCCATGTTTTTCGAGCTCGGCCTTGATCGCCGCCTCATCGGTCTTCCACCGTTCTTCCTGAAAATTCGACCAGCTGACGCCGACAACGGCATCCTCGGCAAAAGCTGCGGTGCCGATGACGGCCCCGGTGATCACCGCCGTTGCGGCTGCAAAGATTCTCATGTGTCCTCCTCCAGAACTGTAGTGGCATCTTGCTGATCGGCTGAGTCCGCGAGCCACCTGTCAAATGGTGCGGTATTTTAATTTTAAAATCAAATTAAATTGTCTAGGCTAGGAAAAATTACCTTGTCGGGGCGCTGTCGCATAAACGCAGACCAGACGATCACGGCGCTCGCAGTACAGGCAGACCCAGGCAGACCCAGGTAGGAATGGCAGCATAGATGGTTGTTTTAGCAAGAGAGTATGGTCGGCGCAGGCTGCTCAAGCAAATCAGATTGTCCGGTCGTGTGCCCCGCATCGAACTGGCCAATCAAACCGGGATGAGCCGCGCAACCGTCACCACGATCACCGCAGAACTGCTGCACGCGGGCCTGATCGAAGAGATTGCGAGGCCAGAGTCCGCCGCAGATGCGCGACGTGGCAGGCCACGGGTCGACCTGAAGATTCGCGGCCGCGCCCATGCGCTTGTCGGGGCAAAAGTCTCGAACCGGCAGCTGTCTCTGGTCCTGCTGGACTTTGAGGGTAAGCAACTCGCCGAGCTGGAAACACAGATGCCGGCCGCAACGTTCGCTCCGGATCATCTGGCCGATGTCTTTGCCGACGCGGTCGAGAATCTGGCGCGCCGTGCGGGCCTGACGACAGATGACATATCCGGCGTGGGCCTCGGCATCGCCGGGATTGTGCAGGCCGCCGCGGGGGTCGTCTATTGGTCTCCCTCGCTGACGGAACGCAATGTGGGTTTCGGCGAGATCCTGACACGCCGTCTGGGCCGCCCGGTGTTCATCGATAACGACGCCAACCTCGTCGCAGTCGCGGAAAAAACCTTTGGCCTCGGCCAGTCCCATTCGGATTTCATCGTCGTAACGATCGAGAGCGGCGTCGGCATGGGGCTGGTTATTGGCGGACAACTCTACCGCGGCACGCGCGGGTGCGGCGCCGAATTCGGGCATACCAAGGTGCAGCTGGATGGTGCGCTCTGCCGGTGCGGACAACGTGGATGCCTCGAAGCTTATGTCGCCGACTATGCGCTTTTGCGCGAGGCTATGACCGTTCCGGGTGATGACCCGAATGCACCGCCCGCCACCCGCATTGAAACCCTGTTGAATGCCGCACGCGACGGGGACAGCACGGCCCGCAGCATTGTTGACCGCGCCGGGCGAATGTTTGCCTTGGGGCTCGCCAATTTGGTCAATATTTTCGATCCCGAGTTGATCATTCTCGCGGGCGAGCAAATGCAATTCGATCATCTCTTCGCCGATGATGTGATCGCCGCGATCCGCACCTCGATTGTGCAGATCGACAAATCTCCACCAGAAGTCGTGATTCACAAATGGGGCAATCTCATGTGGGCAAGCGGCGCCGCCGCCTATGCACTGGACAACGTAACGGATCTCGCGCTGGCCGGGCTGAGCGACAATGCTGCGTGAAATCTCCGCGTTACTGATGGCGCTCGCAACCCTGCCCGTCTCTGCCGACCCGCTTTTCCAAGCGGTCGATGTCCCCGAGCACATCTATTCAGGTGGGTGGGAACACTATGTCGGTGGTGGTTTGGCCGTGTTCGATTGCAATGGCGATGACCTGCCCGAGCTGTTCGCAGCGGGAGGCAGCGCACCTGCCACGTTACTGATTAACCGGTCAGACCCCGGCGGGACCATTCGTTTTGTGAGCGAAACCCCGCAACATTTGTTGCTGAAATCTGTGACAGGGGCCTACCCACTGGATATCGACAGCGACGACTTCACTGATCTCGCGGTTCTTCGTGCGGGGGAAAACCTGTTGATGCAGGGGGGGCCAAACTGCACGTTTTCTCCCTTTCAATCAATTGGATTTATCTCGGCTGACCGCTGGACCACAGCCTTTTCCGCCACTTGGGAGCCCGGTCAATCCCTGCCAACTCTAGCGTTTGGCAATTATGTCGACCGGTCCGATCCCGATGGCCCGTTCCGCGCCTGCGATGACACGCTGCTGTATCGGCCCGAGGGTGCGACCTATGCCGCCCCGCGCGCCCTGACACCCGGCCACTGCCCGCTTTCGATGCTGTTCAGCGATTGGGGGAGAAACGGGCGCGCCGATCTGCGGATCAGCAACGACCGGCACTACTATGTCGATGACGGACAGGAACAGATGTGGGCGATGGAGGATACCCCTCGCCTTTATGATGCCGATGATGGATGGAAAGAATACAAGCTCTGGGGCATGGGCATTGCGTCGCGCGACCTGACTGGCGACGGGCTGCCCGAGGTGTTTCTGACATCGATGGGCGATCAGCGTCTGCAATTCCCTGTTGGCAAAAGTCGGCCCGAATACACCGATGCGCCTTATGCGCTCGGAACCACGGCGCACCGGCCCTATCTGGGCGGTGATGGGCGCCCGTCGACCGGTTGGCATGTCGCATTCGGCGACGTCCAGAATAACGGACGCGACGATGCTTTTATCAGTAAAGGCAATGTCGAACAGATGCCCGACAGCGCAATGGAAGACCCCAACAATCTGCTCGTGCAACAGTCCGATGGGTCATTCTTCGAAATGGGCGCAGAGGCCGGGCTTGCCAGCATGCATCGTGGGCGTGGAGCGGCCATGGTCGATCTGAATCGCGACGGGTTGCTGGATGTCGCTGTCGTCAATCGGCGCGCGCCTCTTGAGGTTTGGCAGAACATCACCCGTGACCCCGGCAATGCGATCGCCATCTCCCTGCGACAGTCCGCACCAAACGTAGATGCAGTTGGCGCATGGGTCGAAGTCAGGGCAAATGGCGTCACACAGGCGCGCGAGATAACGATTGGCGGTGGCCACGCCGGCGGCAGCAACGTTGCCGAGCACTTTGGCCTTGGATCAGCGGCAAAGTCCCAGCTGCGCGTGATCTGGCCCGATGGGGCCGTGTCTCCTTGGACGGATCAGTCCACGACGCCTTACTCAACCTACACCGTGACCCGCCCTCTCTCCCAAGAGTGACGCCAAGCGTGTCTTACATTGGCGCCTGGTGGATCGTGACGAACTCTTGCACATCGTTCGCAACCATGCGCACGCCGAAGGCGTCGATGCGAGGGGCCTCGATGGCCGCTCGCATCGCGTTTGTCAGTCAAGCGTTAGTCCGCTTGGCACCGTTTTCGGAACGCCAAGTCGCCCTGACAGACTTTGGGGGTCTGTCAAAGTTTCAAGAAATGCCAACAGATCGGCGATATCCGCGTCCGACATCGATTGGGATGGCAATTCGTTTGCAGCGGCAATTCTGGCGATTTCATCAAAGTCAGCAAGCACCGCGAGATCCGTATCAAACGCTGGCGTCGGCAACACCATCTGTGACGCATCGAAGCGGCGAAGACTTGCAATCGGATCAAGATGATGTCGCACAACCGCGTCCAGCGTGGCGAACGCGCCCGCATGACCGTAGGGCGCCGTGTGCGTCACGTTGCGCAAGGATGGCGTCCGAAAGCGATAGGCATCCTCCGCATTTCCCGTCACCCGCATCCGTCCCACATCGCGATTGTGGCGCTCAAATCGCGCGGCCTTGCCCGGTCCGATCTGCGGCATCGCGATGGCGTGGAAATCGTGATCGGTCTGAAACTGTCCCGCATGACAGGCAGAACAGCCAGCCGCACCATAGAACAGGTCCATCCCCCGCATTGCCGCTGCGGGCAGCGGAGTGCCGTCGCGCAGAAAGGCGTCAAACGGACTGTTATCAGCACGCCATTCAAACGCGATGAACGCCGCAATCACATTGGCGATATCTGCGAAGGCAATCGACCTCTCTCCGATCACCGCATCAAACTGTTTACGATACTGCGGGGTCGCCTCGACCCGAGCGGACAAGATCGACCATGCTCCGCCCTCGCCGGTCAACACACCCTGACGAACGGCCTGCGCCACATCGTTTTCCGAATAATGCCCTGCCATCTCGTCACCGGAAAGCACTGGGAACATGGCCTGCGCCGCGAGTGCCGAAGCAAATCCGCGCTCCATATCCGCGCCCAACGGCGTGCGTAGGCCCGATGGGCGTGTTGGGTCCGCTTCAAGTCGGCCATCGTGAAAGAATCGCGTGAATTCCTCCGCCCCCAGATTGAACAGCGCAGGCGCATTGCGCGGAATACGTTGCTCTGGCGGGTTGTCCGGATCGATGCGACGATCAGGACCAAGGCCCAAACCACCATCACCAAAGCCCAGCGATACGCCGTCGCCTGTTGCAAACCGTGGATGATGGCAACTGGCGCAGGAAACTGTCTTGCTGCCACTGAGGATCGGATCATAGTAAAGCAGACGTCCGAGCGTGATTTCTTCCAGACTGTGATCGGCAAAGCGGGCATCGGCCTCTGGCAGCGGCCCTGCGCCCACCGGGGCCGCCGACACTGCGATCAGAACCGCAGCGCAGCAAAACCCGTTCGCAAGCCGATCAGACAAAGCGGTTAACGTAGTTCTCCAATTTCTCCTGCCGCCCGGAACGCGGCACGGCGGTGATTTCACCAGACTGCACGGTTTGAAAAATCGTGTCCAAATCGCTGTCGAGCATGGCCTGCGCTGCGTGCGTATCCCAACCGCCGTACCGCTCGGCCAATGCAGCATCAAGCCCGCCATCCTCGATCATCGCAGCCGCCGCCTTAATACCGCGCGCACAAACATCCATCGCACCGACATGCGAGGCGATCAGATCCTCTGCATCCAATGACTGCCGCCGCAGCTTGGCGTCAAAATTGGTGCCGCCAGTGACAAAGCCCCCTGCCTGCAGGATGTGATAATAAGCCAGCGCAACCTCGGGCACATTGTTGGGGAACTGGTCGGTGTCCCAGCCCGATTGATAATCGTTTCGGTTCATGTCGATGCTGCCGAGCATACCCTCGGATGCCGCCACCGCGATTTCATGTTCAAACGTATGTCCCGCAAGAATGGCATGTCCCTGCTCAAGGTTCAGTTTCACCTCGCCCTCAAGACCGTATTTGCGCAGAAACCCGATGCAGGTCGCCGCATCGTAGTCATATTGATGTTTGGACGGTTCCTGCGGTTTGGGCTCGACCAGGATCGTGCCCTCAAAACCGATCTTGTGCTTGTAATCGACCACCATGCTGAGAAAGCGGCCCATATGATCCAACTCGCGGGTCAGATCGGTGTTGAGCAGCGTTTCATACCCTTCGCGACCGCCCCACAAGACATAGTTCTGGCCACCCAGACGATGCGTCGCGTCCATGCAGGTTTTCACCGTTGCCGCAGACCATGCAAAGACATTGGGATCCGGGTTGGTCGATGCCCCCGACATCCAGCGTCGATGGCTGAACATATTGGCCGTGCCCCATAACAGGGCAACTTTGCGGCTTTCCATTTTTTCCGCGAAATAGTCGATGATCTCTTCGAAATTGCGCAAGGAGTCGGCAAATGTCGCGCCTTCGGGGCGGATATCGGCATCGTGCCAGCAGAAATAGGGCACCCCAAGGATATCGAACATATCAAACGCTGCATCCGCCTTGATCTTGGCACGCCCCATATCGTCTTGTGGATGCCAGGGCCGCTCGAATGTCTGCCCGCCGAATGGATCTCCGCCCTCCCAGGCAAAAGAGTGCCAGTAGGCAACGGCAAACCGCAGGTGATCTTCCATCCGCTTGCCCATGACGATCTCGTCCGGGTTATAGTGGTGAAAGGCCATAGGATCAGTGCTGTCAGACCCTCCATAGCGGGCGGGTTTGATGTCGGCGAAAAACGATTGGGTCATGGCATGGCCTTCAGTGTTGGGTAAGACGCCGCAAAGGCGGCATAGGCATCATCATAGGCGGCACGCAGATCAGCGCGTGGCGCGATGGTTTCGGCGATTGGGGGTTTGGTCATCACATCCGATGGGGCGGCGCCTGTCACGCCACAAATCGCCAGCCTTGCCGCACCAAGTGCCGCACCGAAATCACCCTGTTCAGGCAAATCGACCGGCATGTTCAAAACTGTGGCAAGCAACTCGACCCAATGGCGCGACCGCGCGCCACCGCCGATCGCCAGCACGCGTGACAGGTTTGCTCCAGTCAGGCGCAGCGCTTCGAGACTGTCGCGCAATGCAAAGCTGACCCCTTCGACAACCGCACGGGTCATATCGGTTCGGTCCATGGCGATATCCAACCCGACAAACGCGCCCCGCACGGCGCTGTCGTTGTGCGGCGTACGCTCTCCTGACAGGTAAGGCAGAAACCGCAGCGTGCCGGGTTTTGTGATCGTATCGCCGAGTTCGCGGGTTAGCTCTGCGGCACCCACACCTGTGACGCGCGACAACCAGTTCAGGCTGTCAGTTGCCGCCAGAATCACGCCCATCTGGTACCAGGTATCGGGGATCGCGTGGCAAAAGGTATGTACGGCGCTTTCGGCGCGCGGGGCAAACCCGTCGCGTGCTGCGAGCAGGACACCCGATGTGCCCAGCGAAACAAACCCGTCACCTTCGGCCAATGCTCCGACGCCGCAGGCCGACGCAGCATTGTCACCACCGCCCGCCATAACCTGCACGCCCTCGGGCAATCCGAGATCGGTGGCAAGGTCCGGCCGCAATGGTCCGACCACGTCGCTGCCTTCGACCAGATCCGGCATTTGATCCGCCCGCATACCCGTTGCCGCCAGCAGTTCCAGGGACCACGCGCGCGCGCCTACATCGAGCCACGAGGTGCCGGCGCTGTCAGACATATCCGACACCATCCGCCCGGTCAGCCAATAGGAAAGATAATCCTTGGGCAGCAGGACTTTCGCAACCTGCGCGAACACATCCGGTTCATTCTCGGCAACCCAAGCGACCTTGGGCGCGGTAAAACCCGGAAACACGATATTGCCCGATATCTCGCGCATACCGGGCAGCGCATCAAACTGCTGAGCCTGTTCATGGCTCCGCGTGTCGTTCCACAATAGGCAGGGTCGAAGCACTTCGCCGCGTTCATCCAGCAACGTGGCCCCATGCATATGGCCCGAAAGCCCGATTCCCCGTAGGCGCGCCATCTCATCCGGCTTGTCGTTTCGCAGTTGTCGCAATGTTGCCGTTGCGGCGGCGACCCAGTCTGCTGGGTCCTGCTCACTCCAGCCCGGATGTGGATGCGCGACGGTTAATGCGGCCTCGGCGCAGTGAACCGCCTTGCCTGCATCATCCACCAACAAGGCACGCACTCCGGACGTGCCCAGATCAAGGCCGATAAACATGTGCTCCCCCCAAGAACTCTGCGTCGGAGTGTTTCCCGATTTAATTCTCGTGTCAAACTAAACCCGCAAACGGGTGCACAAGATTTGTGTTTGCCCTCCCAGAGACAGGGCAACATATTAATGAATCCGAAGGAAAAATTCAGAAGGTTCCGTAAGTTGCCTGATCCACCAGCACCAGGCGCTGAACGCTGGTGTCAGCTTTCAGGCAGCGCTCCATCTCCCAAGTGCCGGGGACGAATCCGAGTTCGACACATTCCGCGAGCGCATCCGCTGCGCTTTGGGGGCGCGATTGCGATTGTTGGGACGTGTCACAGCCCGCGACAAGCAGGACGAAAAGCAGAGGCGGCAGGCCAGAGCGGAACAAATGTTTCATGCCAAATCAACTAGGCGCGAACATCTTCAGGTCCACCCGGCCGACCGCCGATCACAAAAATGTCATGTCACGCGTTTTGCGGGCTTCCAGAGATCAGCAACCAGTGCGACGCAGCACAACGCTAACTGTCTTGAGCAGCAGGGACACATCTGTCTTCAACGACACGACTTTGCGGTACTCTGCGTCGATCGTGGCACGGTGAGAAAAATGGCTCTCGTTACGAGTGGAAACCTGCCAGATGCCGGTGACGCCCGGCGTCAGCGCAACATAATCCGACGCATCACCGTACAGAGCCAGTTGCTCGGGCAGCATCGGACGCGGCCCAACAAGGCTCATCTCACCGATCAGAACGTTCCAAAGCTGTGGCAACTCGTCCAGCGAGGTCTGACGAAGCAGAGCACCAAGCGGTGTGATACGGGGATCATTGCGCAGCTTCTGGGTGGTTTCCCACTCTGCGCGCATATCCGGATCGCTCTCAAGGACACGGGCCAGACGCGCATCGGCATCTGTCACCATGCTGCGCAGCTTGAGCATAGAAAACTGCTTGCCACCGCGACCCACACGCGCTTGACGGTAAAAAGGATTTCCACCTTCAATCCAAAGCAACAACGCGAAAAACAACACAAACGGCAAAACAACCGGCGCCGACAGAACCACCAGCGTCACGTCAAACGCGCGCTTTCCCCAAGCCAGGTAGGCATTCCCACTGCGTGAAACCCGGCGGCTTGGCACTCTTGTGGTGCCTCCTGCCCCGCTCGCAACAGGGCCGGACATGAATACTGAAACTGGAGGAATAAAAATATCTTTCAGGGAAAATGCGCGATCTTTGACGTTAAACAATGCTGCTGTCGCCATCGGCATCTCAAATCGGTTTTGCATTCGTTACTCCAACATCCGCAAACTGCACGGTCACTGCGGCGAAAACTTCGCCATGAACTCCCCCGAGCAAACCCTCCAAAAGCCGCGACATACTCCACGACTTAAGCGGCGAAAAACGGCCCCCGTGAGGAGCATCTTTCACCAAGCCTAACTCACACGCAAAACAAAACACTCATTGTCCAAAACAAGGGCCGTGGGAGGGTGGATATCACTGACAGCAACATCCGCTCGGGTTTTTATAAAAGACACTTTGTTTAAGTCTAAAATTGGGCAGATTTGGTTCGTTTTCACGAACTCAACAGAAACAAAAAAGTGGAGGGCTGGCGTATTGTCCCTGAATTGCAGGGACATGGGCGGTGCGCAGTTTGCCGCGCACCGCAGAGTCGATCAGGTCAAGCCAGAGTTGCCTGCATCGCTTTTGCTGTATCCAGCATACGGTTGGAGAAACCCCACTCGTTGTCATACCAGCTGAGAACACGCACCATCCCGCCATCGCCTACATGGGTCTGCGCAGTGGCCAGTATCGAGGATAGCGGGTTATGGTTGAAGTCTGACGAAACCAACGGAAGGTCGCTGACACCCAGAACGCCTTGAAGCGGGCCAGAGGCCGCCGCCGCGCGTATAGCATCGTTCACCGAGTCAGCGGTCGCCGCGCGGTCAGGCAGAAAGCTGAGATCCACAACAGACACGTTCGGCGTTGGAACACGGATCGCCGATCCATCAAGTTTGCCCTTGAGTTGTGGCAAAACAAGTCCGACGGCCCGTGCCGCCCCCGTCGAAGTCGGGATCATCGACAGCGCCGCCGCACGCGCGCGATAGAGGTCGCGATGCGCGGTATCGAGCGTTGGCTGATCGCCGGTGTAGGAATGGATCGTGGTCATATACCCGGTGCGTATGCCGAACGCATCGTCCAGAATCTGGGCCACCGGAGCCAAACAGTTGGTAGTGCAGGATGCATTGGATACGATCGTGTCTTCTGCGGTGAGGCCCTGATGGTTGACGCCGTAAACGATGGTCTTGTCCGCGCCGTCACCCGGTGCCGAAATCAGAACTCGGCCCGAGCCGTTCTCAAGATAGGCGGCCGCCTTGTCCCGTTTGGTGAACACCCCGGTGCATTCCAGCGCGACATCGATATCATCCCACGGCAGGTCCGCCGGATTGCGTTCTTGCGTGACGCGGATACGGTGGCCGTTGATCACCAATGCATCGTCTTCGACCGTCACATCCGCGTTCAGGCGGCCATGAACAGAATCAAATTGCAGAAGGTGGGCATTGGCCTCGGTCGGGGCCAGATCGTTGATTGCAACAATTTCAACATCGGTGCGACCGGATTCAATCCAGGCCCTCAGAACGCAGCGACCGATACGACCGAAACCGTTGATTGCGAGTTTCGCAGACATGTTTCTTCTCCTTCATGACGGAGTTCGTCTATGGTTGGTATTCATGATAGCGCTAACAGGGCAATAACATCGGAATGCCGCCCTGACCAGATCCAATTGCCGGTCTGGCCGTGACATGGCCGCGAAGACACAGGTATCGCCGAACGATGTAACTCGCGAACCGTCGAGTGCCGGCGCTGCGTTCAGGTATCCGCCGCTACAGTCGCCCTGTATCGTCCGGGACTCTCCCCGACCCAGCGTTTGAATGCGTCGGTAAAACTGCTCAGATTGGAATATCCCAGTAGATAGGCGATTTCCCCCAGTCCGAGATCGCTGTTTTTGAGATAGTTGATGGCAAGACTCTCGCGCAGGTCCTGAAGGGTACGAAAAAACGTCGTTCCTTCTTGCTCCAATCGTCTTGCGAGCGTGCGCGAACTGAACCCCATTTCCCGTGCGATGCGATCCTGATTGGCTTCACCAGACGCAAGCCGTGCAGCGATCGCCCGTTCGACATCCACGATCAACGCCGAACTGTTCCGCCGTTTGCGGTCCAGAACATCCTCGGCATATTGGCGCAGCACCGAATAGAGTTCGTGATCTGCTGTCGCCAGCGGCAGGTCGAGAGCTGACGGCTCAAAGAAAAACGCATTGTCCGGCGCTCCGAATTCGACACGACACCCCAGATAATCTTCGATCACATCGATATTCGTTTTTCGCAGATGCCGAAAACACGCCTTGCGCAATCTCAGTTTCTGCTGCACCGCCTTTTCAAGCCCAGACAGGATCCCCGACGCTCCGAACTCGACCATTTGGCGGCGCTCTACCTTTGCTGGCACGCGGAAGTACCAGGACAGTACACTTTCCCGATCCAGTATGGTTTCATCGAGCTCCACAACATCCGTGAACACCCGGCGATATCGCGCAAAATTCTTGATGAAATCCCGCACCGTCGGCGACGATAATCCGACATAGCTGAGCAAGCCGGTTCGCCGCATATCGCGCTGGATACCTCTTTCGAAACCAAGAACATCATTACCGGACAGGGCGGCCGCATGTTCGAAAAACGCTGCTATATCAGGGAATTCGGCAAACGGCTTTTCCTGGGTCAGAAGCTCGGCATCAAAGGCTGTCCCCGTGAAAACATCGCGCTGACTATAGCCTTCGGCCAAAAGGTATTCAGCCAGTGATCTGACATAAACGGCACCATGTCGAAAACGCTGCTCGGGCACGCGCTTAACGTCCTGCGTCGGCAAGCGTCAGCATACCGTGGTTCGCGACCGTTGCCGTCCGGAAATGTTTGGAATCAAACTGCAATGACGGGTTTCTCATGAAATACTCTCTAACAAATAACCTACCCCCGACTAAAGCGCGAACGGGCTGGTCGACTCAAGGTTTTTAGCATGTTTCCGACAGGCTCCTCCAAAAAAAGGGGGTGCGGGACAAGGCGATCGGCTTGGCAAATCCTGATCTGCCTTCAATCAGGTTTTGACAGATCGGTTACCTGCGCACTTAATGGCCGCGACGAAGACGCACATTCATGAGGAGGTTCACAATGTCCGTATCCCTGCAGGTCCTGTATCCGATCACCGACGGAACAGAGTTCGATTATGACTATTACCTATCGACCCATATGAATCTTGTCGCTGAACATATGGGCCCGCATATTGAGCGCACATTGGTCACCAAAGGCAACGCCGGTGGCCCCGACACGCCACCCTCGATTTACGCCATCGCCACGATTGTTTTTCCAGATCAGGACGCGATGGGCGCGGCCTTGAAATCTTCTGCGCCGGTGATGGCGGATATTCCAAACTTCACCAATGCAGAGCCACAGATTCTGATCGGTGAGGTCGTCGGTTGATCTCGCACGCGTCGGAAACCGCGTTGCCTTCTGGCAACGGGCAGAAGGCTATGCCGCCAACCCTTCAACTGAAGAAGGCGCGCCAACGAATGTGGCGCGCCTTTGTTTGCTAAGAGCGATTGACGCCCGACTACTTCCGTTTTTTCGGCGGCATGAGGTCGGTGATCGTGCCTTCGAACATCTCGGCAGCAAAATTGATCGTTTCGCTCAGCGTCGGATGCGGGTGGATGGTGTGACCAAGGTCAACGGCGTCTGCGCCCATCTCAATGGCCAGCGCCGCTTCGGCGATCAGATCACCGGCGTTGGTGCCGACAATCGCTGCGCCAACAACGCGATCATCCTCAGGGTTAAACAACAGCTTGGTCATCCCCTCGCTGCGCCCATTTGAAAGCGACCGGCCCGAGGCCGCCCAGGGAAAGACACCCTTTTCGACCTTAATGCCCTTTTCCTTGGCTTGCGTTTCGGTCAATCCAACCCATGCAACCTCGGGATCAGTATAGGCCACCGACGGGATCACCTGCGCATCAAAGGCACGCTTGTGTCCGGCAGCAACCTCCGCAGCGACCTTGCCTTCATGCACGGCCTTGTGTGCCAGCATCGGTTGTCCAACCACGTCGCCAATCGCAAAGATATGCGCCTGCCCGGTGCGCTGTTGATGATCCACGGCGATAAACCCGCGCTCATCCACGGCAACACCCGCGGCCTCGGCATTAATCAGTTTACCATTGGGGCGGCGCCCGACGGACACCAGAACCCGGTCAAACGTGTCTGTGGTGATCTCGCCCTTGTCGTCCTCGAACGTGACTTTCAGCCCTTTCTTCTGGGCCTCCATCGCCGTCACCTTGGTCTTGAGCATGATCTTTTCATACCGACCCTCGACACGCTTCTGAAGCGGACGCACCATGTCCTTATCGGCTCCGGGCATCAGTTGATCCATGAACTCGACAACCGTGATTTTCGAGCCAAGCGCATCATAGACACAGGCCATCTCGAGCCCGATGATACCGCCACCCAGAACCAACATCCGCTTGGGGATGTCGGCCAGTT
Organism: Sedimentitalea sp.; assembly: GCF_039973035.1. Taxonomy (NCBI): domain Bacteria; kingdom Pseudomonadati; phylum Pseudomonadota; class Alphaproteobacteria; order Rhodobacterales; family Paracoccaceae; genus Sedimentitalea; species Sedimentitalea sp. The sequence continues at coordinate 57,930 of NZ_JBDWLR010000078.1, forward strand.
CCAGCGCCCCGGTGCTGTCCATCACCCTTGGGTCGTCATGTGGGATGAATGGCAGTTCCACAGGTTCGGAACCGGCGGCGATGATACAATTATCAAAGCTCACCGTGGTATCCCCGTCACTGCCGCTGACCGCAATCATGTTCGGACCCGAGAACGTCCCGGTTCCGCGCACGACTTTGACCTTTCGAGCCCGCGCCAGACCGTCCAGACCGCCGGTCAGCTGGCTGACCACCCCGTCTTTCCAGCCGCGCAGCTTGTCGATATCAACCTTGGGTTTGGAAAAGGTAATACCGTGCGCGCCCATTTCCTCGGCTTCGGTGATCACCTTGGCCGCGTGCAACAACGCCTTGGACGGGATACACCCGACGTTCAGACAAACGCCGCCCAGTACCGGGTTGCGCTCGATCAGGATGACCGATTTGCCCAAATCGGCGGCGCGATAGGCCGCAGTATAACCACCTGGACCAGAGCCCAGAACGACAACCTCGGCATGATGCTCGCCCGCACCGCTGGCGGTACCGGTCGCTGAGACAGCAGCAGGCGCTGCTGCGGCTGGTGCCGCCTCGGCAGTAGATTCTGGAGCGGCATCGGCCGCCGCCCCTTCCAGCACCATGATCAGGCTGCCTTCGGACACCTTGTCGCCCTCGGCCACCTTGATCTCTTTCACCACGCCGGCTGACGGGCTTGGCACTTCCATCGTTGCCTTGTCGCTCTCCAGTTCGATCAGCGGGTCCTCGGCGGCGACTTCATCGCCGACGCTGACCAGAATGCTGACCACAGGTACTTCGGAGAAATCACCGATATCAGGAACTTTGACATCCATATCCGCGCCCTCCTTACAACATCAGCCGGCGCACGTCGCCGAGCAGGTGTTTCAGTTTGGCGCAGAACCGGGCGGCCAGAGCGCCGTCAATGGCGCGGTGGTCATAAGACAACGACAACGGCTGCATGTTGCGAGGCACAAAGGCTTCACCATCCCAGACCGGAGCCATCTTGGACCGGGTCAGGCCCAGAATCGCCACCTCGGGCGCGTTGACGATCGGGGTGAACGATGTCCCACCGATGCCGCCCAGAGACGAAATCGTAAAGGTCGCACCCGACATGTCATCGCCTTTCAGCTTGCCGTCGCGTGCCTTGGCCGACAATTCGCCCAGTTCCTTGCTGATCTCGACGATGCCCTTGCGATCCGCATCCTTGATCACTGGCACCATCAGCCCGTTCGGCGTGTCCGCCGCAAAACCGATATTGTAGAAATCCTTCTTGATCAGCTTGTCGCCATCCGGATGAATCGAACTGTTCACTTCCCAATGGGATTTCAGCGCCGAGACAGACGCCTTGATCATGAACGACAGTAATGTGACGCGATAGCCTTCCTGCTTGGCCTGCCCGTCCAACTCGCGCCGGTACTGATCCAGATCGGTTATGTCCGCCTCTTCGTTGTGGGTCACATGCGGGATATTCAGCCAACTGCGGTGCAGCGCCGGACCGGACAGTTTCTTGATCCGAGGCATTTCCACATCTTCGACCGGACCGAATTTGCTGAAATCGACAGCCGGGATGGGCGGAATGCCCATGCCGCCCTGCGCTCCACCGGCGGCAGCAGCGGGTGCGGTTGAGGATTTCAGATACTTGGTCACGTCTTCGCGCAAGATACGTCCCTTGCGACCAGACCCGTTGACCTTGCTCAACTCGACATCCAGTTGCCGTGCAAAGGCGCGTACCGACGGGCTGGCATGGACCTTGCCAAAACCGGCATCCGTCACGGCCGGCGCAGCGGGGGCGGGCGCAGCGGCGGCAGGCGCGGCTGGCGTGGCGGCGGGTTTATCTTCCTTGGGTGCCTCTTTTGGCGCAGCGGCTGTACCGTCGCCCTCGACCAACAAGAGCACGTCGCCCATCGAAACCTTGTCGCCTTCGCTCACCTTGATCTCTGTCACCTTGCCCGCAGCCGAGCTTGGAACTTCCATCGTTGCCTTATCGCTTTCCAGCTCGACCAGCGGGTCTTCTTCCGCAATCACGTCGCCAACGCTCACCAGGATGCTGATCACCGGAACATCGTCGAAATCGCCGATATCTGGTACGGTTACTTCAATAGCCATTTGTATTGTCTCCTCGTATCCCGCGGTCAGACCAGGCGGGGGTTCGGCTTGGCGCCGTCAATGTTGTACTTGCTCAGGGCGGATTCCATTTCCGCGCGGCTGACGTGGCCGGCACGATAGAGCCGCTCCATTGCCGTTGCCGCGATATGGTTGGCGTCCACCTCAAAGAACCGCCGCAGGTTAACCCGGCTGTCGGAACGTCCGAACCCATCGGTGCCCAGCACCGTGAAATCGTTCGGCACCATCGCCCGGATCTGTTCGGCATAGTTCTTCATGTAATCCGTGGCTGCGATCACCGGCCCTTTGGCCTTGGCAAGCTGCCCGGTCACAAAAGGCTGCTTCTCGTCTTCCAACGGATTCAGGCGGTTCCACCGCAGACAATCCTGACCTTCGCGCGCCAACTCATTCAGCGAAGTCGCCGACCAGATGTCGCTGGTCACGCCGAAATCTTCCTCGAGCATTTCCGCCGCCTTGAGCGCCTGCATCAGGATCGTCCCCGACCCCAACAGGTTCACATGCTTGTCACCGGGTTTCGGCGTTTCGCGGAAGCGGTACAGCCCCTTGATGATATCGTCTTCGACACCCATCGGCATATCGGGATGGCTGTAGTTTTCATTCATCAGGGTCAGGTAGAAATAGACATCCTCCTGATCGCCATACATGCGTTGCATGCCGTTTTGGACGATCACCGCCACTTCATACTGGAATGTCGGATCATAGCTGATGCAGTTGGGGATCGTGCTCGCAAGGATGTGGGAATGCCCGTCCTCGTGCTGCAAACCTTCGCCGTTCAGCGTGGTCCGCCCGGCGGTGCCGCCCAGCATGAACCCGCGCGCCCGGCTGTCGCCTGCTGCCCAGGCCAGATCGCCGATCCGCTGGAACCCGAACATCGAGTAATAGATAAAGAACGGGATCATCGGCACGCCGTGATTGGAATAGGCGGTTGCCGCCGCGATCCAGTCAGCCATGGCACCGGCTTCGTTGATGCCCTCCTGCAGAACCTGCCCATCGACGCTCTCTTTGTAGAACGACATCTGATCGGCATCCTGCGGCGTGTATTTCTGCCCAAGCGGGTTATAGATCCCCACAGAGCGGAACAGACCTTCCATCCCGAAGGTGCGGCTTTCATCCGGCACAATCGGTACGATGTTCTTGCCGATCTTCTTGTCGCGCAACAGCGTCGTCAGGATCCGCACAAAGGCCATCGTGGTCGAAATCTCACGCTCGCCCGTGCCTTTCAACTGCGCCTCGAACTTGTCGAGCCCCGGTATTTCCAGCTTGTCGCTGACCGACTGGCGCTGCGGGAATGCCCCGCCAAGCGCCTTGCGACGGTCGGCCAGATACGCCTTTTGCGCGTTGTTCAGCGTGACAAACGGGGCCTTGCCCACGTCTTCATCGCTGACCGGAATCTGGAAGCGATCACGGAAAGCGCGCAGCTGATCCTCGTTCAGCTTTTTCTGCTGGTGCGTGGTGTTCTGTCCCTCGCCCGCAGTTCCCATGCCGTGACCTTTGACGGTCTTGACCAGAAGGCAGGTCGGCTGACCCTTGGTGTCGGTCGCGCGTTTGAACGCGGTATAGACCTTTTCAGGATCGTGGCCGCCCCGGCGCAAGGCCCAAATCTGATCGTCTGTCCAGTCTTCGACCAGCGCAGCTGTTTCCGGGTATTTACCAAAGAAATGTTCGCGGATATAGGCTCCATTCTTGGATTTGAAGGTCTGATAGTCACCATCGACGGTTTCATCCATCAACTGGCGCAACCGGCCGCTGGAGTCTTTCTCCAGAAGTTCATCCCAGCCTTTGCCCCAGAGCAGCTTGATGACATTCCAGCCCGCGCCACGGAAATCGCCCTCGAGTTCCTGAACAATTTTATGGTTGCCTCGAACCGGGCCATCCAGACGCTGGAGGTTGCAGTTGATGACAAAGATCAGGTTGTCGAGCCCTTCGCGCGCGGCAAGGTCAATCGCGCCACGGCTTTCCGGCTCGTCCATCTCGCCATCGCCGAGGAAGCACCACACCTTGCGGTCGGCCATGTCGATATGGCCCCGGTTGTGCATGTATTTCATGAACCGCGCCTGATAGATCGCCATGAGCGGCCCCAGACCCATCGAAACAGTCGGGAACTGCCAGTAGTCGGGCATCAGCCAAGGGTGCGGATAGCTGGACAGCCCCTTGCCATCAACTTCGCTACGGAAGTTTTCCAGCTCTTGCTCGCTGATACGGCCTTCCATGAAGCTGCGCGCATAAATGCCCGGGATCACGTGGCCCTGAAAGAACACTAGGTCGCCACCATGCATCGCGGATTTTGCGCGCCAGAAATGGTTCAGCCCGATGTCATACATGGCCGCCGAACTGGCAAAAGAGGCGATGTGTCCGCCATATTCGCTACTGACCTTGTTGCGACGCACAACGGTCGCCATGGCGTTCCAGCGGTTGATCGTGCGGATGCGCCACTCCATCTCCATGTCGCCGGGAAACGGCTCCTGATCGTCGGCCGGGATGGTGTTCTGATAAGGCGTAGTCGCCGAAAACGGCAGGTTGGCCCCCGCGGCGCGCGCCTGCTGTACCGCCTTGTCCAACAAGAAATGTGCGCGATTGGCACCGTCACGTTCGATGACGTCCTCAATCGCTTCCTGCCATTCCTGGGATTCTACAGGATCAATATCCTGAGCGTGGTCTGTCATGTGCCCTCTCCCTTGCTCCGCATATATTCGGAGTTAGTTTAAAATTAAACTACAGATGAATTCTTTGATCCGATCTGCAGTTTGAGCCGGCCTGAATGCCCGACCCGTCAGATTGAAGCGTGCCTAACACGCCGCACTTACGTAACGTAGGTCCCTCGGCGCATATCCTCTCTGCAAACGGCGCATAGCTAATAGTTTAATGCTGAACTATCTCCCCAACCCTATGTGCCGCGCTCTTTTTGTTTTGGCTGTTGCCCGGCCCTCATATGAAATACAGCAATTTTTTGGCGTCATGTCTATGGTGGATAAAAAGAGCCTTACCCGCCCGCTCTCGACCCAACTCAAACAGGGCGCATTTGCGCGGCGATCGCCAAGGCCACGACAAGCAGCATCGACAGCGCCATACCAACGTTGATCATCCTGTGTACACGTTCGGGAAGGTCCAATTGGCCAAGTCTGATGCCGGCCCAGAGCCACAAGAAATGGATCGGAATCCAGATCGCATTCATGATCAATAACTTGATCACTGTTTCCGAAAAAAGATCGTCTGACAGAAAGGAAAATCCGGTAAACAGCGTTGTATTCACTGCATATGCCTTGGGATTGATGATCTGCAGCGCCACGCCGCCAAGCAGTCCCGGCGGGCGAGACCGTTGGATAAAGGCAACACGCGATCCCGCGAGCGCAATTCGCGCCGCCAAGTAAAGCAGATACGCGACCGACAACAGAAACAGCACTGTTCGTAGTCGATCGTCCGCCAGCACCATCGCGGCAAGCCCGCTGATCACCGTGGCGGACACCAGATTCTGCCCGATAAACAGCCCACCGACATAGCGTGTACCGGGCCCGCGGCCAAAGGCCGATCCAACACCAGCGGTCGACAACACACCCGGCCCCGGGGTTATGATCAGGAAAAAGACTGCCGCCGCGAAGGTCAGCATCCGGCAGGCGCCGTCGAGAATCTCGAATTAGCTGCGCACATACTAAGGCTCCATCCGCTTTTCGCGCCACCAGATCACGAGCCCGGACATCACGACAATCGCCGCGCCGGTCACAGTCCATTGGTCAGGAAGATTGCCAAAGACCACATAGCTGCTGATCGTGAGATAGATCATGAAGGAATAGGTATAAGGCATCAACGTACCGGCGGGCGCAAAGCCGTGCGCGCGCGTGAGCAATTCATGCCCCAGCCACCCCCAGAATCCGAGCGCGATCATCACCCCCCATTCAAGCCCGGTCTCAGGCGTTCGCCATGTCATGATCGCAAAGGGCAACAGCGCGATAGTGCCGACAGCACCGGCGTAGAGCTGCATAGTCTGCGCCGCGATCTGCCCTGCCAATCGGCGGGTCAGGATCGAATACAACGCCATCATGATCGCATTAAGAACCGAAAGCAGCGCCGCCGGATGAAACGCTTCGCCAAAGGGACGGATGATCACCATGACCCCGGCGAATCCCATCAGAATCGCAAACCAGCGCCACGGCCCGACACGTTCGCCTAGCAACGGCATCGACAGTGCACAAACAATGATCGGTGCCGAGAACAGGATCGCGGACGTGACCGTAAGGGTCATATAGTTCAACGCGACAAAGTTAAGAACGGTCGCGCCAACGAGACACAAGGCGCGCAGCAACACCAGCCCGATTTGTCCGGAACCGAACCGCGACCACGACAGGCCACCGCCACCAATCATGATCAACGAAATCGCGAAGTGGCCGACATAGCGGAAAAAGGCCAGTTGAAAGGCATGAAATCCCCCAACAACCAGCCATTTCACCGAAGTATCGAGCGTCGCAAACAGGAGATAGGCGGCCAGCATCATGACGATGCCCAGCTCAGCGCGATCCTGTCTGACCTGCGCGCTCAGCCCCGCCATCGGTTACTTTGCAAAGCGTTTGACATAGAAATCCACCATTTCCGGCACCAGAGCATCTCCCATCCCCTGATCGACGGCAAGGCCCAGAGCCTCGCGTGCACAATTGGACATGATCGTCGGCGCGTCCAGATCGCTGGCCATTTGGGAATAATATCCGACATCCTTGCATGCATTCTGTACCGAGAACGCGAGATTGTTGGCATCCCCGTCTACGGCGTAGGCCTTGACGAAATCCATCATCCCGGATTTGAGCGGCCCCGCCGACATCACGTCATAAAGATCGCTGCGCCCGACGCCCGCGCGGTCGGCCATTGCAAACGCTTCGGCCATCGCGTTTGCAGTTGTCATCGCAAAGAAGTTGTTGATCAGCTTGATCGTGTGGCCATTGCCCAATTCGCCAAGATGAAAGACGTTTTCTCCAAGGTCCTGAAACACCGGTTCGACCTTGTCAAAGGCGTCCTTGTCGCCGGAACACATGATGTTCAGCAACCCGTCGACCGCATGCGATGGCGTCCGTCCCAATGGCGCATCCAGATAGGTTGCCCCTTTTTCCGCGACAGCCGCGCCCAATGCCTTGGTCGAGCCGGGAAGCGACGTCCCGAAATCCACCACGATGGTGCCCGGTTTCAACCCGGCTATCACGCCGTCGTCCCCATGCATCCGGCTCTCGACGGAATCCGACGTATCCATGCACAGCATCACGATGTCGGACACATTGGCCAGTTCCGCCGCTGTCTTGGCCTCGGTTGCCCCTGCGGCCACGGCGGCGTCAACGCGAGGGCGGGTCACGTTGCCCATAACGGTCAATTCGTACCCCTTGCTTTGCAGGCGCCCAACCATCGCCGCGCCCATCAGGCCTAGGCCGATAAATCCGATATGTGGTTTGCTCATCTCTCACTCTCCATAGTTGTATGCATTGCAACCCGTCTGCACTGGTTCTTACTCTGCGCTTTCGGCAAGCACTCTCTCGATCTTCAGCGTGTGCTCAAGGTTTTTCCGTCCTTCTTCCGCGTCGACGAGCGGTTCATCCCGCCCGGCGATCACATCGGCAAAATGATTCAATTGCACGATCAGCGGTGCTTCCCCTTCGGCGGGGTACACCACGGGCGATGGGGATTGCGACCAGTCATTTGCTCCGCTCCAGACCGTCAGCGACGGGAATTCTACCGCTCCGGCGGTGCCAATGATACGCAGGTGGTCTTGCGCGGTGATCGCAATGTTGGGGTTCTCGCCGGTCCCTGCCTCAAAGGCCCAAGGTGATGGGGTGGCGTCGGAAAAGGCAATCGTTGCAACCTGCCCCCCGCTAAACCCAAGCGTCACGCCTCCGCTTTCGATATTCTCCTTGCCCCGGACATTCCGACTGCCAAAGCCCGACACATGGGTGATCGTTCCAAACAGGAACCGCAACAGGTCGACCTCATGCACCAAATTGATGAGCACCGGTGATCCCTGCACACCGGCGCGCCAGGATACATCAAAATAGGCATCAGGCTTTTTCAGTGCCCAGATCAGCGAGGCAAGTACCGGCGGGCCAATCGCTCCGCCACAAAGCAGGTCTTTGAGTGCCCTGACCTTAGGGTGATATCTCCGGTGATGCCCAACGAGCGTTCTGACCTCTGCGGCGCGGGCGGCTGCAATGATCCGGTCTGCTTGCTCCATCGCGCTGGCAACCGGCTTTTCGATCAGCATATGCCAGCCCCGCGCCGCGGATTGCTCCGCATGATCGGCGTGCAGATCACTTGGGGTGGCCAGCACGATCCCGTCGGCAGCCACGTCAACTGCATCGATCGAAGCAAACGCGGGCGCGTCGAACTTTGCCCGAACGGCAGGATCCGGATCAATAACCCCCGCCAGTGTCAGATGCGGTTGTGCGAGGATATGAGCGATATGGCGGCTGCCAATCAACCCAGCCCCTGCCACCAGCAGCCGTGTCACATCACGGCCCCGATCTGCCAGGGTACAAATTCATAGTCGCCCAGACCCTGCGCCTCAGACTTGCTGGCTTCGCCAGAGGCGACACGCAGGAACATCTCGTAAATCTCGCGGCCCTTTTCTTCTAGCGTCACGCCTTCGGTCAGCATATCACCGGCGTTTACGTCCATGTCGTCGATCATCCGCACGTACATCTCGGTATTGGTTGCAACCTTGATCGTCGGCGCAGGCTTTGACCCAAAGGCTGATCCGCGTCCGGTGGTAAACACCACGAGGTTGCAGCCACCGGCAATTTGCCCTGTAACACTCGCCGGATCATATCCGGGGCTGTCCATAAAGGTGAAACCGCGCCCAGTGACGGGCTCCGCGTATTTATAGACACCCATCAGCGGGCTGGTGCCGCCCTTGGCCGCCGCGCCCAGCGATTTTTCGAGAATGGTGGTCAGCCCGCCTTTTTTGTTACCGGGACTTGGATTGTTGTCCATGCTGCCTCGATTACGGGCGGTGTAATCCTCCCACCACTTGATCAGGCCAACCAGCTTGTCACCCGTAGCACGGTCCGCTGCACGGCGCGTCAAAAGATGCTCGGCCCCGTAAATTTCCGGCGTTTCGGCCAGAACCCCGGTGCCACCCTGTGCAGCAAGCAGATCGCTGGCATATCCAAGCGCCGGATTGGCGGTGATGCCGGACCACGCATCCGATCCGCCGCATTGCAAGGCGACCATCAACTCTGACGCCGGGCAAGGTTCGCGCTTTGCCTCGTTGGCCAGCGGCAGCATCCCCCGCACCTTTTCGATGCCCAAAGCAACGGTGCGCTGCAAACCCGCTACCGATTGGATATTCATGGTCTGGAACAGTGGCCCCTGTTTCAGCCCGTAGGCTTCAAGCAACCAGTCGATCTGGTTCATCTCGCAACCCAGCCCGACCATCAGCACACCGGCATGATTTGGGTGCTTCGCATAACCCCACATCACCCGCTGCAACGCCTCAAACCCTTCGCCGTCGCCCCCCATGCCACAGCCCGTGCCATGCACAAAGGCCACGACACCATCAACATTGGGATATTGCGCCATCTCTTCAGGGCCAAACGCATCTGCGATCCGTCGCGCTGCAGTTGCCGAACAGTTCACAGAGGTCACCACAGCGATATAGTTGCGTGTCCCGACCCGGCCATTCTCGCGCCGATAGCCCATGAAGGTGTCGCAGCCCTCGTCTGCAACAGGATCAACCGGGCGCAGATCGGTGCCGAATTCATAAGCGGTATCGGTGTTGCGAAAGGCCACGTTATGAGTGTGAACATGATCCCCGGGTGCAATATCCTGTGACGCCAGCCCAATGAACTGCGCATATTTGCGTATCTGTTCGCCTTCGTTGATCTGCCGTGTCGCGATCTTGTGACCCGACGGGATCAATGCCGTCGTCGTGGCCTCTTCGACGGGCACGCCCGCTTGCAGAGCATGGGTTGCGGTCACGACGTTGTCGTCAGGATCAAGACGGATGAAATCTTTCATCTCTCTTCTTTCTTTGTACCGTGCAGCGTTTCAGGCGCGGGAGAACGAATCCGACTGCGCCCGATGAATGTCGTTATCGATCAACATACCTGTGTCTCGTTCCGTGTCAGCCTCGGAAGAACATCGTCAGCTCGGGGAAGAACAGGATCATCAACAGGACGATCAGCTGAATTCCGATAAACGGCAGAAACCCTCTGAAGATGTCCGGCAACGAGATGTGCGGCGGCGCGACCGATTTCAGATAGAACGCCGCAGGTCCAAAGGGCGGCGACAGAAAGGACACCTGCATGTTCACACAGAACAGGATGCCGAACCACACAGACAAAAAGCGTGGGTCGTCGACCAAGGGTGAAAACACACCAATCTCGTCGATCGGCAGTTTCAGAACGATGGGCAGGAACACCGGCATTACCAGCAAGACGATCCCGACCCAGTCCATGAACGCGCCAAGGAAAAGGAAGATGATCATCATCACCGCCAGCACGCCCAGCGTCGGCAGATCGTAACCGACGATGAGATTGGCCACATAAGTCGGCCCGCCGGCGATCGTATAGGCCCCGGCCAGCGCGGTCGCACCGAATGTCACCCAGATGATCGTGCCCGTCGATTTGAACGTGCGCATCAACGCCTCGCGCACCAGCGTCCAGGAAAACTCTCCGCGCATGATGATCAGGACCAGTACGGCAAACGTCCCCATGCCCGCCGCCTCGGTGATGCCCGTGATGCCGCCATAGATCGACCCCAGCACGACGCCCACCACCAGCAACGGCGCGATCATACCTTTACCCACGTCCCATGCGGCCGCGATCCGCTTGGGTTTGACGTATATGAGAATATAGCCAAGCAGCACCGCGATGATCCCCATACGCGTCATCATCTGTGCCGAGCTCAACACCGTGGTATCTTCGTCCACGCGACCCATGCTGATGATAAAGCCTGACCGGATCAACGTCACTGACAACACACCGATCGCAATCAGCGACAACAATGTGGAGCCATACACCGCCTTCTGCGCGCCGGTCATATCGTCCGGACCCGGTTCAGGCAGCGGTGCCAGCTCTGGGTTTATCCGCGTTCGGACAATGATGTAGAGCATATAGCATGAGGCGAGGATGAAGCCCGGCACAAACGCGCCTTTGAACAACGCGTGAATCGAAGTCTCGGTGATCAGCCCGTAAAAGATGAGAACGATAGACGGCGGGATCATCGTGCCCAACGATCCCGAGGCGCAGATTGTGCCGATGGCAAGGTTCTGATCATAGCCAAGCCGCAACATTTGCGGCAACGCGATCAACCCCAACAACACGACTTCGCCACCGATGATCCCGGACATCGCGGCCATCACCACCGCCATCACCGATGTCACAAGGGCGATGCCCCCACGGGTCCGATTCAGCCAGACCGACAGGGACGAATACATATCCCGCGCTATGCCGGATCGCTCCAGTAAGGTCGCCATGAGAATGAACAACGGTACCGATATCAAAACATAGTCGGTCGTCAGCCCATACATCCGCTGGGCCAGAATGTTCATTGGCCCCGAGCCGAAGTTGCTGAACAACAGGTCGGGTCCGAACTTCATCACCATCACGACGACGGCGAGAAACCCCGAGGCAAACCCCAGCGGCATGCCAATCGCCAGCAAGGCCAGCATCCCGACCAGCAGGACCAGTGAAATTGTACCGATATCCATACTCTGTCCCCTGCTGCGTCAGGACCGGTCTCTATTCGACCTTGCTCTGCGCGCGCTTTACTTCTTCGATTGCGATGTCGATATCGTCGGTCACGTCATGTGACTCTGGTTCCTTGTTCCAATCACAGATCAGGTTGGACACGGCCTGGATTGTCACCAGTGTCAGCGTGATCAGGATCAGCGGCTTCATCGTCGCCGGAATTGGTGGATCCCACGCGGTGCCAAACCGCTCCCACCGCATGAACTTGGCATAGGCTTCGCCAAACCCGCCCCAGATCACCGCCAGACAAAACACGATGATCGCGAGCGTCGACAGGATGTCGAACACATGCCGCAACCATTTCGGCGCAATGTCATAGAGAATGAAGATACGGATGTGGCTGCGTTGCTGCATCGCGTAGAGGCCGGAAAACAGATAGACCATCCCGCCCATCCACAGGGACGCTTCGTTCACCCACAGGGTTGGCTGCTCGAACACATAGCGCATGATCACTTCGTAGAACATGATGGCCACGATGATCGCCGGAATGATCATCGCCACCCGGCTGAATCTCCAGGTGAACGCATCCACCCAGCCTGTACGTTCATGTTCAACCATGACAGCTCCGCAAGATCAGCCCAGAACAAACGGGCGGCCAGATTTCCAGCCGCCCGCGCAAAAGGTGGGTTACTCGGATACGAGGCCCAGTTGCTTGAGATAGCTCAGATGCGCCTCGACCAGTGCTTCGGCCTCGGGCGTCGTTGCAAACTCAGTCCAGGTTGCCTGTGCGGCATCACGGAATTTCTGCTTTTCTTCCGGCGTCCATGCAGACAGGGTTACGCCAGCCTCAAGCAATTCGGCAGCTGCTTCGGCGTTCTTCTTTTCAAACGTCAATGCGGTACGCAGCGCCAGTGCCTCCATCGCAACCGACATGATCCGGCGGTGCGCTTCGGGCATCGCGTCCCACCGCGCCTTGTTACAGGCCAAATGGTCGGACGGCATCGAATGGAAGCCCGGATAGTTGGCGTATTTGACCAGATCATAGAGACCCAGACCGACGTTGTTGGCCAGACCCGATGCATCCGCGCCATCGATGATACCGGTTTCCAGAGCGGTGAAGATTTCGGTGAAATCCATCACGATCGGCTTGGCACCGAGCTTTTCGAAGATCTTGGTTTCCATGCCCGGAGGCGAACGGAATTTCCAGTCCTTGAAGTCTGCAACTTCAGCGATTGGCTTGGACGAGGCAAAGCTCTCCTGCCCGTAGACCCACCAGCCAACCAGTTGCATGTCATATTTGTTGTAAAGCTGCTGCGCTGCATCCAGACCGCCACCATAGTAGAGCCAGCTCAGCTGCTGATAGGGCGTATCATAGCCGCCCATGATGTCGCCAACAAACTGGAACGCAGCGTTCTTGCCCGTCTGATAGGCACCGCCGGTCATGTCACAATCCACGATACCGGTCGCAGCAGCATCAAAGGTTTCGACCGATTTCACCACCGAAGACGAATAGAACATCTCGATCTCTATTTCGCCATTCGACATCGTTTGCACGTTGTCGACATATTCAGCCGCCAGCTTGCCCGAGACGGTCTCAGGCGCATAATGCGTCTGAATGCGCAGGCTCGTGGTTTCCGCCGATGCGGTCATGGCGGTCGCCGACAACAATGCGGCAACTCCGACAGCAGATGCCGCCTTGGTCAAAATCTTCATTACGTCCTCCCAAACTATGTGCCCGGTCTCACGCTGTTCTCCTCCCGCGCTTGCCGACCGTGAAGGTGAGCCTAGCAACCCGCTTCCCATGCGGCAACAAAAAATCTGAAATACTTGAAATTTTGAAATTATTGCGTTTATTCAAAATTCATGCTGCCATGCGCCGCACCAAACGGATATGGGCCGAATATGACCAGACGCTTTGAAACCACGGATATCTACGAAGACCTGCGGATCAAACTGACCACCGCGTATTTTGAACCCGGCAGCAAGCTTAAACCATCAGAGTTGCAGGTGCGATATGGGCGCTCGGCAAACACCGTGCGCGAAGTCTTGTTTCGCCTGTCGACCGTCGGACTGGTTCTGTTTGAGGACCAGCGCGGGTTTCGCACCCCGCCCTCGGAAACGCAGCGACAGAACGATCTGACCAGTTTTCGCATCACTTTGGAGCAGGAAGGCGCAACGCAATCCATGCGCAACGGAGGGCTGGAATGGGAAGCACGCCTGACCGCCGCACATCACAAGCTGTCTCATATCGAAACGCGAATCGCCAAGGCGGATGACATCACAGAGGCCCTGAATCCCTGGTGCGCCGCCGAATGGGGGTTCCACGAAACGCTGGTTTCAGCGTCGGATTCCCCGCTGCTGCGGAGTACGTTCAAGGCGATCTACGATCAGTTCCGGCAGCAACTTGTCACTAAAGAGCGCAACTATGGCTATTTTTCCAACAATGTCGCCGAGCATGCGCGCATCGTGGAATGCGCGCTTGCTGCTGATGCTGATGACCTTCGACAGGCGATCTATGACCACCTGTCGCGCAATTTGTTGGGCCGTCAGGCAGGCGTCAAATCTTCCGCGATATAGGTTCGGATGATATCGGCAAAATCGGTTTCTGCGACAAACCCCAATTCCTGCGCTCGCACGGTCTCAAAGTCGCGGGGCCAGCCAGAGACAATCTTTGTGATGTCTGCATCCGGTTCTGACCGAATGCGTGCGACTGCATCCGCCCCAGCGACTACGCGCAACGCCTCGATCTGTTCGGCAATGGTGCAGGACACGCCCGGCATATTCAGGCTGCGGCGCGCACCCAGTGGTTCGAGATCCATCGTTCCGGCGCGCATCAAGAAACCGACCGCTGATCGGGGCGACGCATGCAGATGGCGCACTGTATCCGGCACCGGCAATATCGCATCCTGACCATTCAAAGGCTCGCGGATGATCCCCGAGAAAAAGCCCGAAGCGGCCTTGTTCGGCTTGCCCGGGCGCACACAGATCGTCGGCAGACGAATGGATACACCATCGACAAACCCCTTGCGGCTGAAATCCGCGACCATCAGCTCACAGCATGCTTTTTGCGCGCCGTAGGACGTTAGCGGCGCGGTCAGAAATTCATCCCCGATCTTTTCCGGAAACGGCGCACCAAATACAGCGATGGACGACGAAAACACCAACCTGGGCCAATAGGTATCACCGCTGTTCTCACGTTCGGCCCGCAAGGCCGACAGCAGGTTCCAGGTGGGAAACATGTTCACGTCCCACCCCTTGTCAAAGTCCTGCTCGGCCTCGCCCGATACAATGGACGCAAGGTGAAAGATCACATCAGGTCGCAACGCGGCCAGCTTCTCTGCGGCACCGGCCTCGGTCAGGCTTCCGGCGATCCGCTGCGCGGCCTCGGCACCGCCGGGCGCAAAGGCCACATCGTGCAGGATCACCTCAGCGGGCTGCCCCTCCCAGCCGTCTTTCGCCAGATGATGGGCCAGTTTTTGGCCAATCATGCCGCCGCCGCCCAGGATCAGTATTCTCGTCATCAGTCACTCCACCTTCAAATTATTGCGTGCACAGAGCTCTAGATAGAGCCCCGAATGGTCTTTATCTCCGCCGTCCATCTCTTTGCAAAAATGGTCGAACCGGTTCCGGATGTCTTGCGATGTGGGCAGCGTCAGGCCCAGACTGGCGGCCTCGCCCAGCAGGTTGTCCAGATCCTTGAGTTGAAATTTTGAGAGGCCGCCGGGGACAAAGTTGCGCTCGGTCATGCGCGCGCCATGCTGTTGCAGGATCGTACTGTCGGCAAAGCCGCCTTTCAGCGCGTCGCGCACCGCTGCCGGATTTGCTCCGCCTTTCTCCAGAAGCAACATCGCCTCGGCCACCGCGCCAATTGTGACCGCGACAATCGCCTGATTGGCCAGTTTGGATAGCTGCCCCGCGCCTGCCGGCCCGACATGCACCGGTCGGCCCATCGCCTCAAACACTGGGACCGCCCGTTCGAACGCGGCCACCTCTCCGCCGACCATGATGGCAAGGCTACCCGCTTCGGCCCCTTTGGTGCCTCCGGACACGGGGGCGTCCAGATGATCGACACCAAGACTGGCCAGATGTTCCTGCTGCGCCCGCGCCTCTTCTGGCTTGGTCGAACTCATGTCCAACCAGACAGCACCGCGCGTCAATGCGCCCATCACATCGGCATCGCGCGTCATGGCCCCTGTCGCCACCCCGTCGCTCAGCATCGTGATTACAAAGTCCGCGCCGTCCACAGCCTCTGCCGGGTTTTGACACAGCGTGGCACCGTCGGCCACCAGCGGCTCGGCCTTGGCCGGCGTTCGATTCCACGCCCGCACCGGAAATCCGGCCCCCAGCAGGTTGCGCGCCATCGGCCCACCCATCAGCCCGGTGCCCAAAACGGCAATTGTCGGTTTCATCTGTAATCTCTCCCTTAGATCGACGCGGTCATGCCGCCGTCAACAAACAGCGTTTGACCATTCACAAACGATGAACCGGATCCGGCGAGAAACACCGCCGCTGCGACCAGTTCGTGCACATCGCCCCAACGCCCGGCAGGTGTGCGTTTTTCCAGCCATTCGGTAAAGGCCGGATCATCGACCAAGGCCTGATTCAGCGGTGTCTTGAAATACCCCGGCGCGATGGCGTTGCACTGCAACCCGTGCCGTGCCCAGTCGGTTGCCATGCCGCGTGTCAGGTTGCGGATCGCCCCCTTGGTCGCGGTGTAGGGCGCGATACCTGGGCGGGCCAATTCACTCTGGACCGAGGCGATGTTGATGATCTTGCCCTGACCCCGTCCGATCATGTGACCGGCGACCGCCTTGCCTACCAGAAAAGCACTGGTCACGTTGGTGCGCAGCAACTGATCCCATGCCTCTTCGGGAAATTCCTCCAGCGATGCGCGATGCTGCATTCCGGCGTTGTTGATCAGAATATCGATCGCGCCGAGCTGATCCTCGATACGGGAAATATTCTCGCGCACCGCCGAGCCATCAGTCACATCAAAAGCCGCCTCGGAAACGTCGAACCCATCTGCCCGCAACGCCTCTGCCGTCTCGCTCAATCGGGCTGCATTTCGTGCATTCAGCACAACACTTGCGCCGTGTTCAGCCAGCCCTCTGGCCAGCGCTCGCCCGATCCCAAGGCTGGAGCCGGTGACCAGCGCCCGCTTGCCTGTCAGGTCGAAATATTTCTCTGTCAAACGCTCTCTCCCGCAAAGTCAAACGCCGGTGACCCGACGGAACTGGACCCTAGTATTTTGAATCGCTTTCGACTAGGCCATTAAAAAACAGCATCTTTCTAAGCTGGTTCTGGGAGGACAAATGAAAGCTGTGGTCATCCACGCGGCAAAGGATTTACGCGTAGAATCAAGCGCTTGTGAATCCGTTTCAGCCGGTCAGGTCAGGGTGAAAATCGAGGCGGGCGGCATCTGCGGTTCTGATCTGCATTACTATCACGACGGTGGATTCGGGACTGTCCGGCTGCGCGAACCGATGATCCTGGGCCATGAGGTTTCCGGGACCATCGCCGAGGTTGGCGACGGCGTGGCGGACCTCGCCGTCGGCGACAGAATCGCCATTTCTCCGAGCCGTCCCTGCCATTCCTGCGACTATTGCCACCGCAACCTCTTTAACCATTGTCTGAACATGCGGTTCTATGGCAGCGCCATGCCGATGCCTCATATCCAAGGCGCATTTCGCGAAGAACTGATCGCGGATGCCAGCCAGTGCCACGTCATTTCCCCGGACGTTCCGGCAGAACTGGCCGCCTTTGCCGAACCGCTATCCGTCGCCTTGCATGCGCTGAACCGGGCCGGGGATATTGCCGGCAAGCGGGTTCTGATCACCGGCTGTGGCCCAATCGGCGCGCTGGCAATGCTCGCCGCGAGATCGCGAGGCGCAGCGCTGGTTTTCGTGACCGACGTGATCGACCACGTGCTCGACATCGCCAGAGCCACAGGGGCCGATCAAGCCATCAACGTCGCCAAACACGGGGACTGGGTCGATGAATTTCGGGCCGACCAAACCAGTTTTGACGTGATGATCGAGGCCTCTGGCAATGAACAGGCGCTGCGCACCGGACTTGACGTATTGCGCCGCCGGTCCGTGCTGGTTCAGGTCGGGCTGGGTGGCGACGCATCGCTACCACTGAACCTGTTGGTCGCAAAGGAAATCGACCTGCGCGGCGCCTTTCGGTTCCATCCGGAATTCGCAGAGGCCGTCGCCTTGATCAACGCCGGAACATTGCAGCTGAAACCCCTTCTCAGCGCCCGATTCCCACTGGACCGCGCCGAGCAAGCCTTTGAAATGGCGGGCGACCGCACCCGTGCGATGAAGGTTCAGATAGATTTTACAACACCACACCAACACGAGGCGACAGATGGCACGACTGGACGGTAAGCGCGCATTGGTAACAGCAGCGGGACAGGGCATCGGCAAGGCTTCTGTCCTCGCCATGGCCGCCGAGGGGGCGCAGGTCATTGCGACCGATATCAACCCCGATTCACTGGCAGCCCTCGCGGCCGAAGCCGGGGCGCAAGTTGAAACATTCACGATGGACGTGCTGAACAAGGAGTCGGTTGCGGATGGAGTTGCCCGCGCCGCGCCGGACGTTCTGTTCAACTGTGCCGGCTTTGTACATGCGGGCTCGATCCTTGATGCCATCGATGACGATCTGGAGTTTGCGCTGGACCTGAACGTCAAATCCATGTTCCGCACGATCCGCGCCGCCTTGCCTGGAATGCTGGAACGCGGTTCGGGTTCGATCATCAACATGTCCTCGGCCTGCTCCTCGATTATCGGCGCTCCAAACCGTTGCGTGTATGGCACCTCCAAGGCGGCGGTGATCGGGCTGACCAAGTCGGTGGCCATTGAATACATCACCCAGGGCATCCGCTGTAACGCCATCTGCCCCGGCACGGTCGAAAGCCCGTCGCTGCACGACCGGCTGCGTGCCACCGGGGATTACGAAAAGGCGATGAAGGATTTTGTCGCCCGCCAGCCCATGGGCCGTATCGCAACGGCCGAGGAAATCGCCGCACTCGTGGTGTACCTCGCCAGCGACGAAAGCGGCTTTACCACCGGCCAGCCTCATGTCATCGACGGTGGCTGGTCCGGCTGACCACGAAATATCTCTAAAGGAAAGCGTTTCATGTCGGACAAGAAACCCCCGCTTCGGTCGCAAAAATGGTTCAACAACCCGGATGATCCGGAAATGACCGCGCTCTATCTCGAGCGTTATCTGAACTACGGGCTCACACGCGAAGAACTGCAATCTGGAAAGCCGATCATCGGCATCGCCCAGACCGGCAGTGATCTCAGCCCTTGCAACCGGCACCATATCGAACTGTCAAAGCGCGTGCGCGATGGTGTGATTTCTTCTGGTGGCACAGTGATCGAAATCCCGGTGCATCCAATTCAGGAAACCGGCAAGCGCCCCACCGCGATGCTTGATCGCAACCTCGCGTACCTGTCGCTGGTGGAAACGCTGTATGGCTATCCAATCGACGGCGTCGTGCTGAACATCGGTTGCGACAAGACCACGCCTGCCCTCTTGATGGCGGCGGCAACGGTCAACATTCCGGCAGTTGCACTCTCGGTCGGCCCGATGCTGAACGGCTGGTTCCGGGGCGAGCGTACCGGATCGGGCACCATTGTCTGGAAAGCACGCGAATTGCTCGCCGCCGGTGATATCGACGACGACGGCTTTCTTGAACTGGTGTCTTCGTCCGCAACTTCGGTCGGCTATTGCAACACCATGGGCACAGCCAGCACGATGAACTCGCTGGCCGAGGCGCTTGGCATGCAATTGCCCGGCTCTGCCGCGATTCCAGCCGCCTATCGCAAGCGCGGGCAGATCAGTTACGAAACCGGAAAACGCATCGTTCAGATGGTCCATGACGACTTGCGGCCAACCGACATCATGACCCGCGAAGCCTTTGAAAACGCAGTGGTAGTCAATTCGGCGATCGGGGGATCGACCAACGCGCCGATCCACCTGAACGCGATCGCCCGCCATCTCGGCGTCGAACTTGACAATGATGATTGGCAAAAGCTGGGGCACAAGGTCCCGTTGCTGGTCAACCTGCAACCGGCAGGTGCCTATCTGGGTGAGGATTATTTCCACGCCGGTGGCGTTCCTGCCGTGATCGGTGAACTACTGGGCGCAGGTCTTCTGCCGCATCCCGACGCAATCACCGCGAATGGCAAGACCATGGCCGAAAACTGCGGCGACAAACGCACGGAAACCCCGGATGTGATCAAACCGATTGCCGAGCCGATGACCAAGGAGGCCGGCTTCATCAACCTGTCGGGCAATCTGTTTGACAGTGCAATCATGAAGACCAGCGTGATCTCCAAGGAATTCCGCGACCGATATCTTTCCAACCCCGATGACCCAGATGCCTTCGAAGGCCGCGCCATCGTCTTTGACGGACCCGAGGATTTTCACAAACGGATCGACGACGAAAGCCTCGCGATTGACGAAAATTGTGTGCTGATCATGCGCGGCGCGGGCCCTATCGGCTATCCCGGAGGTGCCGAGGTCGTGAACATGCGCCCGCCGGCCTATCTGCTCAAGCGCGGCATCCACGCCCTGCCCTGTGTCGGAGATGGCCGTCAGTCCGGCACCTCGGGCAGCCCTTCGATCCTGAACGCCTCGCCCGAAGCCGCCGATGGCGGTGGTCTGGGGCTGGTCGCAACCGGGGACCGTATCCGCATCGACCTGCGCGCCTGCACCGCCAACATGCTGGTTGACGACGCAGAACTTGACCGCCGCCGCGCCGCCCTGCCCGACCGCCCCTTTGCCCCGCCCAGCCAATCGCCATGGCAGGACATGTTCCGCGAAAAGGTCCGTCCCTTCTCGGAAGGCATGGTGCTGGATGGCGCAACCGAATTCAAAGACATCGCGCGGAAATCGACCCCGCGCGACAATCACTAACAGGAGAATATCTGATGAAACTCGTACGTTACGGTGAACCCGGCGCAGAGAAACCCGGCCTGATCGATGGAGACGGTACATTGCGCGATCTGTCCGACCATGTGGCTGACATCGCGGGGACCGCACTGGATGACGCCAGCCTTGACCAATTGCGCGCGCTTAGCCCGGCCAGCCTGCCAGAGGTTTCGGGCAACCCACGGCTTGGCCCCTGTGTCGGCAATATCGGCAAATTTCTCTGCATCGGACTGAACTACTCTGACCACGCGGCCGAAACCGGTGCTGACATTCCCGAGCACCCGATTCTGTTCTTCAAGGCCAATTCTGCCGTGGTCGGCCCCAACGATAACGTCAGCATGCCGCGCGGCTCGACCCATACCGACTGGGAAGTGGAACTGGGTGTGGTGATCGGCAAAACCGCGAAATATGTCAGCGAGGCCGACGCTCTGGATTACGTCGCCGGGTATTGCGTGATCAACGATGTGTCCGAACGGTACTTTCAGACGCAACTGACCGGCCAATGGACCAAGGGCAAATCCTGCGACACCTTCGGTCCAACTGGCCCCTGGCTGGTGACACGCGATGAGATCGCCGATGTGCAAAGCCTCGACATGTGGCTGGACGTGAACGGCGAGCGCAAGCAGACCGGCAACACCAACACCATGATCTTTACCGTGGCGCAAATCATCGAGCATCTGTCTGGTCTCATGACCCTGCATCCGGGCGACGTGATCTCGACCGGAACGCCTCCGGGTGTCGGCATGGGAATGAAACCGGAACCAGTTTATCTGAAATCCGGCGACCGGATGGATGTCTGGATCGAAGGGCTGGGCCAACAGACCCAGACCGTGACCGAGGACAGTTGAGATGGCCGCCAAACCCGACCTTCTGATGATCGGATCGGTCACCGACAGAATGATGGCCCGGCTGACTGCCGATTTCACCGTTCATGCCCTGTCTGATCAGCCGGACCAAGCCCAGTTTCTGGCCGACCACGGCGTGGCAATCACTGCCGTTCTGACCAATGGTCATGACGGCGTTCGTCCTGACCTGATGGCCGCGTTGCCGAACCTGAAAATCGTGTCCAGCTATGGCGTCGGCTATGACGCCATAGATGCGAATGCTGCGGCCAAACGTGGCATCATCGTCACCCACACGCCGAACGTGCTAAATGCCGAAGTTGCCAATACAGCCCTGCTCCTTTGGTTCGCCGTCAGCCGCAGATTGGTGCCAAACGATGCCTATGTCCGGGCTGGCCGTTGGGAAAACGAAGGCAGCACGCCTCTGACCCACTCGGTTCAGGGGCGGACCGTGGGCATTGTCGGGTTGGGCCGCATCGGGCAGGCAATTGCCGACCGGCTTGGGGTGTTTGAAAGCACCGTGGTCTATCATTCCCGCAGCGACAAAAACGTCAGCTATCGATACTACGCCGATCTGGCTGAAATGGCCGCCGACAGCGACGTTCTGATCTGCATCACGCCGGGCGGGGCCGCAACCAAACACCTGATCAGCGAACAGGTGATCGACGCACTTGGCCCCGATGGTATTCTGGTCAATGTCTCGCGTGGATCAGTCGTCGACGAGACAGCGATGATCAAAGCACTCAAGGAGGGTCGTCTTGGTGGTGCGGGCCTTGACGTGTTCGAACAGGAACCCAAAGTCCCGGCTGAACTCTTCACGATGGACAACGTGGTCCTGCAACCCCATGTGGGCAGCGCAACGCACGAGACCCGGCAAGCGATGGGCGATCTGACTTGCGACAACCTCAGCCAATGGCTGAAGGACGGCACCACGGTCACCCCCGTACCTGAGTGCAAAGGCCTCTGAAGACCGGCTTGGGCTCTGGCGTTGTGCTAGAGCCCGAAGCTGCCGTAGGGAATGAACCGCACAGGATCACCGGGGCGGATGTGGCGTTCGCCATCTCCAATCTCGACCAGCCCTTCGGCCCAGCTCAACCCGCTGATCCGACCTGACCCTTCCGAGGCAAAAACCTCGGCGCGCCCGTCACGCACCCGCGCGCGCAGATATTCGCGCCGTCCCGGTTTCTTCCGCTTTTCAAATGCAGCGGGCACATCAAACCCTTGCGGCTCGCACCACGCGGCCCCCGCCAGCAGGCTCATCGCGGGGCGTGCAAACACCAAGGTGCAAACCATCGCCGCAACCGGATTCCCGGGCAGCCCGAACACCGGGACGCCCTGCCATAAACCAAGCGCCAAGGGCCGCCCCGGCTTGATCGCAATCCGCCATTCCTGCATCGCACCGGCCTCTTGCAGCAGGGCCGACACATGATCCTCGTCCCCTGCAGAAGCACCACCGCTGGTCAGGATGACGTCCGCCGATTGTGCCGCCGCATCAAGCCGCGCGCGTAGTGTTTCGCGGTCATCGGCGACACGACCCAAATCCACCGCGTCAAATCCAAACGCCTGCGCCATCGACAACAGCATGGGTCGGTTTGCATCAAAAATCTGCCCGGCTGCCGCGGCGTCTCCCGGCTCGACAAGTTCGTCCCCGGTTGACAGCACAGCGACCCGCAGGCGTTTGCGAACCGGCACACGCGCAATACCCACCGCCGACATCAGCGCCAGATCTGCCGCAGTGATCACTCGCCCCACGCGCAGGGCCACGTCGCCCGCAACCACATCTTCGCCCGCCTTGCGCGTGTTCGCGCCAGCTTTCAGCGGCCCCCGAAAAGCGATCTGGACTCCGTCGCAGGTTACATCCTCTTCGAGGATCACCGTATCCACTCCACCGGGCACAGCCGCACCGGTCAGAATTCGGATCGCATGGCCTGACGGAACGGTTCCATCAAACGGCACCCCGGCCGCAGCGCGGCCTTCGGTCAAGGGCAGCACATGCGATCCTTCGGCCGCGCCGCCGGCAAAGCCATAGCCATCGACCGCCGAGTTCGGCTGTGGCGGGTTGGATCGCGCCGCTATCACGTCCTGCGCCAACACACGGCCAAACGCATCTTGCAGCGGAATGGTTTCAGTGCCCGTCACCGGGTTCAGCCTGCTACGCAGCAAGTCCAGCGCATCCTCAACCGGCGTCCATGCGACACCGGCGGGCAAGGCAAAGCAATCGTTACGCAACGGCGGAGGCGCGATCGGCTCGCGGGCTGTATCTATCAGGCGTACTTCGTGACCCAACCCCATGATCCATCCTTCCTCCGGCGCATCGACAGCCAGCATTTCATCAAGGGCTGAGGGGTCCAGCCGTGACAGTGCACCGGCCAGCAACCGCACCTGCGCCGCATCACGCAATTCGCCATTTGCCTCGGCCTGTTTGACCACAGGATTGATCAGGCCCGGCCAGATTTCGACCAACGCGACCGGCGTATCGAGCGGTTCGAATGGCCAGACGGAAACTGCGCCTGCAAGGTGTCGCCGCAACCGCGCCAGTACTGGCAAACCCATCAGGATCTGCGAGCCGACCGCCCCGGCACCAGACAACTGCCAGCAGGCAAAACTGCCCTTGGCCTGTTGTTCACAGGCACGTCGTTCGATGAAATCGTTGGCGTAAGCGGTCTTGTTACGCGGCAATCCGTCGATGTCACGGCTCAATCCGTTGCCCCAGAACGGTCCGCGCCCATTTCCAATCGTACGATTGATCTCGCCCGCAACGTCAAACCGGTTGTTGCCTTTCGGCGCGTCGTTGATCTGTTTCTCAAGCCAATCCCACAAAACCAACGGATCATCGCCGCCGGTCAGAGCGCGGCAAAACCCAGCAGGATAGCCAAACGGGAAATCAAAGCCGATCATGACGCGACGCCTCGCGGCGGTCTCAGCTTCGAGTAGATCGCGCAACCACTCTTCGGCGACCTGGCGGTTGCGCAGATACACAGGTTCTTCGGTCTGACCCTCGCGCGCGATGCAGGCCCAGATTGCGTCCTTTTTCGGTTTCGCTCCCCGGTCGTTTCCACCAGACCAATCCACGACAACAAAGGTGTCAAACCGACTCACAGGCCAACCTCGGCAAGAATGAAATCAGCGATCCCTGATGTGTCATCCAGATCAAAAACCGGACAATCCATCTCGAGCGGCACGTTGCTTGCCACCGCGCGAATGGTTGTGTCGTCGGTAGCAATCAATCTCTGGCCCGCTTCGGCCCGATGCGTTTCGATCTTGGCATGGGTCTCTGATTTGTATCCTTCAATCAGTACCAGATCGACTGGTGACAAACGCGCCAGCAACGCCTCCATCCCCGGCTCGTCCTCATCCCGCAACTCGTGCATCAGCGCCCAGCGTTTGCCTGATCCCAGCAACACTTCTTGCGCCCCAGCCACGCGATGGCGGTGGCTGTCCCGCCCCGGCTGATCGACGTCAAACGCGTGATGGGCATGCTTGAGGGTCGAAACTGAATATCCACGCCGCGTGATCTCGACCACCAACCGTTCGACCAGCCCGGTCTTGCCGGTGTTTTTCCAGCCGACGATCCCATAAACCTTCACGACGCGCCCTTTCGCATCTGCTCGGCCTTGGCCAAGTCCTCGGGCGTGTTGACGTTGAAAAACGGATCGACATCACCGATTGGAAACACGGCCTCGCGCCCTTTGTGTCGCTCGGTCCACAACACCACCTTGCGCAGGCCATCATTCAATGCCGCGCGCAGATCGTCGCGCAACGACACGGGCCACAGACCAAAGGTCGGGTGCCGCACCTGACCACGCTTGGCATCCGGCGTGGCGGCCAGAACCAGAGCTGTTTCTATGCCCTGCCCGGTCGCTTGCAGGCGGGCCACCAGATCGGCGGGAAAGAACGGTGTGTCTGCGGCCGCTGTCACAATGCTGTCTGCACCTTGCGTCGCAGCCCAATCAAGTCCGGCCAGTACCCCGGCCAATGGCCCGGCGTAACCTGAGATACTGTCAGCAAGAACCGGCAAACCAAATTCGTCGAACCGTGCTGCTTCCCCGTTGGCATTCAACGCCAGACCCGACACCTGCGGTGCCAGCCGATCAATCACATGCGACAGCAGAGGACGGCCCCCCAAGGTCAGCAATCCCTTGTCGCCGCCACCCATCCGGGTTGCCAGCCCGCCGGCAAGGATCACCCCCAGTGGACCGCTCATGCCTCAGCACTCTTTCTGCGATGTTTGCGCTCCTCGGCCGGAACCGACGCAGGGTCAACATCGCGCAACAATCGCTCGTCGCCTGCAAGGCAAACAAACCGCTGCCCACGCATCCGGCCGATCAGTGTCAGCCCCACCTGTCGTGCAATCTCTACGCCCCAGGCCGTGAATCCGGAGCGCGAGGCGAGCACCGGAATGCCCATCATCGCCGTCTTGATCACCATTTCCGAGGTCAGCCGCCCGGTGGTGTAAAGGATTTTGTCCTCGGCCCCGGTGCCGGTCTGCAGCATCCAGCCTGCAATTTTGTCGACCGCGTTATGTCGGCCAACGTCCTCCATATAGACCAAGGGCCGATCCTCATTGCACAGGACGGTGCCGTGAATGGCCCCCGCTTCGAGGTACAGCGACGGTGTCCGGTTTATCGTGGCCGAAAGCGCATAGAGCCAGCTCGTGCGCACCGGCGTTGCAGGCAGGCGCACATCTTCGAGCCCTTCCATCATGTCGCCAAAAACCGTGCCCACGGCACAGCCTGAGGTGCGGGTCTTCTTCTTCAGCTTCTCTTCGTAGCTGGTCTGACGTTCGGTCCGCACGACGACGGTTTCCAGATCATCGTCGTAGTCGACCCCGGTGATCCGGTCATCAGGCAACAGCATCCCTTGATTGCGCAGGAAGCCCAACGCCAGGTATTCGGGATAATCGCCAATCGTCATCGCCGTCACGATTTCCTGCGCATTGAGGAAAATCGTCAGCGGGCGCTCTTCCACCACATTGATCCGGCTGATCTCACCGGCTTGATCAACCCCTTCGACGGCCCGCGTCAACCGCGCGGCCGAAGGGTCAGGCGCGATGATATAGTCCGCGATGTCCACTTCTTTGGCCAATTGCAAACCTCCCCGTTCGTCGCTAGTGCAGTCGAGCACAGTCTAAGGTCAACGCATGCCCTCCACCACCGCGAAATCGTATTTCTGGAAAGGGATAAGGGACAGCAGCCCCTTCATCTTTGTCGCCGGACCGTTTGGGCTGTTGTTCGGAGTTCTTGCCACCGAGGCCGGCTTGAAACTCTTTGAAACGATGACATTTACGATGACGGTTTTTGCCGGTGCCGCGCAGTTCGCTGCACTGCAATTGATGCAGGAAAACGCGCCAACCCTGATTGTTCTGGCCTCAGCACTTGCAGTAAATCTGCGGGTTGCGATGTATTCCGCCTCGCTCACTCCCTATCTTGGGGCCGCACCACTTTGGCAGCGGGCTTTGGTGGCGTATTTCACCGTCGATCAATCCTATGCCCTATCTGTTGTGCAGTTTGAGACCGATAAGAGTATGTCCCTGCCCGAGCGGCTCGCCTATTTCGCCGGAACCTGTGCCTTGATCGCCCCGTTTTGGTACGGCGCCACGCTGGTCGGAGCGGTCATGGGATCGCGTATTCCTGAGAGCTGGGCGCTCGATTTTGCTCTGCCCATTGCGTTTCTGGCGATGATTGCGCCGATGCTGCGGACCACCGCACATATCGTTGCTGCAGTGGTGTCGATCGTCACCGCGATTGCCGCAGCCGGGTTGCCGTACAATTCCGGATTGTTGATCGCAGGACTTGCCGCGATGATGGCGGGCGCACGCACCGAAGTCTGGCTCCAGCGGCGTGGGTTGTGGACATGAGCCCCGATCCCGTCACACTCTGGACCGTCATCATCGGGCTCGCCATTGGCAGCTTTGCCCTGCGATTTGTCTTTATCGGGTTGGTTGGGGACAGGCCATTGCCCGCATGGCTGCTGCGCCATCTGCGGTATACGGCCGTGGCGATTCTGCCTGCACTTGTCACGCCGCTGGTCATTTGGCCGTCAGCAACCGGTGGTACGCCTGATCTGCCCCGTATCGCAGCCGCAGCCGCAACCATCGTGGCCGGTCTATTGACCAAGAACGTCATCGTCGCAATATTTGCAGGCGCGGCCACACTCTATGGCCTGCTCTATTTACTGGGTTAGAGGCGTAACGCCTTCCTCCAGCGCCTTTTGCAAATCTGCGTCATCGTCTTCGTAGTATTTCGTCGTGGTGACACCGGGAATCTGCCCAAACTGCTCCATCAGCTTGTTGGGCGACATCACGGATTTGATCGATTCGAAGCCCGGTACCTGTGACAGTAACTCTGATGTGCTCGAGGTGCATAAGGCGTCCATCACCGGCCCGGCCTGAAGCGCAAGTTGATAGGCGGTTTGTGCCTGAGCCGCGGAAACATCAATCGTCTGGCTGACCACGTGATAGGTGCTGCGCGCATGGGCACTGCGATAGCCCTTTTCCATGCCCGGCGTGATCCCGAACAGCACGTCATGCCGCTCTGGTGTCGCCTCGGAATAGAACGAGCCGGCAGGATCAAAGATCACCCGTTCCGACGCATTGATCAGCAACCCGGTGTGCGCACCACTCCCAGTGCGGTTGTTGACCATGGTGTAGAGGGTCAGGGATGGCGGGCCGGAATGGCGATAAGATGCGCGTGCGACGACGTCGTCAGGCGCATAGACGCGCGGCTTGCTGCAACCCGCCACCACGAGGATCAAGGCCAGACAGGCAAATACTGTTTTCATGTTCAGGGTTGGGATCAGCGCGCAAAAATCGCCAGAAACACCAGAAACGCGAGAATGCAAATCACAGACCATGTGGTGAATCGCATGAAACCTTCGAATGTCTTAGTCTGAGCTTCGATGTCCATCTCGCCGTGCTTGTAGTCCGCCATCTCTGAAATCCTGTTCGCTTTGCGTTGCAGTTACCTAACGCATTCGCAAATCCCTGTCACCGCGTCAACCATACACGGCGCAGCAAATCTTTGTCATTCAGCGCCACCAAGCCGCAGGATCGAGCAGTCGGGCCAGCCATATCCCCATCGCCAAGGCAGGCCGGAACACGGTCCGCCTCCGAATCGCACTGCAAGATACATGCTCTGGGCGATGATCTCATAGGCCTCCTCAACCGTCTCAACCTCGACGTCGTAATGGACGGCGACACTATCCTTGCGGCTCTCACCTGTCTCCATCACGCAGCTTCGTAGTTCCGCATCCGCCTGCAACCTAGCATTATAACTGGCGGCGGCAGTTTCCGCCCCGGTGATCCCGTGATAGGCGCGATCGTGGGTCACGCAGCAGGACTCCCACGGAGGGGCCTCTTCGTGCGCCTCCGCAAAGTCCGGCAGTTGCGAAGACACAAGTCGCCACACATCAGACAACCCGCCACTGCACCCATCGGTTTGAAACGGGGCCAGTGTGGTGTCGCCTTGCCCGATCCGTGTGATCAACGCCCGATGGGCGGGCATTTCCAGCGCCTTGGTGATGCCACCGCTCTGGCTTTCGTCGCTTTCGGCAAATACGCTGCCCGGCAGGATCACCGCGAGTGCGGCTATGTTACGGAGATTCATCGCGATACTCCTTTGCATTGATCGACAGGCCCAGTTCTTCGGACATCCACAGCACCAACCGCTCCGGCGTGCTCAGGCCCGCCCGGAATTCCAGCACCTGTCGCGCCAGCGCCGGTTCATCGGTAATCAACCCGTTCACCCCCATGGAAATCATCTTGGACATGTCCAGTGGATCATTGACGGTCCAAACATAAAGGTCTTTGCCTGCGTCCTGAATGCTGCTGGTCAGCCAGGGAGTTGTTCGTCCCATGCTCAATGCGACGAAGTCCCCGTCCAGTCGGGCCATGTTACCCACCACCGTTGCCGCAAGAACGCCCGTTCGCCAGTCAGGCTCCAATTGCCGCATCTTTTTGACTGCCGGGTACTTCAGCGACATGGTGGCAATGTTGCCGACCATCCCGGTATCCTTGACGATCCCGATCACCCGGTTTTCCAGATCCACGTCATGACCGTAATATTTCAGCTCGATCAGAACCTTTGATCGCCCTTTCGCAAGCTCCAGCACGTCGCGCAACAACGGCGTTCGTTGGTCGGCATATGTCGGATCGAACCAGCCGCCGATGTCTATATCGGCAAGCTCTTCGAACGTGGCGTCCCAAATTTTCAGATTGATGCCCGACAGTTTCATATAGTCGCTGTCATGGATCACGACGACCTGCCCGTCAGCGGTTTCCTGAACGTCGATTTCGACCCAGTCAGCCCCATCCTCCAGTGCTTTCTCAATCGAGGCCAGAGTGTTCTCAGGTCGGCTACCTGCCGCACCACGGTGCGCGATGATTTCGACGTCGTCCTCGGTAGAGATATCGTCCAGCAACTCTGCCGCCGACCAGAACCCGATCCCCACGACGGCCGCCAGCGCGGCACCGATCCACTTCATGCGCAGTTTAAACCCACCCGCACCGCGCACAGGTTTCAGCCGCACTCCATCTGCCACGAACCCGTCGACCACATGGGCGAGCGCGCCAAGAGCGAGGGCCGAAACTACAGTCGCCATCAGACTCCAAAGCGTTACACCCGCAAGCGTCATCGCCAAAGCCAGACGCAATCCTCCGTCCAGACGCAACGGCATCAGGTTCAGGAGAGCTGTCGCGATCAACCCGACGCCGGTTACAAGAACGACGCGGATAGCCAACCAGACCACCACTTCTCTCTGCAACCGGAATCGTCGTCCGGCCATGCGGGTTGCGCTCGCGGCAAAAGCATTGCGCGGCGTGACATCCTCGAACAGCACCAGATGCAGGGCTAACGCCCAGCCGGTCAGCCTGACAAGCAGCAACCATGCAAGAACCAAGACGATGACACCTATCAGCGCGCCAGCGATCCACGCAGCTGGCGGCTTTTTGGTCAGATAATAATTGATGTCGTAGTCCGACAGCAGCAACCACGCCACCAGCAACCCGGCCAACACAAATGGCAGCGCGATCACCAACACCCGCAGAACGAACAAGACGGCGAACACGACCAGCGGCCTTACGCGCCGAATCACGGCAAACAGCGCCGCGCGCCCGTTTGCCAGTCGATCGGACCCGTCCGCACGCCACAGTGCCGCCATCAAAGCAAACCCCAGAACCTCGACCAGCAAGAACAGCGCCATTACAGCGATGGCAGCAACAAACCCTGCTGGCGTCAGAAGAAATCCGGCGATCTCCTGATCTGTCAGCGCCGACTGATCCGAAAGGGACACCGCGAGATTCAGCGACAAGCCCAGCAAAGGCGCCAGCACAGCATAGACCACGAGCCGCAGCCCCAGATAGATTCCGATGATGGCGATTCTGCGCGACCAAGCGGCCCTATAGGCGGCGATTACAGTGGCTAAGGCCGGCATAGGCGCAATGCTCCTTCAGGCTGCGGGACACCCGCGCCATAGAACGCCACTCACCGCTCTGACGCAAGAGTGCGTCAGGTGTTTTCCAGATCTGCTGCCAAACGAAAACCGATCCGGTTCGCCGGAACATCCGCGCTTGGTTTCGCTTGGGCACGCAACATCACGCTCAGTTGGCTCACGTGCTGGATCAACTGGGTCCGCGCGCCGCTGGCATCAGTTCCATAGAATGTCACGATATCGGGATCATAGAACCCCAATCCTTCGATCCGCAGCACCCCGGCATTGCCGCCAACAAAACCCATGGCAACTTCGTGTTCGCTGTCCAACTGCTCCTCGAAGTTGCGGATGTACATGATCAGCCGCTCATAGGCCCATTGTGCGGCGCTCTTGCCCGCCACCGGCTGCTTTAGGCGATCCGGAACGCAGTCCGGACCCGGACAATTCTCGGGATCGGCATGAACCTCATGCATCCGGGGCAACACATCGCCCTCGATCGCTTCGGCCGTTGTCTTGATATCGTCATCCATCTGAACCTGTCCGTGTCTGATACATCCAGGCGCCGTCGTCGCCGCGGCTGCGGCTGACCAGACCCGCATGATACAGATGGTTCACATGCGCCACCGATTCAACCAGCGCGAGTCCGTATTCGCCCGCACCAATTCGCCGCTTGAACAGGGTCGGGAAACAGGCCGCCGCCGCATGCGGGATTTCAAGGAACTCTTGCAAGCGACGCAACGCCCCGTGATGGTTCTCGATCAGCTGCTGCAACCGGAATGGCAAGCCGGTGAATGGCAGCTTGTGTCCACCCAGTACCAACTGGTCCTCACGCGCCAGCGGCAGAAAGCGCTCGCAAGCCTCAAGCCATCCTGCAAGCGGATCAGCCTCGGGTTCGGTGGCGTAGACACCGATGTTGGGGCTGATCGAACAAAGGATCTGATCACCTGCGATCACAAGATTGTCGTCCCGGCTCCAGAACGTGGCATGTTCCGGCGCATGTCCATTGCCGATATGAACATCCCATGTTCGCCCGCCCATGCGGATCGTGCCACCCTGTTGCACCCGCGTGAACCCCAGTGGCATCGGCGCGACGATATCGGCGTAGTTAAATGGCTTTTCCTCGGCCCGCTGCGCGAGGATATCCGCATCCATCCCGGCGCTGCGCCAGAATTCCAGCGTTTCTGGTGGTGGCAACTGCTGATCGTCAAGCAACAGCATCCGCGCGAACAACCACGACGTCCGGGTCGAGACCAGCTCGGCCCCATGCTCGGTCTGAAACCATCCGGCAAGGCCGACATGATCCGGGTGATGATGGGTGATGACCACCCGCTTCACCGGTTTACCCGCCAGCGGCCCATTCATGAGATCGGTCCAGATGCCCTTGGTCAACTTGCTGTCAAAACCGGTGTCGATGATGGTCCAGCCATCCCCGTCATCCAGAGCATAGACATTCACATGGTCCAGTTTCATCGGCAGCGGCAGGCGCATCCATAACACGCCTTCAGCGACTTCGATGGCCTGTCCTCGCTCGGGCGGAGTTTGCCACGGATAGCGGATGACGGGAGGTGTCGTGCCATCCATGCTCATGCGCTCAACTCATCTGCATTCAACGCATAAAGGTCCGCAGACCCGGCCTGCGCCTGAATCAAGAGCCCTGCATGTTCCGGCAACAATCGCGTGATGTAGTACCGCGCCAGTTTCTCCCGCGCGCCGCCCCGGTCGGCCAAGGCCGCCGCGAGGTGGTAATGCCCGCCCAGAACCCGCGCAAACGCACGCAGATAGGGTACCGCCCCGGCAAAGCGATCATTCATGTCGGATTGCGACACCAGCCACTCTGTCGCCTCGCGCAAGGATTCGGTGGCCTGCCATACGGCCTCGGCCATCTCGGGAAACGCCCCGCGCGCGTCTTCGGCATGGGCTTCGATCTCGTCAAGAAGCCGCGCCGCCGCCTCGCCGCCGTCCATCATCTTGCGCGCCACAAGGTCCATCGCCTGAATACCGTTGGTGCCTTCGTAGATCGCGGTCACACGAACGTCGCGATAATACTGCGCGGCACCGGTTTCTTCGATAAAGCCCATGCCACCGTGTACCTGCACACCGGTCTGTGCGATCTCGATCCCCACATCGGTCCCAAACGCCTTGGCAATCGGCGTCAACAACGCGGCCCGTGCGCCCCATTCCGCATCGCCTGTCGCCGTTTGCATGTCGATTGCGACCGCGCAGGCCAGCATGATGGCGCGCGCGGCAAAAAGGTCGGCTTTCATGGTCGTCAGCATGCGGCGCACATCAGCGTGGTCGATGATGGTCCCGCTGGGCGTCTTGCCCTGCTTGCGCTCCATCGCATAGGCCAGCGCGTGCTGATAGGCACCTTCGGCCGCGCCAACACCCTGCCCCCCGACGCCAAGGCGTGCATTGTTCATCATGGTGAACATCGCCGCCATGCCACAATGTTCGTTACCGACCAGCCAGCCGGTCGCGCCGTCATATTGCATCACGCAGGTCGGGCTGCCGTGCAGGCCCATCTTGTACTCAAGGCTCACCACTTTGAGGCTATTGGCCACGCCCGCATTGCCGTTTTCATCCGGTATCCGCTTGGGCACCAGGAACAGGCTGATCCCCTTGGTGCCCGGCGCCCCGTCGGGCAGTCGTGCCAGCACGAGGTGACAGACATTGTCGGCGAAGTCATTGTCGCCCCAACTGATGAAGATCTTTTGCCCGGTCACGGCATAGGTGCCATCGCTGTTCGGTTCGGCCTTGGAGCTAAGTGCCCCGACATCCGATCCGGCCTGCGGCTCGGTCAGGTTCATGGTGCCCGCCCATTCGCCGCTGATCAGCTTTGGCAGGTACAACTCCTTGATCGCATCACTGGCGTGATGATCCAGTGCCTCAATCTGGCCCTGGCTCATCAAGGGCGCCAATTGCAGCGACAGGCACGCGGCGCTCATCATTTCGCTGACGCTGGTGGTAAGCGTCATTGGCAGGCCCATTCCACCATATTCCGGGTTGCCGCTCATCCCGATCCAGCCGCCTTCGGCGATCGCGGTCCAGCCATCCGCGAAACCGGGGGACGTGCGCAACACACCGTTTTCCAAACGTGCGGGGTGCAGATCGCCGTTGCGCTGCAAGGGGGCCATGACCTCTTCGCACATCTTGCCTGCCTCGGTCAGGATCGCGCTCACCATATCGGGGCTGGCTTCGTCAAAGCGTTCGGTCCCGGCCACCTGATCAAAGCCGACAACGTTGCGAAACAGGAATTCGTAATCTTGGACGGGCGCTCGATAGGACATGACGGACCTCTTGTAATGAGTAACGGCGGGCTTGGCTTTGACGCGTGTCGCCACTATGGGACGGGGTAGACCCTATTGCAAACCACCGCGCGCCCTTGCGCAACTGGAACGCCGCGTCACGGATATGCCAACACAACCGACACAAACCTTGACTGCCTCATCCGCTGATCTTGCGCGGGCCGCTGATCTGCTGGCGCAGGGCGACTCAGTCGCCTTTCCAACGGAAACAGTTTACGGGCTGGGTGGAGACGCGCGATCGGGGCCTGCGGTTGCGCGGGTATACGAGGCCAAGGGCCGACCCGCCTTCAACCCGTTGATTGCACATGTCCCTGATATCGAAACCGCGCAACGGCTTGTCATGTGGTCCCATATGGCCGACAGGCTGGCAATGGCATTCTGGCCCGGCCCGCTGACCTTGGTTCTGCCGCTGCGTGAGGGACACGGCATCGCGCCCCTTGTCACCGCAGGTCTTGATACGCTCGCGGTGCGCGTACCCGCGCACCCAACTGCGCGCGCGTTACTTCGTGCTTTTGGTGGCCCGCTTGCCGCGCCCTCGGCCAACCCGTCCGGGCGAATCAGCCCGACCACCGCTGCACATGTCCTTGCCGGATTGGGCGGACGCATCGCGGCTGTGATTGATGATGGCGCCTGCGACGTTGGGTTAGAATCCACAATTGTCGGCCTTGCCGATGACACGCCGCGCCTGCTTCGCCCCGGTGGCCTGCCGGCAGAGCCGATCGAGGCTGCACTTGGACAGGAGTTGGTGCGGCACCACGTCTCCGACGCACTTAACGCGCCGGGCCAACTGCTTTCACACTATGCGCCAAAGGCAACGCTCCGGCTGAACGCCGAGGTGGCCCGGACGGATGAGGTGCTTCTTGCCTTTGGTGGAGTTAGCGGCGATTTGAACCTTTCGCGAAACGGGGACCTGACCGAAGCGGCTGCCAATCTCTTTGGTCATCTGCATGAGTTGGATCTGACCGGACGGCCCATAGCGGTCGCACCCATCCCCGATCATGGCCTCGGCGCCGCGATCAATGACCGTCTTCGCCGCGCCGCCGCGCCGCGCGATTCATAAGGGTTTTGGGTGGGTGAAGAATGAAGGGCGCTGCCCCTCACACTCCCCGGAGTATTTGGACAAAGACGAAATTCAGGCGTGTCCTGCACTTGCCGAGAGGCTGAGGGGATCAACTCCCAACGACTGCAGCGCCGCGCCCCATTTCTCGGCATCGGCCATATCAAAGACCAGATCCGCATCCGCTTCGGCGGTCAGCCAGCCATTCATGGAAATCTCGCCTTCCAGCTGGCCCGGCCCCCAACCGGCGTAGCCCAGCAGCATCAGCCCCCGTTTTGGCCCGGTGCCGGTGGCAATGTCTTCGAGGATGTCCAATGTCGCGGTCATACTGAATTCGTCAGAGACCGCCAAGGACTGCAGATTCGATTGGTAATCGGGCGAGTGCAGAACAAAGCCGCGTGCGCTTTCGACGGGGCCGCCGAAATAAACGGTCATATCCTTCGCTGGCTCGTCAGGCTTAATGTCGAGCTGCTCCAGCAAGTGAGAGAGGCGCACGTCCTCTGCCGGTTTGTTGACGATCAGCCCCATCGCACCCTCGGTGCTGTGGCTGCATAAGAATATCACCGAGTGTTCAAAACGCAGATCACCCATTCCGGGCATCGCAATCAGCAGTTTTCCGGTTAGATCCATGAGTTTTCCCGCTGTCGTCTCCTGCACGTCCATAGGTTCAACATGGCGCCAGCCCTATCCCGGCGCAAGAGACAGTTCGGGTGAATTTCTGCGATGTAGTGATCTTGACCGGAACGTGACTTGGCATTGCACCACGGAACGCGCATTTAGATTGTCATGACATCACGCATTCATTCTCTGCTGGCTCTCGTCGCCGCCATCACGTTCGCCGCCCTGCCGCTGCACGCGCAAGTCAAGGTAGGCGATCTGGTGCGGGCCGATGTTCTTGACGGCGGGCTGACCAAGCGCGGCACATACATGACCGCGCTGCGTTTAACTCTGTCGGACGGTTGGAAAACCTATTGGCGCGCGCCCGGCGATGCGGGCATACCGCCGCAGTTTGACTGGGGGCGCTCACAGAACCTCGGACATCTGGAGATCACCTGGCCGACGCCGCATGTGTTCGATCAGAATGGCATGCAGTCCATTGGCTACAAGACCCAGTTGGTCCTGCCGGTCGAGATCACCCCTGCGGATCCTTCGCGCCCCGTACAATTGCGTGGCAAGGTCGATGTCGGTATCTGCAAGGACATTTGTGTGCCCGGAACGCTTGCGATCGATCATCAATTGGATGCCAAGGCGGGCCGCAACCCGGCCATTGCCGCAGCGATGGCGCAGCGACCGTTCACCCAGAAGGAGGGGGGCGTGACCTCGGCCACATGCCGGCTCTCGCCGGTTGATGGCGGGATGCGCCTTCAGGCCAGGATCGCAATGCCATCGGCAGGAGGCCAAGAGGTTGCCGTGATCGAACCGGGGAGCCCGCGCATCTGGGCTTCGCAGACCGAAACCCGTCGCGAAGGCGGAGCGCTGTTGGCGGTCAGCGACCTGATCCCGGTCACCGGCGGTCCGCTTGCGATCGACCGTTCGGCGATCCGCATCACGGTTCTGGGAAAACGTCACGCAGTTGATATCCGTGGCTGCACAC
This sequence comes from Sedimentitalea sp., assembly GCF_039973035.1. Taxonomy (NCBI): domain Bacteria; kingdom Pseudomonadati; phylum Pseudomonadota; class Alphaproteobacteria; order Rhodobacterales; family Paracoccaceae; genus Sedimentitalea; species Sedimentitalea sp. Next base: position 94,867 of record NZ_JBDWLR010000078.1, read on the forward strand.
CGGGTTAATATGGCCAGCCAAGCACCTCGGCTCGGTGCTATTGCCGTGGTGATTTCAGACGGTCACGTTTTGCTGGCGCAACGCAGAAATCCACCGGATGCCGGGCTCTGGGGGTTTCCCGGTGGCCACGTGGAACTGGGGGAAACCGCGCTCGCCGCCGCCGCGCGTGAACTGCATGAGGAAACCAGTGTGATCGCTACGCCGGTCGACTATATCACCAATATCGACGTAATCGGCCGGGACACAGATGGCCAGACCATCCTGCACTATCTGCTGGCTGCAGTGCTGTGTGAGTATGTCAGTGGGACGCCATGTGCCGCTGATGATGTCGAGGATGCGGCGTGGTTCCCGTTTGAGCAAGTAAGGCGCGGCGACCTCGCGATGAGCGACCGCGTAATCTCTGTGATGGATCAGGCCATCGATTTGCGCAAATAGCCCATCACCGCAGTCACCCAAGCCAGCGCAACGATTAGTACCGCACCCGGCAAAAACACAACTAGTGCCGAGCGCATTGGTGTCATATCGCGAAGGACAGGGAACAGATCGGCCAACTGTCCCGGCAGCGCCCCGGTCACGACCGTCAGCCCGAGCGTCGCCGCCAACCAGCCAAACAACAGCGCCCCTGTGGCCCAGATCATCCCACGCAACGGTCGGACCGGGCTGCGCAAAGCCCGCCGCAATGCCGCCAGCGGGCGCGCGATATCCTGCTGCGCGGCCACCAGCGCCGGTACGACCAACAGCACGAGGATCATGCCAAAGGCCAAGCCATAGACCAGCGTGATTACTGTGGGTTTGAGGAACTGTGCCTGCTGGCTCTGTTCAAAAAGCAGCGGAGCGAGGCCCAGAACCGTGGTCAGCGTGGTCAGCATCACCGGGCGCAGGCGATCCATTGCGCCTTCGATGATAGATTGGAACAGGCCGCGTTCGCGTGCGTATTGGTCAATCGTGGTCACCAGCACAATGGAATCGTTTATGATGATACCGGTCATCCCCAACAGACCGACGACCGTGAACATACTCAGCGGCACGCCCCAATGGTGATGGCCCCAAATTGTTCCGACCAACCCAAAGGGTATGATTGCCATGACCACCAAAGGTCGGGTCCAGCTTGCAAACACCCAGGCCAGCACCAAGTAAATCCCGGTCAGACACAGGATCAGACCGTTTCGCGCATCGGTGAGAAAATCGCTTTCCTGCTCGCTCAGCCCGGACAGGCGCCAGTCTACCTGCCGTTCGCTGGCGATCTTGGGCAGGATCTCGGCTTCGAGCGTGGTCTGAATTTCGGCGGCGCGGGCGGGATCATCTTCGGCAATATCGCCGGTCACTGAAATCAGCCGAATGCCATTCTCGCGCCGCACGGTCGAAAAGCCGGTACGCTGCTGCACGCTGACCACATCCGACAGCGGCACGTAGACGCCATTTGGTGCGCGCATATAGGTGCGCTCAAGAAAGTCAGCGCTTAGCTCCCCTTCGGGCAGTTCCACGCGGATCGACGCGCTGCGCGGACCATCCGGATAGGTCGCCGCCTCGATCCCGTTCAGCCGCGCCCGCAGGGCCTGCCCCAGCGTGTCGATGGTAAAACCCAATGCCTGCCCCTGTGGAGTCAGATCAAGGATGAGCTCCTCCTTGTCATAGGCCAGATTGTCCTCGACTGCAGACACTTCGGGATAGCGCAGCAAGGCCGCCTGCAGGTCCTGACTTGCGGCCTTCAGGGTCTGCACATCGGCACCAAAGAACTGCACATCCAGCGCATCTCCGCCCGGCCCGGATCGCCAACCGCGAAAAGAAACCACTTCGACAAGCGGATGGCGGCGCACCGAATCCTGAAGTTCTCCGACAAACGCAAAACTTGAATAAGGACGCAGATCGGCGTCGATCAATTCAATTGCGATACCGCCCAGCAAGTCACTGTCCTTGATATCTGCGCCGGGTAGACTGCGACCCGAATTGCCCCCGACTTCTGCCATCACGTAAAGCAGCGGGTTGGTGCCATATCGGTCCTCATAGTCCTTGCCCAATGCCTCGGTCGCCCGTTGCATTTCGCGCTTCATGGCAAGCGTATCGGTCCGCGTGGCCCCTTCGACCATAGCAAAATTTCCGGTGACAGAACCCCGCTCTGGCGCGTTGAAAAAGCGCCATTGCACATCCCCGCGGATGAACACCGCGACCTGACTTGCAAGAACCGCAACCGCCGCCGCCAGCACCACATACCGGCCCTTGATCACCCACCCCATGAATGGGGCAAACAGACGATCCCGCACCCATCGGAACCCGCGATTGACCACCCGGTTGGGCCAGTCGTACCAATGCTCTTTCGCCGAATGCGCGATGGCGTGAGACATATGATTGGGCAGGATCAGAAAACACTCGACCAAAGACGCGGTCAAAACTGCGATCACGGTGAATGGAATATCCTTGATCAGGTCGCCGAACCGCCCGCCAACTGCCGTCAGCCCAAAGAACGCGATCACTGTGGTCAGGGTGGCGGCAAAGACCGGCATTGCCATCCGGCGGGCGGCATTTTCGGCGGCCACGACCGGATGCTCCCCCAGACGCCGCGACCGGAAATCGGCGTGCTCGCCCACCACAATGGCATCATCCACAACAATCCCAAGCGTGATGATCAAGCCGAACAGACTGACCATGTTGATGGTCAACCCGCCGATATACATCAGAGCAATCGCGGCAAACATCGCCACCGGGATCCCGGCGGCCACCCAGAACGCTGTCCGGGCGTTGAGGAACAGGAACAGCAGCCCCACCACCAGCCCGAGGCCCATGATGCCATTCTCCACCAGAATGTTCAGACGCCCGCTGATCGCCTCGGCGCGGGTGCGGATCAAATCGATCGTGACCCCGGCGGGCAGGCTCAACAGCATTTCGTCGGCGACCTCTTCGACCTGCCGCTGAATACCGATTGCATCGCCCTGATCCGACCGGTCCACACGGATCGACATGGCGGCATTGTCGCCCACGAAATAGCTGCGGTTGCGGTCGACCCCCTCGACCCTGATCGTCGCCACATCCCCGACCGTCAGCGTGGAGCCGTCCGGGTTCGAGCGCAGGACGATCCCCGAAATATCCTCGGGCGCGCGTTTTTCGGTGCCTGTGCGGACCCGTGCGTTGGCCCCTGTCACATCGCCTGCCGGGTTGGTTTCAACCTCGGCCGCCACGGCATTTGCGATCTCGGTCATGCTGATATCATTCGCGATCAGCTTGGCCGACGGGACCTCGATCAGGGTCTGCGGGGCGGCAACTCCGCTGATCGTGGTCCGCGTCACGCCAACCGCGAACAGGCGATTGACAAATTCGTCCGCAAACAGCGCCAGTTGTCCCGCCCCAATCGGCCCGGTGATCACCACATCCGTGACCCGATCCCGCCATGCACCCCGGCGCACGGTCGGCTCTTCAGCCTCGTCCGGCAGCGTTGTCACGGCATCGACCGCCGCCTGCGTATCATCCGCCGCCCGCGCCATATCCCAGCCGGGTTCGAACTCCAGTTCGATGATCCCGATGCCTTCACGCGACGACGAGGATGAGCTTTCAACCCCATCCACGGCCAGTAGCGTCGGTTCGAGCACCTGAACGATGGCCCCGTCGACATCCTCGGGGCCCGCGCCTTCCCACTCGACCCTGACGGTCACTTCATCAACGATCACGTCCGGAAAAAACTGCGCCCGCATATTCGGGATCGCCGCAGTCCCCATAACCAGCATGACAAGCAGCAAGAGGTTCGCGACCGTCCGGTGCCGGGTGAAATACGACAGCACCCCGCCTGCCGCCTTGGGAATCTCGCGTGCCATCCTGCGTTATCCGCCACTGCGGGATTCGATCCGCTCGACCAGTCGGGACGGAACATGGGTCTCTGAGAGTTGCGCGAGAACCCGTGCCTTGGCCTCTGCCGGCATTCGTTGGTTGGCCTCAATCGCCGCAACCAGCCGCGCGCGGCGGTCGTCGCTGAGTTCCAGCATCGCCTGTTCCGGTGTGGCGCTCGCCTCTTCCCGCAAGGGCCGCACACGGATACCCGCGCCCAACAGCGGTGTGCGTCCGACCACGACCTCTCGCCCGGCGAGCCCGGCGCCACGCACCAGAATGTCATCACCCTGCCGCCGCACCAATTCCACCTGCAGCGATTCAAGCCGGTCCTCGACCCCGAGCACCAGCACCGTCTGCGCCGCATCCAGCGCCGAAGCGGGCAGCCGTGCGACATTTTCTATCGGCGGTTCCTGTACAGACACGGTGACAAAATCCCCCGGCTTGAACCCCGGCGCGTTGCCCAGCCTCGCAAAGATCATCCGTCCGGATTGCCCTTCGCCCGCGATGGCACTGTCGCGGTTGATCCGGCCCTCTGCCAACAACTCGGCGCCAGTCACATCCAACGACGCCGTGACATCAGCCGAGATCAGCCTGCCTGCATCATCCAGAAGCCGCGAATACTGCGCCGTGGACACCCGAAACGCCACCTCAAGCGCGTAGGGATCAATCAGCGTCGCCAGTTTTTCGTTCGTTGAAACCAGCCGGCCTTCGACCAGGCTTACCTCGCTGAGCGTGCCATCAAAGGTGGCGCGCATCGTGGTTTCCGCCAAGTCCCTTTCGGCTGTGGCGACCGCGATCCGAACCCGCGCAAGTGATGTTGCCGCCTGATCCACCCGAGCTTCGGCCTGCGCCACCGCCTGCCGCCGCGACAGAACCGCCTGCCGCGCCGATGCAGCGGCAAGTTCGGCAACTTCGACCGTCAGCGCGGTACCAACGCCACGTTCCTGCAGGTTCTTTTGTCGATCAAACGCGCGTTCACGCAAGGTCGCCTGATCCTCGGCTGCTGCCAGTTCGTCACGCGCCAGAAACAGCACCCGTTCTGCATCACGCTGTTCGGCCTCGGCATCGAGAAGATCGCTCTGCAGCCGATCCAGCGAGGCCTGTGCATTCGCCGGATCAATCTCGACAAGAATATCGCCGGTCCGGACTTCGCCGCCTTCTTCAAAGCTCTCGGCCAATGACACGATGCGCCCGCCCACCGCCGTGCGCAGCTCAAGCATACGACGGCTCTGCACCTGCCCAAAGGCCTGCAACAGCGGCGCTATCGTTTCGTTTCTGGCCGTGACCACGTTCACGGCAAACACACGCTCGCGGGCTTGCGGAGGGGTCTTGTCGTCGCTCATGCGCGTCTGCACTGCGGACATCACCATGCTGACCGCATAGATCATCAGCGCCAGCGTCACGGACGCCAGCAACAGACCAACCAGACTTTGTCGTAAAAAGCGCATCGTAAACATCCCCAGGCCCGCATTTGCGGCCCTCACCTATCCTAGCGCGGCCCCAAAGAATGCCAAGCCACAAGGGTGTTACGCAGGGCAAGACTATTTCCGTCGCTGATGTTCGTCCAATCGCGGCATTATTTCCACAAAATTGCAGGGGCGATGCCTAAAATCCAGTTGCAGCGACAGGATCTCGTCCCACGCATCCTTGCAGGCACCGGGGCTTCCGGGCAACGCAAACAGATAGGTGCCGCCCGCCACGCCGCCCGTCGCGCGGGACTGCACCGCACTGGTGCCGATCTTGGTCATCGACACCATGGTGAACACCGTGCCAAAGGCGTCGATTTCCTTTTCGTATACGTCCCTGTGCGCCTCGACGGTCACATCCCGTCCGGTCAGGCCGGTCCCGCCAGTGCTGATCACCACGTCAACGTCGCGGTCCGCGATCCATTTGCGCAGCTGTGCGGCAATCTCGTTTCGTTCGTCCGGCAGGATAGACCGATCCGCAAGTACATGTCCGGCAGCCGTCAACCGATCAACCAGAACCTGACCTGACCGATCCTCGGTCTGGCTGCGCGTATCTGACACTGTCAGAACCGCGATCCTCACCGGGATGAACTCTTTGCTTTCGTCAATTCGTGACATGCGTCAACTTTCCTGTGGATCGATCTCGAACCAGTTCGGCACCGGCCCCAGATTGACAACCTCGCTGGTGCCGATTGTGCCGCGTTTACCCCAACTGTCATGGATGTGCCCACAAACGGCGAGTTGCGGTTGTATCCGCGCAATTGCCGCGTTGATCGCATCGGACCCAACCGATTGGCCCGTCGACGTACGGTCCACCACGCCTTTGGGCGGCGAGTGCAGGATCATGATATCTGCCATACCGCATTCCGCCATCATTTCTGCGGCGCGTGCCTCGGACAGGTCACAGGACCACTCACCGAAGGGTGTTTCCGGCACGCCATAGCCCAGTCCGAAAAGGCGCAGACCAGCAACAACTGCACCCTGCCCGTGCAGCACGATCGCCCCTTTCGGCGCGGCGGCAAGCAATTCATCATGGCTTTCGGCATTGCCCGGCACCATAACCAGCGGCGCGGTGATCCCCGCCAACATTGCCATCGCATCGTCCAGGCCCTGCCGCATGTTGCAAAAATCTCCGGCCCCGATCACCAGATCGGCGGCCTCACTTGCCGCGACAATGGCCTCGGCCCGGTTGCGTGCCCCATGCAGGTCAGAAAATGCCAGAACCTTCATGATGCTCCTTTCAGTTTCGCCTGCAGGCTCAGCAAATCTGCCCATGCCTCGCGCTTGGCAATTGGTTGGCGCAGCAGGTAGGCCGGGTGGCACATTGGCAGAACGGGCCGCCCATAGGCTTCTGCCCAGTTCCCCCGCAGTCGGGTGATCCCGCGCCGACCAAGCACGGCCTGACAACTGATATTGCCCATCAGAACGATGAAATCCGGAGCGGCCAGTTCCACGTGCCGTCGCAAAAACGGCTGCATCATCGCGATCTCTTCGGACTTTGGGTCCCGGTTTTGCGGCGGGCGCCACGGCAGCACGTTAGTGATGTAGACTGACGCCTCGCGGCTCAGGTTCACCGCAGCCAGCATCCGGTCGAGCAATTGTCCGGCGCGCCCGACAAAGGGGCGCCCCTCGCGATCCTCGTCACGGCCGGGTGCCTCGCCGATGATCATGACCCGCGCTCCGGCCACCCCATCGCAAAACACCAGATTACGCGCGCCCTTTTTCAATTCACACAGTTCAAACGCGCCCATCGCCGCCCGCAGACCTTCCAGCGTTTCCGCGCGCCGCGCCGCCTCCTCGGCGACCTTGACTGGATCCTCTTGCTGCTCCGGCGCAGGTGTCACAGCTTTGGCGCTAGCCGGTGCCTGTTTTTTTTGCAGCCAGGGTGCGGCATCCGGCAAAGCATAGCGATCAATGGGGGCATCACCAATGGCGTCGGTCACGCCCAGTTCGTGCTGCCACTCCAAGAGCGCCCCTGCTGTTTGATAATCCAATGCCGATTCCATGTGACGCAAGCTAGCCCCCCTTGGGACGACCGAAAACCCTCTGCGCCCCGCGCATCGCAAATTTTCCGGCACGACCCTGCGGGCCTGCGTGCCAGATCACCATCAAGTTTGCGGTTTCACAGTTGTGCCGCATAGGCCTGCTAGGCGGCGATCGCCTCTCGTAGCGTCGTTACCGCACGTGTCTGGATATCGGCATAAGGCTCCAACTGCGTCCTGAGGCGTTCCAGTTGCGGAACGCGCGCCACGTAATCCGCCTCGGACATGTCAGCGAGCGCCGCAAGGATATCCGCCTCGCTCTGACACTGGATCAGCCCTGCTGGGTCAAGAAAGTCCGGCAGGTTGGGACACCCCCAATAAATCGGCACAGTCCCGCAAAACACCGCATCCAGCAGCTTTTCCGAGAAATAGTTCTGCTCGCGCATATTCTCGATCACCACGGAATAGCGATAGGGGGCCAGCCCGTCAGCCTTGTCCTTGAACGGTGCATAGCCACCGCCCATGACATCCACATCCAGCCCCCGCACTCTGACCTGATCAACAACAGCATGGCGCAGCTTATGCCCGGTGGTGTCTTTTTTCGCCGACGCGATCAACGAGCAAGCCCGTGTCTTGGTCAGGTCACGTGTGCGCCAATCCGGCACCCACGTGCCGCCCAAGGGAAACAATATCGCGTTGGGAATCTTGTCCAGCAGGGTCTGGCTGAAGGTCAGCACCCGAAAGAACCGACGGTGCGTCAATCGCAGCAACCGGATGTGTTTGGAATGGATGAATGATGGCTCGCCCATGATCAACGAAACCCGTGCCCGCGTGCCCCAGTTTCGCAGGAAGTGCATACTTGTCTTGGGAAAGACGATCAGATGATCGGTCGGTAACAGATCCCCGACACGGGCCCCTGCAAGACGTTCGGGGCAGCCTTCCGGCCAAATAAGCTCATCTGCGGGTCGTGCCGCCAAGGCAGCGCCAAGCGCCACGCCATAGGGCAGGATCGCAATCGACGGGGCCTCAGCCATCCGGCATGTCTACTTCGCCGCGCATCAGGACATGACCGTTTCCTGCGACCTGGATTCCGGTCATCGCATCACCCGGTCCAACCCGACTGACACGAGCCTGTCCGGGGCGGCCCATCCAATGTCCTTGCTGGGCGACAAAGCTGTTCTTTTCCATCAACCCATGGTGCCACAGATAGGCGGCCATTGCGCCGGTCGCCGACCCAGTGAACGGATCTTCCGGCGGGCTGGGCGGCGCCAGCAGCAATCTCGAAAATGTATCTCCGGCTTCGGTTACACCGGTCAATGTCACAAGAAATGGCTCCATCATATCCGTACCACCATAGCCCAGATCGGCTGCCATGTCGCGCAATGCGTCAACATTCAGTCGCGCAGCCCGCAGGTCCCCGTGATCGCGCAGGACAGTGATGCAAAACGGCAGCCCGGTTGAAACCACCTGTGGTTGTGCGATGATCGCATCCGGCATCAAGCCGACCGCATGCGCCACCCGTGCCGCACTTGGTTTCGCACCAAACTCAGGCGCGACCTGCGTCATCTCGATCAATTCGCCGTCAAGGCGCACGTCAACCAGTCCGGCCCCGGTTTCGAGTACCAGTCGATCACCAGTGACCATGCCTCGCGATCGCATCGCGGCAACCGTTGCGATCGTTGGATGCCCCGCAAACGGGATCTCGCGGCTTGCCAAGAAGTAACGCACACGTATATCAGCAACCTCAGACGGGCCGGTAAAGGTGCATTCCACCAGAGAGGTCTCGCGCACGTAGGCCATGCAGGTTTCGTCGCTCAACCCGGCACCCTGATGGACAACCGCACAGCCATTGCCACAGAACGGCTGGTCGGTGAACGCATCCACCCAGTCAAACTGATAGATTGTCATATTGGCCCTTTCGCGACAGACCAGATTGCCGACAGGCTTAGTGCACCGCGACCGGTGAATAGTCGTGCTGGCGCGCCAGAACAAAGGCGGTCTGACGGTCTGACACCAAGGCCAGCTGTTCGCCATCCGCGCTGTGCACGGCGTAAAGTTGATCCAGATCCCCGGCTTCTGCCCGCACTTCCTGCGGCAAGTCGGTCACATCCACGGTTTTGACATAGACGATCCGGTCACTGGATTGGTCGAATTCAAATGGCGTATTCATAACTTACCCTTTCTTGATACTGATTGTCTGCACGACGGTCTCTGGCGCGGCGCGGGTCAGGTCCACGTGCAACAGCCCGTTTTCCATGATCGCCTCGCCCACCTCGACTCCATCGGCCAAGACGAACATGCGCTGAAACTGACGCGCGGCGATGCCGCGATGCAGATAGATTCGCCCTTCGCTGTCATCGGACTGACGACCACGGATCACCAATTGCCGATCCTCGACCGTGATCGAAAGATCGGATTCGGCAAACCCTGCGACAGCCAGCGTGATCCGGTAGGACCGTTCCGACGTCTGTTCGATGTTAAATGGGGGATAGCCTTCATTGCCGGTCTTGGATGACCGTTCCAGCAAGCGTTCCAATTGCTCGAATCCCAGCAAATGGGGGTATGAAGCCAGAGTGAGTTTTGACACGTACTTCGTCCTTTGACATAAAAAGCGACGGTGCGCGCGGTCCCATTCTGGCAACCGCACTGAACAAACATGGGGTGAATCCCGTCCGTTAACAAGGTCTAGGCGAAAACATCTTCTGCGCGTACGCTGAACACCAATCCTGTCCTGATTCTGGATCGCATATATGAACGTTCAATCCGATCTCTCGATGAAGACCGACGACGTATTGCGTGTCGAACTTGAGGTTTTTCGCCGCGAACATCGCGATCTTGACGAGGCAATCACCGCCCTGACCGAACGCGGTACCGCAGATCAGCTGACGCTCAAGCGCCTGAAAAAGCAGAAACTACGCCTGAAGGACATGATCGCGGTGATCGAAGACCGGCTGACCCCGGACATCATTGCCTGAATTGCAGCGTCGATTGCATTGCCTCGCCCTGCGATCCGGCTATAGTGCTCGCTCTTTTCGCTAGGCAGGGGTAGCTAATGGCCGACATCCAAGTGGGCATCATCATGGGCAGTCAATCCGACTGGGCAACCATGAAAGAGGCGGCTGACATTCTGGACGAACTCAACATCGCCCACGAAGCCCGCATCGTTTCCGCGCACAGAACCCCCGACCGGCTGTGGGACTATGGCAAGACCGCAGTCGCGCGTGGGTTGCAGGTGATCATTGCCGGTGCAGGCGGTGCAGCGCATCTTCCTGGCATGATGTCATCCAAGACCCGCGTGCCGGTGATTGGCGTGCCGGTCCAGACCCGCGCGCTTTCGGGTGTCGATTCGCTCTATTCGATTGTGCAGATGCCCCGCGGCTTTCCGGTTGCTACAATGGCGATTGGTGCAGCGGGTGCAGCCAATGCTGGTCTGATGGCCGCCGGCATCCTCGCATTGCAGGATCCGGCGCTGGCAAAACGGCTGGATCAGTGGCGCGAAACGCTGTCTGCCTCGATCGCCGAGCAACCGGTCGATTAATGCGCGTCGGGTTCATCGGCACTGGTCACATCGCGGCCCCGATGGTGCGCTTTCTGGCGGACAAGGGTCACGACATCGCGGTCACTGAACGGAGCGCGACGATCTCGGCAGAGCTTGTCGCATCGCATGGCGTGGCTGTAAGTGATCCGCAAAGCGTGATCGCTCGTTCAGAGATCGTAGTTCTGTGTCTGCGCCCCCAGCATGCACATGCGGTGCTCTCGCCACTGGAATTCCGAGAATTACAGGGCGTGATTTCGGTGATGGCCGGCATAACCGCCGCCCAGCTCGCAACCTATTGTGACCCGGCCACCCGTATCGTGCAGACGATCCCGCTTGGGTTCCTTGAAAAGGGCGGCTGCCCGCTGGCGGCCTTTGGTGACACTGATATCCTCGCCACGCTCTTTGCGCCTGAAAACCCGGTTGTCGCGATCACAGATGAAACGGCGTTCAATGCGCATTTTGCCATCTGCGCCATGGTACCGGGCCTGCTCGACCTGATGGCGACTGGTAGTGACTGGCTCGCCGCTCAGACAGACAATGCAGACATGGCTGAATTCTACACAACGCAACTGGTTGCGGGCTTCCTATCTGCGATGGACAAGGACCGCGCAAACCGGCTTGTCAGCGAACGCGATGCCCTTGCGACCGATGGCACGATCAGCCTCCAGATGACCGACAGTCTGCGAAATCACGGGGCGCATGACGCACTTCAGACCACGCTTTCCGAAATAGGACACCGCTTGAATGGTACAAACACCTGATCCCCTGCCCATCGGCGCAACCATCGGCATCCTCGGTGGCGGGCAACTGGGCCGCATGCTGTCAGTGGCCGCCAGCCGTCTTGGGTTTCTGACCCACATCTACGAGCCCGGGGCGAACCCGCCCGCAGGCCAGGTTGCGGATCGCGTCACGACAGCCGCCTATGAAGATCACGCAGCGCTTACCGCCTTTGCCGAGTCTGTCGACGTCATCACCTACGAATTCGAGAACATTCCGACCGAGGCGCTCGACATACTCGAAACGCACCGCCCCATCCGACCGGGCCGCGAAGCGTTACGGGTTAGTCAGGACAGGCTGACTGAGAAGACATTCCTGCAGGGCTTGGGGCTGCAAACCGCTCCTTTCGCCGATATCGCCACCGCCGATGATCTGACCGCTGCAATTGCCGACATCGGCACGCCCGCAATTCTGAAAACCCGGCGCTTCGGATACGACGGTAAAGGGCAATCCCGGCTGAGCACACCCGCTGACGCAGAGACCGCACTCGCCGATATGGCCGGTGCGCCCGCCCTGCTCGAAACATTTATCGAGTTCAGTCATGAAATCTCGGTCATTGCGGCGCGGGGGATCGATGGCGAAGTCGCCTGTTTTGACCCCGGCGAAAACGTCCATCGTAATGGCATCCTGCACACCACGACTGTCCCTGCCCGCCTGTCCGCCGCACAACGCACTGATGCGATACTATTGGCCGCCAACATCCTGAACGCGCTTGACTACGTCGGTGTTCTTGGCGTCGAACTGTTCGTCACGCCCCAAGGGCTGATCGTGAACGAAATCGCGCCACGCGTTCACAATTCCGGCCACTGGACCCAAAATGGATGTGCTGTAGATCAATTTGAGCAGCATATTCGCGCCGTTGTGGGCTGGCCACTCGGCAACGGCCAGCGCCACGCAGATGTCGTGATGGAGAATCTCATCGGAGATGACATGGACAAGGTGCCGGAGCTTGCCAGGCACGCCGAGACAGCGCTTCATATTTACGGAAAAGCAGACGTCAAACCCGGTCGCAAAATGGGTCACGCCAACCGCATCATACGTTAATGCCGATGCGCGGCCGGCCGGACGGAAGGTTTTGCGCCGCCTTCGACGTCGCCTTATGCGAGGGGCTCTGCCCCTCGCGCTCCTCGGGGTATTTTAGCAAGAAAAAGTTCAGGGTTTCTGGTGGCTCTCTAAGCAACACAGTCTGAGACGCTGACCAAAAGTCTGCGGCTTCTGAGTTCTCCCGTGAATGCCCAAAGGGCTTTCACGCGCCGTGACGAGGGCTCGTCGAGCCTGAGGAGAGGCGCCGCTTACGAAATAAACCGAGACGCTATATCCCCGCTCATATAACTTACACGCCCGCCTGATAGGGTGGCTGCTACGCGGTGGTTGCGGGTATCCAGTATTACGATATCCGCGCGCAGTCCTGGATCAAATCGACCGCGATCAGCCAGGCCCAGAATTTGCGCGGGGCCCTCGGACAACAACCGCCACGCGCTGGCGAGATCACCTATCCCGCTCTTGTACAGCATCAGTGCCGCCCGCCGTGGGCTGGGGTAGTGGTAATCCGATGCAAGCGCGTCCCCGAAACCCATTGCGATCAACTCCACCGCGCTGGCATTGCCCTTGTGCGAGCCGCCACGCACCACGTTCGGAGCGCCCAATATGACAGCGTCACCCTCATTTCGGGCAGCTTCGGCGGCTTCGGAGGTTTCTGGGAACTCTGAAATCCTGACCCCTCGCTCCCGCCACGCCGCGCGATCAGCGGCAGTGCGGTCGTCATGGCTGCCCAAACGCGCACCGACCGCCGTCAAAGCCGGTACCAGCTTGTCCAATGCAGCCGGGACCTCGGGGCTGCGGGCATGCAAGTCCTGCAGCATCTCCCAGTGGCGTTCGGGGTTGCGACCAGCCTTCAGGGCCTGTCCAGTGAGGCGCGGCGGCTTTTTCCCCTGTGCCAGTCGTTCATGCGGCAGGTGGTCGTTGAACACCACATAGTCGACACCCCACTCAGCCAGCTTTTCTGGTAGCTCTGCATAGTGATCCAGCAGGTTGATCTCGAACCGCAACTGCGGGATCAGATCGGTGACGACTTCATCCCGCACGTCCCGTATCGCGGCAAATACCTGGGCTGCAAATTCCGGGGCGCGCAGACCACCTTCCCAACTGAAGAACTGTGCCATCACCCCGGTGGTGATGCCATTGGCGGCCAGTTCTGCCTCGGCAGATACCACCCCCTCGACCATTTCCTTCATCGCGCCCCGACGTGGCGCAAGATGGCGTTCGAACCCATCGCCATGCAAATCAATGATACCGGGCAGTACCAGATAGCCGCTCAGATCAAGCGGTCGTCCGGCTTCGTCGGCGGTGATCACCCCATCAGCGAACGACAACCGTTCTTGGCGCACACCATCGGGAAACAAGACATCGGCGCCGTTCAAATCCAATGCCAGCCCAGTCATTGAACCACCTCACTTGTTTCACCACCGTCGCAGAACTGCCCGCGGCACAGTTCATCAATTGCACCAAAGACAGCGCCCAGCCACGAGATATCAGGATCAAAACTCCCGTATTCAATGAAATGGAGCGCCTCTGCAATCACGCGAGGATTGTTCATCATGAATGTATGTGTGACCGGCAATTCCATATGGTCCGTCATACCCGACACCATGGTCGAGCGAACCGAGACCTTGCCATCGTCTGGCCCCTCGATCAGCGAGGAAAACACCGGGTTCAAAGTGCTTATTCCTGCAATCACGCCGAGCGGAAAGTCCACCGGTGGCAATCGTCGGGGCAAGCTGTCAGGGCCGGTGCCCAATTGCATCCCGGCAGGGCCGTTGAGCAAACCGAACACTTCGAGATCACCCAAGGCATCGACCAATTCGCTGCCTTGGTTGGGCGGGCCCAACATCACCACGCGGCCCAGATTTTCCGGCTTGCCGCGTTGAAAAGCATAGCGGATCAGGATGCCCCCCATCGAATGCGAAATAAAATGTACCGTCTGCGCACCGCATTGTTCCACCGCCGCTGGAACGGTCTGTTGGGACAACATGGAGATTGGCAGATCGGTCGACGGATATCCGGGCCGCACGACGTCATAGCCTCGGCCGACCAGCACGTCTTCCATCAAGGCAAACGAGGCCTCGGTTCGCGCCAGCCCGTGCAGCAACACCACGCAATCAGCCTTAACCGGGGTCACCCATGCCAGAGCGAGAATGGCTCCCAGCCTGAGCATGTCACGCCGAAGTCGCACGTTTGCCACCCGTTGCCCGTTTCCTCCCGACGGCAAATGCGATCCCACCAAGCACGAGTGCCGCGCCCAAAACCAACCGCAAGCTCGCCTGTTCACCCAGCATGATGATCCCTGCAATCAATGCAATCACTGGCACCGCCAACTGTATGATCGCCACCAGAGATGGCGTGTATTTCGGCACGAGTCTGTACCAAAGCGCATATCCCATGCCCGACGTCACGGCGCCGGATATCACGGCCAGAAACAGCCCTTGCGCGGTCATCACCATGGCGACAGGCATTGCCAGTGCTGCGACGGCCACGAGCGGAAACGCCACGCAGAAGTTCGCAGCCGTACCCGCAAGTGCATCCGTCTCTCTGCGTCCTTCCAGCGTGTAAACGGCCCAGCCGATCCCGGCCAGCAGCATCAAAAACAATCCCTTGTAGTCGACCACCACCGGTCCCGTCGGCCACAAAACCCAAGTCAACCCGGCAAAGGCGACTGCGGCCCCTCCGAGTTGGCGTGGTAGCGGCGGCGTGCCACCGATTGCCGCCATGGCAAAGATCGACAGTTGCACGACACCGAATAGGAACAGGGCACCAAGACCCGCCTCAAGCGTCAGATACCCCCATGAAAACCCGATCATGTAGAGCGTAAGCGACCCTGCCCCTATCAGGCGGCGTGGCGTGCGGAGTGGGACGCGGCGCCCGCGCAAGAGAACCAACGCAACCAGCACCACTGCACCCGACAATACCCGCACGATTGCAAAGCTCGCAGGATCAATCGCGCCGCTGTCAACGGCCAGCCGGTTGAGGATGGAATTCGCCGCAAAGGCGATCATGGTCAGGGTTGTGAGAAGAAACAGGCGCATTCCTCTCCCATAGCCGCTCGTCGCGGGGAAAAACACTCACATTTGCGCCGGTCGTCGGCTCAGTCCGGCAAGAGGCCCTCAAGCTCGGCAAATCCCATTGCTGTGTCGGCAAAATCGAACCGGCCATTTGCTTGCATGTCGCGGGCGGCATTGACAAACGCACCATAGGCCAGACGGGCCAGTGCCGACCCGACACTGATACGTTTGACCCCGACCTGCGCCAGTTCCGCCACGCTAAACACCGCACCGGGCATTCCCATTACCACGTTGAGCGGTTTGTTGACGGCGGCACAGACCTCGCCAATCGTAGCAAGATCGCGCAGCCCCGGTGCATAAAGTACGTCCGCCCCGGCTGCTTCAAACGCCTGCAGACGGCGGATCGTGTCGTCCAGATCGGACCGCCCCCAGAGAAAATTCTCGCACCTTGCGGTCAGCACAAAATCCTTGGGCAATGATTCTCGGGCCTCTGCCGCTGCGGCGATTCGCTCGACCGCGTGCTCGAACTCGTAAATCGGGTTGGCGGGATCGCCGGTATGATCCTCCAGCGAGCCACCGGCCAACCCGGTCGCCGACGCCACAACAATGGTTTCCGCAGCACTTTCCGGGCTGTGACCAAATCCGTGTTCAAGATCTGCCGACACCGGTAGCGCGGTGGCAGAGACGATATCAGCGCAATGGGCGAGCACCTGATCGCGCGACGCTTGCCCTTCGCGAAGTCCTAGCGAAAACGCCATGCCGGCACTGGTCGTGGCCAGTGCTGAAAATCCGAGTGACGCGAGCATGCGCGCGGTTCCAACATCCCACGGGTTCGGAAGGAGGAAACATCCCTCGGCCTCGTGCAGCTCTCGGAAATTCGATTGTTTGGTCATTGCGCCATTTCTCCCATCACCCGCGTGCAGGCTAACGGGTGGCAGGGCATTGACAAGACCCAACCCCAGAACAGCAAAAGGGGGGCCACTTGGCCCCCCTTCGCAGTCGTTCAAATGAACGGGCTGACTTACATCATGCCGCCCATGCCGCCCATGTCGGGCATGCCGCCACCTGCAGGTGCGCCTTCTTTCGAAGGTTTGTCTGCCACCATGGCTTCGGTGGTGATCAGCAGGCCAGCGATCGAGGCTGCGTCCTGAAGCGCTGTACGCACAACTTTGGCCGGGTCAATGACGCCGAACTTGAACATGTCGCCATATTCTTCGGTCTGCGCGTTAAAGCCAAAGGACAGGTCGTCGCTTTCGCGGATTTTGCCGGCAACAACCGAGCCGTCCACACCAGCGTTCTCTGCGATCTGACGCAGCGGCGCTTCGAGCGCCTTGCGTACGATGCGGATACCGATGCTCTGATCAGCGTTGGCGCCTTCGAGGCCTTCCAGCTTTTTGCCGGCTTGGATCAGGGCAACACCGCCGCCAACGACGACACCTTCCTGAACCGCAGCACGGGTCGCGTTCAGAGCATCGTCAACACGATCCTTGCGCTCCTTCACTTCGACTTCGGTCATGCCGCCGACGCGGATAACCGCAACGCCGCCTGCCAGCTTGGCAACACGTTCCTGCAGCTTTTCACGGTCGTAGTCGCTGGTGGTTTCTTCGATCTGGTTACGGATCTGAGCAACGCGTGCTTCGATCTCGGCCTTCTCGCCTGCACCATCAACAACAGTGGTTTCGTCTTTTGTGATCGAAACCTTCTTGGCGGAACCCAGCATGTCGATTGTGACATTCTCGAGTTTCATGCCCAGGTCTTCGCTGATCACCTGACCACCGGTCAGAATTGCGAGGTCCTGCAGCATTGCCTTGCGACGATCGCCAAAGCCAGGTGCCTTGACAGCAGCAATTTTCAGGCCGCCGCGCAGTTTGTTGACAACCAGAGTCGCCAGCGCTTCGCCTTCAACGTCCTCGGCAATGATCAGCAGCGGCTTTTGCGACTGGATCACCGACTCGAGCAGCGGAACCATTGGCTGCAGCGAGGAGAGTTTCTTTTCGTGCAGCAGGATCATGCAGTCTTCGAGTTCTGCGGTCATCTTGTCTGCATTGGTTACGAAGTAGGGGCTCAGGTAGCCGCGGTCGAACTGCATGCCTTCGACAACATCGGTCTCTGTTTCCAGACCTTTGTTTTCTTCGACGGTGATAACACCCTCGTTGCCGACTTTCTGCATCGCGTCTGCGATTTGCTGACCGATTTCGGATTCGCCGTTGGCAGAGATGGTGCCAACCTGCGCAACTTCGGCGCTGTCGCTGACGTCACGTGCTGCGGCTTTGATCGCTTCAACGACGTTGGCAGTTGCCAGATCGATGCCGCGCTTCAGGTCCATCGGGTTCATGCCGGCGGCAACCGATTTCAGACCTTCTTTGACGATGGCCTGAGCCAGAACCGTCGCGGTGGTGGTGCCGTCGCCGGCTTCGTCATTGGTGCGGCTGGCGACTTCTTTCACCATTTGCGCGCCCATGTTCTCGAACTTGTCTTCCAGTTCGATTTCCTTGGCAACTGTCACACCGTCTTTGGTGATGCGCGGTGCGCCAAAGGATTTGTCGATGACCACGTTACGGCCTTTGGGGCCCAGAGTAACCTTGACCGCGTCGGCCAGGATGTTGACACCCTTGAGCATACGGTTGCGGGCGTCGGTCTCGAACTTGACGTCTTTTGCAGACATGTTGATTGTCTCCTAGTTTACTGGATTGGGATCAGACGAAGCGTGGTGTTCAGGCCGCTTTGGCGGCTGCGCTCTCTTCGAGGATGCCCAGAATGTCGCTTTCTTTCATGATCAGCAGCTCTTCACCGTCGACGGTGACTTCGGTGCCGGACCATTTGCCGAACAGGATCTTGTCGCCAGCCGAGACAGCCATCTCGATCAGCTCGCCGCTGTCCTTGCGGGCGCCTTCGCCAACGGACACAACGAGGCCCTCAGCGGGCTTCTCTTTGGCGCTGTCGGGAATGATCAGCCCACCAGAAGTTTTTTCATCGCTTTCGACACGGCGCACCAGCACCCGGTCATGAAGTGGTTTGAATGCCATCTTTGCAGCTCCTTAACGCTCAAAGTTTCGGGGTCCTCCGCTCCCCACTCGGGGTATTATCACTCACCCCGCAGGAGTGATAACGAGACATACGTAGGGGCCGATGCGAAGCCTGTCAACAGGTCGTTTTACAAAAATCAATCGATCAAACGGCAGGGGTTTTTGCGCTGTCGGCGTGCGCCTCACGTGCCACCGCAGCAGGGCCTTCACGCATACTGCATGACCTGCGTTCGATAGGTATGGTTGATGTCGCGCGGCGCAAGGGCCAGTCTTTGGTTACCAACTCTCGGCCCAGTGCTTCAGCCCGTCGGTTCCAGTGGCCGTCAACGCATAGATGCCGCGATCTTCCCGCTCGAACCAGCCATAGTGATTGTCCGCCATTAGCCGCGTCGCTGCGGGAACCTTGGCCGCCCGCGCCACATCGGCCCCTTTGCTCGGTCCGTTATCGGCCAGATAGGCCGCACAGCGCAGCGCATCCTGACGATACCCTGTCACGATGCCATGCCGGGTCGCGCCCCCTGCATTCGGATCCCCACGCAGCCGATCAAAATCCCGCAACAGCTTCTGCGCCTTCTTCTTTGATTTGCGCGGCGCAATGGGGCCGGGATCGCAGTGAACCTCCACCCGTCCGTCCGACCGAACCGTCATCAGACCGAGCCCCAGCCGGCGGCACAGTGCCAAATTATCCTTCATGGCCCGTCGCGCATTGCGCCCGACCGGTCTGAGCACGGCGACATAGACCAGATCGGTGATCCGTGACCGTTCGACCGCCTGATGAAACAGCGAAAGCGAAAAGCGCAGCTTCAGTTCAACGATCACGGGTTGTTCATTGCCGCGCCGGGCCACAACATCCGCCGCGCCAACTTCGCCTTTGACCTCATATCCCTGTCGCTCAAGCAGGGCCTTGATTGGCGGATAGAGATGCTGTTCTTGCGTGATCTCTTCACCGCTCATAGCCAAACGCCTCAAAATCCGCGCGATACCGGTCATACAGCAGGTCGGCCTGCGCCGCCGACAAACACGCATCCAGCCCTGTCCGCGACCGGTTTTTATGGGGCAAGCGGCGATCCCCACCAAAGATCTCGCGAAACACAGGCCCGATATCTTGGGCAAGACGCTCGAATCGCAGCACGTGATCGACCAGACACCGCCCCTGCAAGTCCCTCACATAGCGCACCTGAGGAACCAGATGCCGTGCGCTGTCGAGATAATCATCAGAGGCTCCGGAAATCAGAAAATCATCCAAGTCCAACTTCTGACCCCGCTTGGCCGCCGCCCTTGCCCGATACCGAAATTCCGACAGCGCCCTGTCATACGGGTGCCGCACGATAGAAAATTTTAGGTAGCGGTCAAAATCTTTGGCGACCATATGGCCCCGCGCGACATATTCGTCTGCATAAAGATGCGCCAGCTTTTGCGGCCCGGCATTGCGGTTGTCGTTCTGACGCAGCATCAGCGCCGCGCGGTCACGCCACGCCAACCCCAGATCGTCCAGAAACACGGTCTCGACACTTTGCCCACCCGTCTTGGGGATGTGTACAAAAACGGTCTTGTGTGCGTGGGAAATCATCAACAGGTCCGGCCGATCCAAGCGCACCCTCACAACCACTTGCGCAAAAGTCAACGCGAGGCTCGGCACCCCGGCACTCTGACCAAGGGTCGCAGCCTGCGCGACAACGGGTGACAACCCCGGGTGACGTTCCTATAACGCGCGCAAATTACACCCCTGCACAGGATGCATCAGATGACCATTCAGGTTCTTGGACACAAATCCCCCGACACCGATTCGACAGGCTCTCCCATCCTTTGGGCGTGGTATCTGTCCGAAATCAAAGGCACCCCCGCCGAAGCCGTTTTGCTGGGCGAACCCAACACCGAGGCGGCCTTTCTGCTGAAACGCTGGGACCTGCCCAAACCTGCCATCATCGATGACGTTGCGGATGATGCCCCAGTTGTGATCGTCGACACCAACAACCCCGCCGAACTGCCCGCCAACATCAACAACGCCGATGTGCAGGCGATCATCGACCATCACAAGCTGGTCGGCGGCCTGGAAACCAAGGGGCCGATCGACATCACCATCCGTCCGCTGGCCTGCACTGCTACAATTATGCACGACCTGATGGGCGACGATACCGCCAAGATGCCGGAGTGGGCCAAGGCGACCGCGCTGACCTGCATTCTGTCCGACACGCTGGAATTCCGCAGCCCGACCACCACGCCGCATGACAAGGCCGTTGCCGAGAAGCTGGCCGCCGATCTGGGCATCTCGATCCCCGATTATGCCGCCGAGATGTTCGCCGCCAAGTCCGATGTGTCCTCGTTCAGCGATGCCGAACTGTTGCGCATGGACAGCAAGGAATACGAAGTCGACGGCACCAAATTCCGCGTTTCGGTTCTGGAAACGACATCGCCGTCAACGGTTCTGGACCGTAAGGCCAGCCTGATCGACACCATGACCACCGTGGCGTCCGAGGACGGCGTGGATCAGGTTCTGTTGTTTGTCGTGGACATCCTGAACGAAGAGGCCACGCTTCTGGTTCCCAACGATCTGGTCAAGACCGTCGCCGCCAATAGCTTTGATGCCACCGCAACTGGTGACAGCGTTGTCCTCCCCGGCATCGTCAGCCGCAAGAAACAGATCATTCCTAACCTCAAAGTTTGATCGCCGACACAGGGACCCCGGCAGGTTTGCCGGGGTCCACCCTGATTGGGCCTGCAGCCCGTTGACACGCTAACCGCTGGTCATACCGGCAAGCATCGCGCCAAGGGCGACGAGATGAACGAGCATCAGCGCCTTGTCTTTCCACAGCACACCAACGGCAAACCAGCCAACAACTCCGATTAGAAATAGGTAGAGATTCCACGGGGTCCAGCCAAATCCGGTCGCCGTGTACCCCATGATTTGAATGATCGAAGCAGCCCATTTGACAGCAAATATGATGTTGTCCCTTGAAGGACTCGCGATTGCCAGATTAGCCTGCATGGCTCGACCCTCTGGTAGCATACGAGCCATCCGTCGCATATACCGATATCTTTTCTACAGGCATCACACTCTCCAATCGCCGTTTGAACTTCATATACGGACCGAATTAAAGACATGCGCGCCAGAACCATGACCCTGTGAAGATAGAAATTCTATTGCCAATACGCAAATGCCCAACACGCCGGCAGGCGGCTATCAATTTCTCCTGAACACTCCAAACTCTTGACAACACGCCGCCCCTTGGCCATTCCGCGATGTGTTGGTTTCTGCGAAAGCAGATGAAAAGGGAATGCACGACGCAGCCGCCCCCGCGACCGTGAACGGAGAGGGCACCCAAGCCACTGACCACCGGGTCGGGAAGGCGGGATGTCCACCAGAAGGCCGATGCTTTCTGACATCCGCAAGCCGGGAGACCTGCCAGCAAAACGTGACGTTAACCGGGCGGGGTGCCTCGGTGACGGGCCCGGCCCAGGCTTTGCCCGCTATTCCCCCGCTTTTGAAACAGGGAAGTGACCGGATGACTCAGACACAGGATCAGGCGACCCCGGTCGAATTGCTGGTCTGCACGACCTGCCGCAAGGGAATGCCCACCGACACTGAGGGCCCGCGCCCGGGTGCCAAGTTATATGACGCGCTGGCTGCGGGCGACGTACCGTCGGGCGTGACGCTGCGCCCGGTCGAATGCCTGTCCAACTGCGACAGCGGCTGTTCCATCGTGCTGCGCGGCGGTGCCGGTCGCTGGACCTATGTCTACGGCAATTTCGATGAAATCAGTGACGCGGACATGATCCTGGACGTCGCCTCTCGCTATCATGCCACACCGGATGGTCTGATACCTTGGCGTGAACGCCCGGTTCATTTCCGCAAGAATTGTATCGCCCGCATCCCCCCGATTGGAGAGACCTGATGTCCAACCTGTCCAAGCTGCCCGTCACCGTGATCACCGGCTTTCTCGGCTCCGGCAAAACCACCCTCATCCGCCACCTCATGCAGAACCCTCAGGGCAAGCGCCTCGCCGTGGTGGTCAATGAATTCGGCGATGTAGGCGTCGATGGCGATATCCTGAAATCATGTGCGATTCCGGATTGCCCTGCCGAGAACATCATGGAGCTGTCCAACGGCTGCATATGCTGCACCGTGGCCGATGATTTCATCCCGACGATCGAGGCATTGATGGCGCTTGACCCGCGCCCGGATCACATCCTGATCGAAACCTCTGGTCTTGCCTTGCCCAAACCGCTGCTCAAGGCGTTTGACTGGCCAGATATCCGCAGCCGCATTACTGTGGACGGTGTTATCGCGCTTGCCGATGCCGAAGCCGTGGCCGCAGGCCGTTTCGCACCAGATGTGGCGCGCGTCGACGCCCAGCGCCTTGCCGATGACTCTATCGATCACGAAACCCCGCTGTCCGAGGTGTTTGAGGATCAGATCAGCTGCGCCGATATCATCCTGTTGACCAAGCCCGATCTTGCGGGTCCGGAGGGCGTCGCAAAGGCGCGTGAGATCATTGCAGCCGAAGCCCCCCGACCGCTGCCCGTGGTCGAGGTTGCCGAAGGGGCCGTCGATGTGCGCGTGATCCTTGGGCTTGAGGCCGCCGCCGAAGACGATATGGAGGCCCGCCCCAGCCATCATGATGGCGCCGACGATCACGAACACGACGACTTTGAGAGCGTTGTCATCGAATTGCCCGAACAATCCGATCCCGCCGATCTGGTCGCCCGGATCGAACGTCTGGCAAATGAACGAAACATCCTGCGGGTCAAAGGGTATGTCGCCGTGAGCGGAAAGCCCATGCGTCTGTTGGTTCAGGCGGTTGGCGCACGGGTTCGGCACCAGTACGACCGCGCCTGGAAAGCTGATGAGCCCCGTCTGAGTCGCTTGGTGGTGATTGCCGAGCATGACGATATCGATGCCGCTGCAATTCGTGACGTCCTCACCCGCATGCCTGCGGTGGCCGAGTAGAAAAGCCTGCCACGATGCATGTCGTCTTTCGCGAAAGCCATGGCCTTGAAGAAACGGACACCCCGACGGATCTGGGGCAGAGCCCTGCTGATCTGGTGGTTCTGTCCTTTTCCGACAGCGATCTGGGCGCGTTCGCGGCAGGCTGGCATCGTGGCGGTGGTCCCGAGGGGCGCATGCCATCCCTGCGGCTGGCCAATCTCGCCGCGCTGAAACATCCGCTGTCGGTCGACACCTATGTTGACCAGACACTTGAAGGGGCCAAAGGCGTCCTGATCCGGCTGATCGGCGGTGTTCCCTATTGGTCCTATGGCCTGCAACAGGTCCAATCCCTAGCCGCGCGCAAGGGGTTGGCGGTCGCGGTCCTGCCCGCCGACGGGCGGTCCGACTCCCGGCTTGATGACTATTCGACCTTGCCGCGCTCGACCCTTGGGCGGCTGCAACACCTTTGCAATACCGGCGGGACCGTGGCTGCACAGGCAGCACTGGCTCAACTGGCGTTGGCTGCCGGGCTTTACGCAGGGCCAGTGCGTGGCTCCAAGAGCCTGCCACAGGTTGGCGCGTGGACGCCGGAACACGGTGTGACCTGTCCGGCGACGGCCTTTGCCCCAGCCAGCGGCACCCCCCGTATTCTCATCACGTTTTACCGCGCCTATCTAACCGCCGCCGACCTCGCGCCCATCGAGGCGCTGTTCACTGCCTTCCGCACCCGCGGGTATGACGTGGCCGCCCTTTTTGCGCCGTCTCTCAAGGCTCCCGAAGCGGCGGGTTGGCTGGCACGGCAGGTTCAGGCCCTCGTGCCCGCCGCCATCGTCAATGCCACGGCCTTTTCCGGTCGGACCGATGGAGGTCCCTCGCCACTCGACTCGGCCGATGTACCTGTGTTTCAGGTGGCTTTGGCCACGTCGACGCAAAAGGCATGGGCCGAGGCAGAGCGCGGATTGTCGCCCGCCGATCTGGCAATGCATGTCGTCCTGCCAGAGGTCGATGGCCGCATCCTTGCCGGTGTCGCCAGTTTCAAGGAACCCGGCCAACGTGATCCGGACCTGCAATTCGCAAGGCTTGTTCATCAGCCCCAACCAGACCGCATTGATGCCATTGCCGACCGGGTGGCGGGCTGGCTCAGGCTGGCGCAAAAGCCCAATGCCGACAAGGTTCCGGCGCTGGTCCTTTCGACATACCCCGGCAAGGGTTGGCAAATGGCGCACGCGGTCGGGCTTGATGCGATTGCATCGACCGAGGCGATCCTCGCTGATCTGCACTCACAAGGATACGCCACCGAATCGACGCTCAATCCGGCAGAGCTTGCGGCGTCCCGGATACGCTGGTCACTCACCGATTACCGCGCGGCGCTCGCGAAACTCCCTCCACGCCTCCAGCAAGATCTGCAAACCACATGGGGAGAACCGGAAGATGATCCGATTTGCTCCGACGAAGCATTCCATTTCACGGCAGTGAAACGCGGTAACGCGGTTATTGCCCTGCAACCCGAGCGCGGGCGCCCCGAGACCCGTGACGATGACTATCACGACCTCTCCCGCACTCCGCGTCACGGCTATGTCGCCTTCTATCTCTGGCTGCGCCACCAGATCGTGGCCGATGCGCTGATCCATGTGGGGGCGCACGGAACGCTGGAATGGCTGCCCGGCAAAGCGGTTGCCCTGTCTGGTGCCTGTTGGCCCGGGGCGTTGGTTGGCGATCTGCCGGTGATCTATCCCTTCATCGTCAACGACCCCGGTGAAGCGGCACAAGCCAAACGCCGGATCGGCGCCGTCACATTGGGCCACATCCCGCCACCGATGAAACAGAGCGGCACGCCAGATCGGATGGTCCGGTTGGAAACCCTGCTGGACGAATTCTCGAATGCCGACGGGCTTGATCCAAGACGCCGGGACCGGCTGCAGGCCGATATCCGCACGGAGGCCCAAGCCATCGGGGTCGAAGGCGAATTGGGACTGGATCGCGCCAGCAGCACCGCCGAGGCGATCACCCGCATCGACCGCTTTGTCTGTGATATCAAGGAAAGCCAGTTTGGAGACGGGCTGCATACCTATGGGCGTGCGCCTGTTGCGCAAGGCGGCTTTGCCACCGATGCCTCGGCTCGATCCGAGCGCGATGGGCTGCTGGATGCGCTGTCAGGTCGCCTGATCGCGCCGGGCCCCAGCGGCTCGCCCTATCGGGGGCGCAGCGATGTGCTGCCCACTGGGCGCAATCTCTACACCACCGATCCGCGATCTGTTCCCACCCGCAGCGCCTATGCGCAAGGCGTCAAACTGGCCGAGGAGTTGGTGCGTCGCCATCTACAGGACGAAGGTGACTATCCCAAAGGGCTGATTGTCGATCTTTGGGGATCAGCCACGATGAGAACGGCAGGCGAGGAATTTGCCATGGCGCTGCACCTATTGGGCGTCAAACCGGTTTGGGACGTTGGCAGCGAACGGGTATCGGGGATTGAAGTGCTGCCCATCACTGATCTTGACCGTCCCAGACTGGACGTCACCCTGCGTGTCTCGGGCCTGTTCCGCGATGTGTTCCCGACACTGTCGGCGTTGTTTGGCCAAGCGGTGCGCGCCCTGTCGGCGCGGGATGAGGCGCCGGACTGGAACCCCTATGCAGGCCACGCACCAGCTGCGCGCGTTTTTGGCCCGGCACCGGGCAATTACGGACTGAGCATGGGCGATCTGCCCGACACCTTTACCGAGGCCGCCCGAGCCGCTGCCGGACAGGCGTGGCTAGAGGCCAGCGCCTTTGCATTGGAAGGCTCTGAAATTGCGCAGGACCGCGACGGCATCCGTGACCGGGTGGCCAAGGCCGATGCCTTTGTTCACCTTCAGGATCTGACGGAAACAGATATTCTGCTTGCCGCGGACTATGCCACACACGAGGCCGGGTTCGCCGCCGCCAAAGCCCAGACCGGTGGAAACGCAGCGCTCTATCATCTGGACAACACCAACCCGGATTCGCCTCGCGCCCGCACCCTGCCCGAGGAGGTCTCGCGCGTCGTGCACGCCCGCGCCGCCAATCCCGGCTGGATCGCGGGAATGCAGCGCCATGGGTTTCGCGGCGCTGCGGAAATCGCAGCTACACTGGATCACATGGCCGCGTTTGCGCATCTCGCTGACGCCGTCGCGCCGCATCTTTTTGACCTCTACCACGATGCAACACTTGGCGACGAAGCCGTCGATGCCTTTCTTGCCGAGGCCAATCCCGAGGCGCATCGCGCCATGCAGGACAAATTTCGCGCCCTGCATGACGCCGGGCTCTGGAACACGCGGCGCAATTCGATCCGCGCTGCGATCGAGGATCGGGCATGACACCGTATATCAAAGGCTGGTGCCCCGGCGCCTACCACCCGATGATGTCCGGCGACGGGCTGGTTGTCCGGGTGCGACCTCGGCTCGCAAGACTGACTGCGAAACAAATGCTGGGCCTTTGCGCTGCCGCTACACGCTATGGCAACGGCACCATTGACCTTACCAACCGCGCCAACCTGCAACTGCGCGGTGTGCGCGAGAACGATCACGGTGCCCTGCTCGATGACCTCGCCAAGCAAGGCCTACTTGACGCGGATCCAGCAATCGAAATGCGACGTAACATCCTTGTGACGCCGCTATATACGCCGGAAGACCTGTCCGTGCGACTTGCGCAGAGACTGAGCGACCGCCTCGTGGACCTGCCCCAGCTTCCGGCAAAGTTCGGCTTTGCAATCGACAGCGGCCCGGTCCGTATGCTTGCCGGGTGTTCCGCGGATATCCGGCTGGAAAACGGTCCAACGGGCCTGATCCTGCGCGCAGACGGTGCGGAAACCGGACGGCAGGTGACAGAGGCTGATGCAATCGACCATCTGATCGCCCTTGCCTGTTGGTTCGCAGATATACGCCCTGATCAGACGCGCCGCATGGCACGGCTGATTGCCGAGTGCGATCTCCCCAAGGCTTGGCTTGGCGCAGAGCCCGGCCCTGCCGCGCCACCCTGCCAACCCGGTCCGTGTGACGCCGGAATGATCTTTGGCGCGCCGTTTGGGCAATTGGAGGCGGATGCTCTGGCATCTCTGATGCAACAAACCAATGCGCCCGCGCTGCGTGTCACGCCTTGGCGGATGTTCCTTCTTGAAAATGTCACCACAACTGAATCCGCCGCGTTCATCACCAGCACCGGCGACCCGATACTCGCGACTGATGCCTGCCCCGGTGCACCCTACTGCCCGCAGGCTCAGGCAGAAACCCGCACGATTGCCCGTGAACTCGCCCCGCGAGTCGCGGGCAGCCTGCACGTGTCAGGCTGCGCCAAAGGCTGCGCGCGCAGCATACCGGCCGATGTTACCCTCGTCGGCCGCGACGGGCGATTTGACCTTGTCAAACAAGGCTGCGCAGGAGATGAGCCAACCATGCGGGCGCTGACCGCAAATGACCTGCTACGTCTGGGAGACCTGACCTGATGCCCTATCATTATGAAACCGATGGCGCCGCGATCTACGCGCAGTCCTTTGCAACCATCCGTGCAGAAGCAAATCTGGACCGCTTTGCCGCTGATGAAGAGCAGGTTGCGGTGCGAATGATCCATGCCGCAGGGATGGTCGGGCTGGAGGAATTCATACAGTTTTCTCCGGATTTCGTATCATCTGCCCGTGCCGCTTTGGATGGCGGCGCGCCAATCCTCTGTGACGCTCGGATGGTCAGCGAAGGCATCACCCGCGCCCGCCTGCCTGCCGATAACGAGGTGGTCTGCACGCTGCATGATCCACGCGTCCGTGCATTGGCAGCGGGCATGGGCAACACCCGCTCTGCTGCGGCGCTGGAATTGTGGCGACCCCGTCTGGAGGGCGCCGTCGTCGCCATTGGCAATGCGCCGACCGCGCTTTTTCATCTGCTGAACATGCTCGAAGACCCCAACTGTCCACGTCCCGCCGCAATCATCGGCTGTCCTGTCGGTTTCGTCGGTGCCGTCGAAAGCAAGGACGCCTTGTGGGAGGCGCGACCGGTGCCATGCTGTATCGTAAAAGGCCGCCTTGGCGGCTCGGCGATCACCGTCGCCGCAGTGAATGCCACCGCGAGCCGCGCGGAATGAGTTCGGGCACGATCTATGGCGTGGGCCTTGGCCCCGGTGACCCCGATCTGATGAGCGTGCGGGCTGATCGTCTGCTGCGCAACGCCCGGCACGTGGCTTATTTCCGCAAGGCCGGACATGTCGGGCAAGCCCGCGCAATTGCGGATGCTGCAATTCCAACCGACGCGATCGAATTCCCGATGGAGTACCCCGTTACCACCGAAATCCCGCTGAGCGATCCGCGGTACAATCAGGTGCTGTCGGAATTTTACGCAAACTGTACCGATCACCTCAAATCGCTGGCCGCCAAGGGTGAGGATGTCGTGGTGCTGTGCGAAGGCGATCCGTTCTTTTATGGCTCGTTCATGCATGTCTACAGCCGCCTGCATGGCAAAGTGCCGATCAACGTCGTACCCGCAGTCACCGGCATGTCCGGCGCCTGGACGGCCACCGGAACCCCGATCACCTGGGGCGATGACGTATTGACCGTCTTGATGGGGACACTTTCCGAGGATGCGCTTGTACGCCACATGGGCGATACCGATGCTTTGGTGGTGATGAAGATCGGGCGCAATTTTGATAAGGTGTGCCGCGCCCTGGCCCGCAGCGGTCTTGCGGATCGGGCCTGGCTGGTCGAACACGCCGCCATGCCAAACCAGACCGTGACACCGCTAAGCAAGGTCACGGACGTGATCGCTCCCTATTTCTCGATCATCCTCGTACACGGACAAGGGCGCAGGCCGTGACCGGCTGGGTCCGCATCGCGGGACTTGGGCCCGGCAATGATGCATTGGTGACCCCCGAAGTCACCGAGGCGCTCGCGCAGGCAACCGATGTCATCGGTTATATCCCCTATGTCGCCCGTGTCGCACCGCGTGACGGGCTGACCCTGCACGCCAGCGACAATCGGGGGGAACTGGACAGGTCCCGCCATGCGCTGGAGCTGTCATCCCAAGGGCGCCGGGTCGTTGTGGTCTCCTCCGGCGATCCCGGTGTATTTGCGATGGCAGCAGCGGTGTTTGAGGCCGTCGAGGCTGGCCCAACGGCATGGCGCGCCCTTGATATCACAGTACTGCCGGGCATAACCGCCATGCTGGCCGCCGCCGCACGCGCCGGTGCGCCGCTTGGTCATGATTTCTGCGCCATCAACCTGAGCGACAATCTGAAGCCATGGAGCCTGATTGAGAAGCGTTTGCGTCTCGCAGCCGAGGGAGATTTCGCGATGGCATTCTATAATCCACGCTCAAAATCCCGCCCCGAAGGGTTTGAAAAGACGCTGGACCTGCTGCGAAGCACTTGTGGCGACGACCGGCTGATCCTGTTCGCAAGGGCCGTATCGACGCCCGAGGAAAAACTCAATGTCACAACGCTTGGCAAGGCAACGCCTGATATGGCCGATATGCGCACGGTGGTCATCGTCGGCTCATCCCGTACTCGGCTGATTGAGAACAGCCGGAACTCAATGATCTACACGCCAAGGTCCACGCCAAAATGATCCAGCCAGCTCATAACCTGCGCAGGGGTCTGCACCTCGGCTCGCGGCGGGATCGCAGGCCGGTCGATCATCAGGACCGGCAGGCCCAACTCCCGCGCCGCGTCGATCTTGGATCGTGCGCCGGTTCCGCCAGCGTTTTTGGACACCACCAGATCAATGTCGTGGTTTTTCATCAGGTCTTTGTCGGCCTCTGCCGTAAACGGGCCGCGATCGACCACAACCTGACAGTCCGGAAAAGGAAGCCCGTCCGGCTGATCAACCAGCCGAAGCAGATACCGATGCTGCGGCTGAGCTGCGAACATCGCAAGGTGCATACGTCCGACCGCCAGAAAGACCCGGCGGTGCGGCCCGGCGAGAGAAGCGACAGCAGCGGCAATGTCGGGCACCACAGCCCAACTATCCTTCGGTCCGGCCTGCCACGGTGCACGAGTCAGCGCGATCAGCGGAACATCGGTCGCGGCGCAGGCAACGACGGCATTGGCACTCATCTGCGCGGCAAAGGGATGCGTTGCGTCAACGACATGGGTAATGGCCTCGGCCCGCAGGAAATGCGACAGCCCGTCAGCACCGCCAAAACCACCTACGCGCACCGGAATCGGCTGCGCTCGCGGCTTATCCACCCGACCCGCATAGGAGAATACTGCGCGAATCCTAGCATCTGCCACAGCACGCGCCAACACGCTGGCCTCGGTCGTGCCGCCCAAGATCAGGAGATGCGGTGTCATGGCTGACGCTCCGTGGTTGACCATCGTTGGATTGGGCGAAGATGGACCGGCGGGCCTGTCGCCTGCAAGCCGCGAAACGTTGGACCAAGCGGAAATCGTGATGGGGCCACCCCGCCACCTCGCCCTGCTGCCAGAGCTTCGGGCCGAACGCATCGAATGGCCTGTGCCTTTTGCGGACGGGGTTGCACGATTGCTGGAGTTGCGAGGGCGGCAAGTCGTCATGCTCGCCTCGGGCGATCCGTTCTGGTTCGGGGCCGGATCCGTCATCGCACGCCATCTGGAACGCAAAGACTGGTGCGCCCTGCCCGGCGTGTCGGTATTTTCCCTTGCCGCCGCGCGATTGGGCTGGCCGCTGGAAACCACCGTGACACTCGGCCTGCACGCTGCTCCGCTGACACGCCTGCGCCCCTACTTGGCAGCGGGGCAACGGGTGATCGTATTGGTGCGCGATGGCGCAGCGGTCGCATCGCTAGCAGAGTCTTTGGTCGAGACGGGATTCGGCGAGAGTACACTTCATGTTTGCGAGGCACTTGGTGGCCCACGGGAACGGCTCCGCATTTGTGTTGCCGCATCACTGGCGCTTGACGACATCTCGCATCCGGTCTGTGTCGGGCTTGAGGTCGCGGGCGATGGCCTTGCCTTGCCTCTGACGCCGGGTCGACCTGATATGGTGTTCGAGAACGATGGCCAGATCACCAGAGGTCCGGTGCGCGCGATGACACTTGCGGCGCTCGCACCGCGCCCGGGCGATCATCTGTGGGACATCGGCGGAGGCAGCGGGTCGGTGGGCATCGAATGGCTGCTGAGCCATCCGAGCCTGGGCGCCACCACCATCGAACCTCGTCCCGATCGGGCCAAGCGCATTCGCCGCAACGCGGATCAACTGGGTGTTGACCGGTTGGACATTGTGCAAGGATTTGCGCCCGACGCACTGGACAATTTGCAACCGCCGGATGCTGTCTTTGTCGGCGGCGGGCTGTCGGCAGATATGCTGACATGGTTGCACACAAACCTGCGCGACGGGACCCGGTTAGTGGCCAATGCCGTGACGCTGGAAAGCGAATCACTGCTGGCGCAGGCCCAAGCTCAATATGGCGGCAACCTCTTGCGGGTCGAACTGGCGCAAGCCGGATCGTTGGGGAGTAAGCGCGGCTGGAAAGCGGCCTATCCCGTGGTGCAATGGAGCGTCACGTTATGATTGTCGCAGGTTTCGGATTTCGCGCAGAGGCTACGAGCGCCAGCCTGCAATCTGCACTGGAACGCGCGACGCCGGATCGTGCCATTGACGCGGTCGCGGCCCCGGCGGACAAGGCCGGAGCCGCCTGCATTTCAGGGTGGGCAGCAGACAGAAATCTGCCCTTGCACCCGGTCACGGCAAGCGAACTACAAGCCATATCCACCGTCACACAATCCGCACAGAGCATCGCACACCGGGGAACCGGCAGCGTTGCCGAAGCTGTTGCGCTTGCCGCCGCCGGGCCGGGCGCGCGACTGTTGGCGCATCGTCAGATTTCGCAGGACCGCCTCGCCACCTGCGCCATCGCAATCGGGAAAGAGACATGACCGTACATTTCATCGGCGCCGGACCGGGTGCCGCCGACCTGCTGACCTTGCGCGGGCGCGATATCATCGCCGCCTGCCCGGTTTGCCTTTATGCTGGGTCGTTGGTGCCCGAGGGAATTTTGGAGCACTGCCCGCCCGACGCGCACATAATCAATACCGCGTCGATGGATCTGGACGCGATCATCGCCGAATGCCGCACCGCAGAAGATGCCGGGCAGGATGTTGCCAGACTGCATTCTGGCGATTTGTCGGTCTGGTCCGCCATGGGCGAGCAAATGCGCCGCCTGCGCGCAGAGCGGATTGCCGTGAGCGTAACACCCGGCGTGCCGTCCTTTGCCGCCGCCGCCGCAACGCTGGGGACCGAACTGACCCTGCCCGGCCTCGCACAATCCGTGGTTTTGACCCGCACACCAGGACGGGCTTCGTCCATGCCTCCGGGTGAAACGCTGACCAATTTTGCGGCAACCGGCGCAACGCTTGCGATCCACTTGTCGATCGGCAATCTGGACCACGTGATCGCGGATCTGATACCCGGATACGGCGCTGACTGTCCGGTGGCGGTTGTCTATCGCGCCAGCTGGCCGGACGAGCGGATCATCCGCGCGACGTTGGGCACGTTGAAAGAGGCAATGGATAACGGTATCTCGCGCACAGCGCTGATCCTTGTCGGGCCGGCGCTGGCAGGTGAGGGGTTTACCGAAAGCTGCCTCTATTCAAAGGATTATGACCGCCGCTATCGTCCGCAAACTGCGGACAGCCCGTGGTCAAGCTGGAGCCATGGCGATGACTAACCCACCCGGCCTGTTGATTTCCGCGCCTTCCTCGGGCACCGGCAAGACCACCGTCATGTTGGGATTGCTGCGCGCGCTCGCCGAGGACGGTCTGGCGGTGCAGCCGTTCAAGAGCGGGCCGGATTACATCGATCCCGCGTTTCATCGTGCCGCAGCCGGTCGGGCCTCGTTCAACATGGACAGTTGGGCGATGAATGCACCGCTGCTGGATGCGGTGGCGGCACAGGCGCATGGCGCGGATATCGTAATCGCAGAGGGGTCAATGGGCCTGTTTGACGGAGTCGCAAAGCCGGGCGAGATCGGGCATGGGTCGAGCGCCGAAACAGCCCTGCGCATGGGCTGGCCGGTCGTTCTTGTGCTTGATGTCGGCGGACAGGCGCAATCGGCTGCAGCAACAGCACTTGGGTTTCGCAGCTACAATCCCGATTTGCCCTTTGCAGGGGTTATTCTGAACCGCGTCGCCAGTCCACGGCACGAGCGGCTGACCCGGTTGGGAATGGACCGAGCCGGGCTACCCGTGCTGGGCGTCTTGCCACGTCGGGGCGATCTGACCCTTCCGGAACGGCATCTGGGACTTATCCAAGCGGTGGAGCATCCGGACCTGGAGAACGCGATTGCCGGCTATGCCGCATTTTTGCGAGAACACGTCGATCTTGCAGCAATCCAAGCGGCGGCCTCCTCGCGCCCGAATGGGCCCTCGTCGACCGCGCTGCCGCACCCCCCGGCGCAACGGATCGCCTTGGCTCAGGATGCCGCGTTTTCCTTTACCTATCCGCATTTGCTGGAAGGCTGGCGCGCAGCTGGGGCAGAGATCATACCGTTCTCACCTCTCGGCGATGAACCACCCGCAAAGGACGCCGATCTCGTCTGGCTGCCCGGTGGCTATCCGGAATTGCATGCCGGACGGATCGCGACGGCGAGCCAGTTTTTGCAAGGATTGCGAAGCCATGCAGAAACGCGCGCCGTTCATGGGGAATGCGGTGGCTACATGACCTTGGGCGAGGCTCTGATCGACAAGGATGGAAACCGGCACCGGATGGCGGGACTACTGGGATTGGTTACATCTTATGAGAAACGGAAATTCCATCTTGGCTATCGCAAGGCAACGCTGACCGCAGGAATGCCGGGATTTGCCGCCGGAACCGTCTTGCGCGGGCACGAATTTCACTATTCCACAATTCTGGAACAACCTGATACGCCGCTCGCCGATGTGCAGGACGCCGAGGGTGCAACCGTTGCCGAAACCGGTTCAACCCGTGGCAACGTCACGGGCACCTTCTTTCATCTGATTGCAAAGGCGACGACATGAGAGGGTTTGTGTCGTTCGTCGGGTCCGGGCCGGGCGATCCTGAATTGATGACACTCAAGGCTGTTGACCGGATGAAACACGCCGATGCCATCCTGTTTGATGACCTGTCGTCCGGGCCAATCCTGTCTCATGCAGGACCCGGAGCAGATCTGGTCGGCGTCGGAAAACGTGCGGGCCGGCCTTCGCCAAAACAGGACCACGTTAGCCGCTTACTGGTGGATTATGCCGCAGACGGTGCGCGGGTGGTGCGTCTGAAATCCGGTGATGGCGGCATGTTTGGCCGGCTGGAAGAAGAGCTCGTGGCGCTGCGGCAGGCGGGTATTCCCTATGAAATCATCCCGGGCATTCCATCGGCCTGCGCGGCGGCGGCGGCGGCGGGCATACCGCTGACACGGCGCCTGACCGCGCGGCGGGTGCAATTCGTCACTGGCCATGATGTCGCGGGGCAATTGCCTGAAGACCTGAACATGGCCGCATTGGCCGATGATCAGGCGACAACGGTTGTCTTCATGGGCAAACGTACGTTCCCAAAGTTGGCGCGGATGTTGACGGACTATGGTTTGCCCTCTGATACCCCGGCTCTGCTGGCCGAAGCGGTTGGAACCCCGGAGCAATGCCTGCATCGCGGCACCATCAGCACACTGGCGACCCGACTCGCGAAAGAAAGCGGCACAGCACCGGCGCTGATCCTCTATGGGCCGCTGGCAGAGACCTGAATGCCGGTTTTGGACTTGACGCAAGACGCTTCTGTAACTCATGAAGAGGAATACGGTGCCCAGGCTCGCAAGGTCTGGGATAATAGGGAACAGGGTGAAATTCCCGGACTGCCCCCGCAACTGTAATAGGGGAGCATGCGTTAACGTAACCACTGGCACGCCGCCGGGAAGGGACAACGCATGCGATGATCCGAAAGTCAGGAAACCTGCCGTGATGAAACCGGTCGCATCGTCGGCCATGTAATACCGCCGGGGTTGGCGGCAAGGAGATTGAAAATGCATATCGAACCCGGAGTTGTCCACGGCGCCAAAATGGTTCTGGCCTATGGCACAGCGGCTGCGGCTGCTGGTTATTCGCTAAAGCTGATTGCCGATGAGCTGAAAACCCGTTCCGTCCCATCCTTTGTGGCACGCAGCGCGCTTGCGACCGTCGCAGTGTTCATCTTTTTCGAGTTGTTGCCGCATTTCCCCGTCGGAATTTCCGAAGTGCATTTTATCCTAGGGACCACTTTGTTGCTGATCCTCGGGATTGCGCCTGCAGCCGTGGGATTGATGGCCGGGCTGGCGATACAGGGCATCTTCTTTGCTCCGTCTGATATGCCGATGTATTTCGTCAACATCACCACCCTGCTGGTGCCACTCTTTGCCATTGGCGCCCTCGCGCGCAAGGCGCTGCCGCAGAATGTGGCCTATGTCGACCTGAAATACATGGACGTGTTCAAACTGTCCGCCGCCTATCAGGGTGGTGTTGTCGCTTGGGTCGCCTTTTGGGCGTTCTACGGTCAAGGCGTTGGTGCCGAGACCTTTGCTTCGGTCACCAGCTTTGGACTGGCCTATATGATGGTTGTTCTGATCGAACCGTTGATCGATCTGGCCGTTCTGGCCGGTGCCAAATCGATGAAAGGTTTGCGTGATTCCGGGTTGGTGACAGACCGCCTGCACAACGCCGCTTAATTCGTCCGAGATTTAGGGAAAGGCCCCGTCCGGTTTCGTGACGGGGCCTTTTGTTTGCCATGCAAGAACTTTTGCTGATCGGGATCGGAACCGGAAACCCGGATCATGTTACCCGCCAGGGTGCCGAGGCCATCCGGCGCGCGGACCTGATCATGATCCCGCGCAAGGGGGCCGGAAAATCGGACCTTGCCGGTGTGCGGGAAACGATCATTGGTTCTGTTACCGAAACTCTCCCGAGCCTTGCCTATTTCTACATCCCCAAACGACGTGATGATGATGGGTATTTGCGTGGAGTAGATGCCTGGCACGATGCAATTGCCGAACGCTGGCAGGCCGCGATTGCGACCCATCCGAGCGCCAAGGTCGTCGCATTGTTGGTCTGGGGCGATCCGTCGCTTTACGACAGTTCGTTGCGCATCGCCGCGCGGCTCGCCCCCAAACCGCAAACCCACGTGATTCCCGGCATCACCGCACTGCAGGCACTCACAGCCGCACATGCGATCCCTGTGAATGAGATCGGGGCCCCTTTTACCGTAAGCACCGGTCGACAGTTGCGCGACAATGGGTGGCCGGAAGGCGTGGAAACCGCTGTAATCATGCTAGACGGCGAATGCTCTTTCGGCACGCTGGATGCCACGCAATATGACATCTGGTGGGGGGCTTATGTCGGTATGGCCGAAGAAATCCTGATTAACGGGCCACTGGATCAGGTCGCCGAGCAGATCCGAACCACACGGGCGCAGGCACGCACGGATCATGGCTGGATCATGGATATCTATTTACTGCGGCGCCGGGGTTAGCGGGCGACAGACAACAGCCCCGGCAGGTCCAGATGTGCCTCGATATGGTCGGCAAGCGCACCTAGGGTCGCCTCTACCGCCGTATCATATTCCAGCCCATCGCTCTGTGCACCAAGGTTGGCCAGAAACGCTGCGCGAAAGCCATCATGACGAAAGAGTCCGTGCAGATAGCTGCCCATGATCCGGCCATTGCCGCTGATCGCGCCTTCGTCGTCGCCATTGATACGGGCAAAGGGGCGGGCGCAATCAGGGCCCGTCGTCTGCCCAATGTGAATTTCATAACCGTCAAACATTTGCCCAGATGGCACATGTTCTGCCTGAACCCGCGTCAGCCGTTTCGCCGGTTCCATCGCCGTTGTCACATCCAACAGACCTAACCCCGGCGTTTCCCCTGCCGGCCCTTCGATACCTAGCGGATCACGTACAACCTGCCCAAGCATCTGGTAGCCGCCGCAGATGCCGAGCACATGCCCCCCTCGCCGCACATGAGCGGCAAGATCAATGTCCCAGCCTTGCGCGCGCAGAAAGGCCAGGTCGCCGCGGGTAGATTTGCTCCCCGGCAGGATTACCAGATCGGCATCTCCGGGGATCGGCTGTCCGGCTCGCAGCATGGTCAGCGTCAGCCCTGGTTCTTGTGCAAGCGGGTCAAGATCGTCGAAATTCGCGATACGCGACAGCCCCAGACAGATCACATGAAACGCGCCTTCATGCGGGGCCGAGGCGATATCCAGCGCGTCCTCGGCAGGTAGTTTCCAAGCGTCGGCAAACCACGGCAGAACGCCAAAGCCCGACCACCCGGTGCGCTGTTCGATCAGCGCATAGCCATCATCAAACAGGCTGGGGTCGCCGCGAAACTTGTTGATGAGAAAACCGGAAACCATGCTCGCATCCTGCTCTGACAGCACGGCCTGCGTGCCCACCATCTGCGCAATCACCCCGCCCCGGTCGATGTCACCAGCCAGAACAACCGGCACATCGGCGGCAACGGCAAAGCCCATATTGGCAATGTCGCCCGCACGCAGATTGACCTCGGCAGGGCTGCCTGCACCTTCGACGATGACAAGATCATGCGCTTGTTTGAGCCGCCCAAAGCTCTCGAGCACGGCCTGCATGAGTGTCGGTTTCAGCGCCGAATAATCCCGCGCCCGGACGGTCGTTCGATGCTGGCCCTGCACCACCACATGCGCGCCGACATCGGTTTCAGGCTTCAGCAAGACCGGGTTCATATCGGTATGCGGCTCCAACCCGCAGGCCAGTGCCTGCATCGCCTGCGCGCGCCCGATCTCGCCGCCATCCACCGTGACTGCGGCATTGTTTGACATGTTCTGCGGCTTGAAGGGCGCAACCGACAGCCCACGCCGCCGCGCGGCGCGGCACAATCCGGCAACCAACATGGATTTCCCCACATTAGACCCCGTGCCCTGAATCATCAGCGCAGGCATTGGGCCTCAGAACTCCACGCCGGCCTGCGCCTTGATGCCATCGCGGAAGGGATGTTTGACCAATGTCATCTCGGTCACCAAATCGGCCGCCTCGATCAGCTCAGGCTTGGCGTTGCGCCCGGTCAGAACAACATGGGTCATTTCTGGCTTTTCGGTCATCAGGAAATCGACGACCTCATCGATATCGAGGTAATCGTACCGCAGTGCGATGTTGATTTCGTCAAGCAGAACAAAGCCGATCTCGGGGTTGCGGATCAGGTCTTTCGCTTTTTCCCAGCCCGCCCGGGCTGCCGCGATATCCCGCTCGCGGTCCTGCGTTTCCCAGGTAAAGCCTTCGCCCGAAATCACAAAGGTACATTCATCGGCGAATTTCGCGCGCAGAAAATCGGCCTCTCCGGTTTTCCAGTTGCCTTTGATGAACTGCACGACGGCACAAGGCATCCCATGCGCAATGCAGCGCATCACCATACCAAACCCAGACGAGGACTTACCCTTGCCCGGCCCGGTATGCACGATGATCAGCCCCTTCTTGTCGATCTTGGTGGCCATCATCCGGTCGCGCGCAGCCTTGATCTTGCGCATCTTCTCCTGATGGCGCTTGTTCTCGTCTTCCATTGTTCTGTCCTGTGCGTCGGGGCAAAATCTGCGTTAACTCTGTCTATACCAGCGACCGGGTAAACGCGATGGTCTCTGGAATCGATTTTCGAGTAAATAGCGGTGTTTCATGTGGCTTATTGTTTGCCATTTATTCCCAAAAATCATAGGGTTTTGCGCAAACCAAGGTGCCTGAACCGGAGAAGTTGAATGCTGCCTGATACCATGAAAACGGTAGAGATGCGCGAACCCGGCAAGGCCGAGGTTCTGGTAACGGGCGAGCGTGAGTTGCCGATTCCTCAGAGCAGCGAAGTTTTGATCCATGTGACGGCAGCTGGCGTCAACGGCCCCGATCTGGTTCAGCGGCGTGGTCACTATCCGCCACCCAAAGGTGCATCAGATCTCTTGGGTCTGGAAGTGTCGGGCGAAGTTTGCGCGATCGGTTCAGACGTCACCAACTGGTCCGTGGGGGACCGGGTTTGCGCGCTGACCAATGGCGGCGGATATGCGGAATACGTCGCGGTGGACGCCGGGCATTGCCTGCCAATTCCCGAGGGTATCGCCGAGCAGGACGCCGCCGGACTGTGCGAAACTTACTTTACCGTATGGAGCAACCTGTTCTTTGAGCACCCCAATCCAAAGGGTAATTTGCTGTTGGTACATGGGGGTGCAGGGGGCATCGGGTCAACGGCGATCCAGTTGGGCAACGCCTTGGGGATGCGCGTTTTCACAACCTGTGCCAACGCAGATGACTGCGCCTATGCCCAAAACCTTGGGGCCGAGCGTGCGATCAACTTTAACGAAGAAGATTTTGTCGATGTGGTGCGCGAGGCCGGGGGCGCCAACCTCATTCTGGACATCATCGGCGGCGATTATGTTGCCCGCAACGTCAAGGCGGCCAGCCCGGATGCCCGGATCGTGCAATTGGCGTTCAATGCCGGCTCCAAGGTCGAAATAAACCTGATGCCGATCATGCTGAAGCGGTTGATCTATACCGGCTCAACCCTGCGCTCGCGCCCCGAGAGCTTCAAGACCGAGGTTGCGGCCGATCTGCGTGACAAGGTCTGGCCGATGTTCGCCTCGGACCAACTGTCTGCCCAGACTCACCACGTGTTCCCCTTTGATCAAGCCGCCCAGGCGCACGCAATGATGGAAGAGGCCGCACATCGCGGGAAAATCCTGTTGGCACCCGCCGCCTGACACCAGAAGTCAAGCAAACAAAAACGGCCATCCCAGAAATAGCGAAGTGTACACACTTATTTGGCATGTTATCGGCAACTGAATACCGCTTAAGGGGAATCGCCGATGAAAAGCCTGATAAGGTCGGGTCTACTTGTGATCTTTGCCACCGCACCGTCTATTGCTGCCGCTGAAGGCTGGACTGGCTTCTATGCCGGCGGGCAGTTTGGCACGATCGAAACCGAAATGACGTACTATGGTCGCACCATCAGCGAAGACTCTGGCACCTATGGTCTGATCGCCGGATACAACCACGCCTTCGGTAATAAAATTGTGCTGGGTGGCGAGCTGAACGTCGACAAGTTGAACTACACCGAGATGCCTTTCGCACATGATCTGATGACCCGGCGTGTCAAGGCACGGCTGGGCTATGATCTTGGCTCTGTCTTACTGTATGGCACCTATGGGTACAGCGAGATCGGCGATGGAACCGGCGAAAACGAGGATGGAACCGCGATCGGCTTTGGACTCGACTACAAGGTGAATGACTTCCTTGTTCTGGGCGCTGAATGGCTCCGAGATTCCTATGAATTTGAAGGAATCGAGATGGACATCACCTCACTCCGCATACGGCTCGCCTACCAGTTCTGAAACTTGAACTGGTGGATCGCGTCAACCGCCTGCCCACTGCCCCACGGTAAATTTACGATCCGCTTCGATTTCAATCGGAGTGGCATCGGAAGGCTCGTCTGAAACGGCGGACGTTCGACCACTGCGTTCGGCGAGACGCTTGCAAACATCGCTAAGCGACAGCCCGTCAAGGTAATCCGCGCGGGCGTAAACGCAAACCCCGTCCCGCGTCTGCGCGCCAATCTCAAGACTTTCCTGATCCGCAAAGGTCACATTGGCAACGCGGGTCATGCATTCGGCCAGAATATCCTCGCCGGGCGGATCACCGGGCAGCAGAACCTCGTCGGGGCTGCGGGCGTCTATGTTGATGTTGTGATAACGGCCCATGCTGCGCATACAGTCTGGATCGAGGATGGTGATACTGTCGTTCCATCCGAATGCCGCGGTTTTCGGGCGTTCGCCGAGAGGTACGCTGTTGTCCAGAAACTCGAAATGGATTTTCTGATTGGTCTTCTTGACCCAGTTAAAGAACAGCTGAGGCATGCCGATATTCGCCTCGATATTGAAATGCAGCATGTCATCCAGCGCCTTATAGCGCCCGGTTTTCAGCCCGCGTTGCCACGCCCGTTCAACCGTATCCGCGGGCGGGGTGATCATGAAAAAAAGATAGACTGTGTCGGCAAAACGGCTGAGCAGGGTGCCACCCGGTTTCTGGTAAGGCGCGGGCATAAAGCTGTCAAAGCGGAAACGATCAACGAGCACATGCGGCATCTCTGAATTCGCCGCCTTCGCCTCCATATAGGTGTCGATCTTCTTGTCGATGATCTCTAGCTCTTGCGCGGTAAACGAAGACGCATAGCGATAATCCGCGCCAAGACCGTCGTAATCCAGCAGGAATTTTCGGCAATAATCCGGACTGATCTTGGCAAAATCCTCCCACGGCACGTTGAGCCGTCCTGCCAGTTCCCGTTGCAGTGGTCGCAATGTGCTTTTTCCAGCGCCGGGGCCGCCCTTAACGCTCATGAACAGCGGTGCAGACTGAAAGGGGAGCGTACGATACCCTTCGCGCCGTACGGCCTCTTTGATCATCGGTTGAATTTGCTGGCCGATCCGATGGGTGCCATAGCTGTTGGACACCCAGTTGGTCGCCCATTGCAGCACAAGATCGCGTTCCGCAAACAGCCGCCCGCGTTGACCCACGATTCCACCGACTATCGCCAAGAGCCCCTGCAAACAGGCATGTTCAAAGGCGTCGCCCGGCTTGTCGATTTCATCTTTCCATTGAACCAAGGCCAGTATTTCGGGTGCCTCTGATGCCTCTCCGGGCTTTGGTTTTTGCAGACCTAGCCGTGCGAGCAACCCTTCGGTTTTGCCTTGATCCGCATTGCTGCGTGCATAGATATCCTGTTCGAGGCGCGCCGTGAGACGTTGTTTGATCCTGTCCCGCAGTCGATCAAACTCAAGCTCCAGCGCGTCCATTTTCGGCGCGATGTAACCATCCAGAATGGTCTGCGCCATTGACCTCAGATGCTCGCCCAATTCCGGATATTCAGGGCCATCCGGCACGTTGATATCGGCCATCAGTCGGATCAACAGTTCATGGCGGACAAGGCGGCTGGCGGTAAAGGCGTTCATCTCCATAGGCTTTCGCCCGCAGAACTCTGCCGCTTCCTTGGCCTCGGCGTAGGTGACCATTGATGCTTCGGGTCTGTAAAGCGTGACCATCGGCATCAGCTGCGCCGGGATTTCCGAGTTCAGTCCCGGGTTCCAGGCATTGAAGTCTTCGGTGTCGTCAGCCATGACAGTTCCTCCGATTTGGACATCCCACCTGCCACCAAAAGTGCAGGTGGGATGTTGGGTCTAGGCCTCGCTGGCCTTGCGCGACCGATCACGGATCGCCTTGAACAGCGGCAACAGGATCAGGATGATCGCGATAACGGTAATTGGTCCAGCAATTGGGCGCGTGAAAAAGATCGTCGCATCGCCCGACGACAGCAGCAGCGATTGCCGCAGGGTCGGCTCGGCGATCGGGCCAAGCACGATTGCGAGAACCGCCGGGGCCAGAGGATAGTCCAGCTTGCGCAAGAAGAAGGCGCCAAAGCCAAAGCCCAGCATCAACCAGACGTCATGCATATCCTGTGTCGCAGCATAGCCACCCACAACCGACAGTACAAAGATCAGTGGCGCGAGAACCGTGAACGGCATACGCAGCATCCAGATGAACAGTGGGATGAACGCGAGGTTCACGATTAGAGCAAAGAAGTTGGAGATGTAAAACGACCCGATCAAGCCCCAAACAAAGTCGGGCTGATCGGTAAAGAGACGCGGGCCCGGTGTCAGACCCCAGATCACCATGCCACCCAGCAGGATCGCCGTGGTGGGCGAGCCGGGAATACCCAGTGTCAGCATCGGCAGCATGGCACCCGTCGAGGCCGAGTTATTGGCCGCTTCCGGAGCAGCAACACCGCCTGGATGTCCTTTGCCGAATTCGTCGGGTTTTTTGGCGACCAGCTTGGCCACGCCGTAGGACATGAGCGAGCCGGGCGTCGCACCCGCCGCGGGCAGGATGCCCACAAAAAAGCCCAAGACAGACCCGATGGCAGTGCCCTTCCAGCCGCGTTTCATGCCTTCTTTGGAGTCTGAGACAATACCCTTGACCGACATCTTCGCCTCGGTCGTGGTTATCTCTCCCCTCGTACTTTCTATCGTCCATATCATCTCGCCGATGCCATAGACCCCGATGGCCAGCACGAGGAAGTTGATACCATGCAGGAAGCCGGAGATATCAAAGAATACCAGTCGCGGGGCCCCTGAGATTTCGTCAAATCCGACGGCGGCAAAGACAAGGCCAAGGCAGATCGACAGAATGGTCTTGGGAATGTCGTCGCCACCCAACCCGACAAATGTCGCAAAGGCGAGCAGCATCAGCGCAAAGATTTCCGGCGGACCAAAAATCAGGGCGACCTTGGCCAACAACGGAGCGAACACCGTGAACAGAACGTTGGAAACCGTCCCGCCAATGAAGGAGGCAAGCGCCGCTGTCACCAGCGCCAGACTCGCCCGGCCCTTCATCGCCAATGGTCGACCGTCAAACGTGGTCGCCACGG
The DNA here is from genome assembly GCF_039973035.1 of Sedimentitalea sp. Taxonomy (NCBI): domain Bacteria; kingdom Pseudomonadati; phylum Pseudomonadota; class Alphaproteobacteria; order Rhodobacterales; family Paracoccaceae; genus Sedimentitalea; species Sedimentitalea sp. The sequence continues at coordinate 138,826 of NZ_JBDWLR010000078.1, forward strand.
CGGTGGAAGCCCCCGGAATGCCCAGGGTGATCGAACTGATCGCACCACCATACATCGCGCCGTAATAGATCGCGGCAAGGAAGATGATCGCGGACCCCGGCGGCACCAGGAACGTAATCGGCAACAGGATCGCCACCCCGTTCACTGAGCCCAATCCCGGCATCGCACCGATGAAAAGGCCCAACGTCACCCCGACCAGTATCAGCAAGATATTGATCGGCATGAGAGACGTCATGATGCCGTCCGTCAGTAGCCCCAGAATTTCCATGGCAGTAGTCCTCCGTTACCGTGCGCGCGTGAGCTGGCCGGGTCAGTAGATGATCGAGTAGAGAATGTTGTAGAACGGTTCGGTGAACTTCATTCCTTTGGGCAGCGTGATCCGCATAAGCGCCTCGAAGAAAAAGAAGAATCCTATCGGTATTGAGATGGACAGGATCAAGGTCAGCGTCCAGGTGTGTCGCCCCAGAAACCGCAGGTAATAGAGTAGAAACACCGCCATCGCGCCATACATCGAGATGATGCCGGTCAGAGCGATAAATCCCAAGAGACCGCCGCCGACCAAAACCAGAGTGCGCTTGCCATAGCCGTCAAGCAGCGGTTCGTCAGACCGGGACGGAGGCGAGGTTTGCCGATACCAGTTGATCGCGATCATGACGGTGCAGATCAGCATGATACCAGCGAGCCAGAATGGCCAGGCCCCGCCGCCGGGGCCTTCGCCTGTGATATAACCCACATTCAGCTCGGTGCTCTTCCACATCAGGTAGATGGAGAGGAGGGCAAGAACCCCCGCGGTGACGATTTCTGCAAGGCGCATTTTGCCCTCCTTAAAATCCGAGATTGTGCAGGTTGTCCGGGATTACTCGCCCATCGTGGCGAGCAGTTCCTTGTGACGTTCGACCTGGGTGTTCCAGTATTCCTTCTGCGCGTCAGCCTCCATCCAGAGCGGCGACAGGCTTTCGGAAGTCATGTATTCCTGCCATTCCTCGGTGTCGTAGATGGTCTTGAACAGGTCCTGATAATAGGCCGCTGCTTCATCCGACATTCCGGGTGCTCCGACTACGGCACGCTGGTTGTAATAGCTGAAGTCCTTGCCCAGTTCCTTGATGGTTGGAACATCCGGGAAGGCCGGAAGCCGTTCGTCCGAGAAGGCAACAAGTGGTACCACGTCACCCGATGCGTAAAAGCCCTTGGCCTCTGCCGGGTTGTTCACGCTCGCCATGATCTGCTGACCGGCCAGATCTTTGGCCACGGCGCCGCCGCCTTTGTAAGGGATATACTTGATATCCAGATCATAGGCTTGCTCAAGGTAGGTGATGACAAGGCTGTCTTCTTGCCCCTTGCCCGTACCGCCCATGACATAGCCACCTTCTTTGACCTTGGCGAGCCAGTCGTCAAAGTTGGTGATACCGCTGTCCTTGTGAACCCACAGAACAAAGGGATCAACGCCCATCATCGCCACCGGCGTAAAGGTCTGAACATCAATACCCAGGTTTTCCTGGCGCAAGGGTGTGGTGAAGAACGAGTTCAGCGTCACCAGAATCGAATGATCCGGATCGCTCGCGCCTTTCAGTGCGATCAGCGCCTCGGCACCTGATCCACCACCCTTGTTGTTGGGCACAAGCGGACGCCCTGTGAGGTCCTTCTTTTCAGCAACAGATTGCAGGAAACGGGCGATTTGGTCGGCACCGCCGCCCGCGCCCGCCATGATGACGAAATCCACCGGCTTGGTCGGTTCCCACGCCGCAGCGGGGCCCGCAATCATGCCAGCGAGCGCGGTCGCGCCGGCCAGTTTGACAAACATACGCTTAGTAAGAGTCATGTTATCCTCCCAGGATAGTTCTTAGGTCACGCGAAAGTGTCGCGCCACACGGCCCACCGTTTGGGTCGGCGGATCTGTTATTGTCTCCCTTCGCTCAATCGTGTCATGGCGCTCTCCTCAGTGCACCAGAATCACGGGCATTTTTGCTTGGTCGACAATATGTTGCGTATTGCCGCCAAAGACTGTCTCTTTTTCGTGGCTGTCGCCATAGGCCCCCATGATCAGGGTATCAGCCCCCACTTCCTTGCTGGATGCGAGCAGCGCCGGCCCAACTCTGCGAGCACCTTCAAACCTGTGAATCTCGGCAGTGATCTCATGGGCCAATAGGTAATCTTGCAAATCCGCGGCTGTCGCCGCATTCGGTTCTCCACCAGATGTCAGGATCGTCACTTTTCCGGCGGCCCGTAGGATCGGCAGGGTCATCGTGACTGCGCGGGAGGCCTCCATCGACCCGTTCCACGCCACGGTGACATGCTCGCACAGCTTTGCAGGCGGTTCGACGCCGTTGGGCACCATCAATACCGGGCGTCCGGTCCGAAACAGGGCCGCCTTCAGCGTGTTTGCGCCAAGGTTCCTGTCAACATCCGGCTGTGGCACGGCGATCACGTCCGCAAGGCGACCGTGCCGCCGGATCACATCAACCTGCTTGCCGGTTTCTTCGACCCATTCCGCCGTGGCCATATCCGCATGACGGTCGCCATTCGTCGTCAGACCCAGCTTGTCGACCAGCGCCCGCAATTCTTCGCGCATTCCGGCTTCTTCGACATCCGCGAGTTCCTCGGCCTGCTTCATCATCTGCTTGCGAAACACCGCCGGAAGCGGAACCCCAAAAGGCAACAGGTCTTCGGGACGGGCCCGGCAATGGGTGACCACCACGTGACTGTTGTTGCGATGGGCGAGTACGGCGGCGTGGGCGAGCACGTTGTCGCCCTTGCCATCGCCACGTACCGGAACCAGGATTTTGCGTATCATAGCGTCACTTCCTCAGAACAGGCCGTCGATCTGACCCTGATCATTCAGCATGATGGCCTCTGACGAGGGCACTCTGGGCAGACCGGGCATGGTCATGATTTCGCCGCAGATCACCACGATAAAGCCAGCCCCCGCGCTCAGCCGCACCTCACGGACCGGAACGCTGTGCCCGGTCGGCGCGCCGCGCCGGTTGGGATCGGTGGTAAAGCTGTATTGCGTCTTGGCCATACAGATCGGCAGGTTGCCATATCCGGCCTCCTCCCATTGCTTAAGCTGATCGCGAATCTTCTTGTCGGCCAGAACCTCGTCGGCACGATAGATGCGGGTGGCGATGGTCTTGATCTTGTCCAACAGGCCCATGTCGTCCGGATAGATCGGCGAGAACGAGGCCATGCCCGAATCCGCAACCTCGGCAACACGGCGAGCCAGATCCTCGGACCCTTCCGAACCCAGTTCCCAATGCCGCGACAAGATCGCTTCGGACCCCTGCCCCCGCACATAGGCTTTGACCGCGTCGACCTCGGCGTCGGTGTCGGTCACAAAATGGTTGATCGCCACGACCACCGGAACGCCAAAACCTTTGAGGTTTTCGATGTGACGACCCAGATTGGCGCAGCCTTTGTTGACCGCCTCGACGTTTTCGTCGCCCAGATCGGCCTTGGCCACGCCACCGTTCATCTTCATCGCCCGCACCGTGGCAACCAGCACCACAACACTCGGCGCGATTCCGGCCTTGCGACATTTGATGTTCATGAATTTCTCGGCACCCAGATCGGCGCCAAATCCGGCCTCGGTCACCACGTAATCCGCCAGTTTCAATGCGGTGGTGGTCGCTACGACCGAGTTGCAACCATGCGCGATGTTCGCAAAGGGGCCACCATGTACAAAGGCCGGGTTGTGTTCGAGCGTTTGCACCAAGTTCGGTTGCATCGCGTCCTTGAGCAAGACCGTCATCGCCCCGTCTGCCTTGATATCGCGGCAGTAGACCGGTGAACGGTCGCGACGATAGGCAACGATGATATCACCGAGCCGTTTTTGTAGATCTTCGAGATCGGACGCGAGGCAAAGGATCGCCATCACCTCGGATGCAACGGTAATGTCAAAACCCGCCTGGCGTGGGAAACCATTGGCAACGCCGCCAAGGCTGGTCACGATATCACGCAGCGCCCGGTCGTTCATGTCCATGACCCGACGCCAGACCACCCGACGCTGGTCGATGCGCAGCTCGTTGCCCCAATAAATATGGTTGTCGATCATCGCGCTGAGCAGGTTGTGGGCACTGGTGATCGCGTGGAAATCACCGGTGAAATGGAGGTTCATGTCCTCCATCGGCACAACCTGTGCCAGCCCGCCGCCTGCCGCGCCGCCCTTCATCCCGAAACAGGGACCAAGGCTCGCCTCGCGGATACAGACCATCGCCTTCTTGCCGATCCGGTTCAGACCATCACCAAGCCCCACCGTCGTCGTCGTCTTGCCTTCGCCTGCAGGCGTCGGATTGATCGCTGTAACAAGGATCAGCTTGCCGTCCTTGTTGCCCCGCGCCTTGGCAATGAATTCGGCCGAGACCTTTGCCTTGTCATGCCCGTAAGGCACAAGATCATCGCTTGAAATCCCGAGCTTGTCGCCAATCTCCTGAATCGGTTTCTTGACCGCTTCGCGCGCTATCTCGATATCCGTTTTAAAGGCCATGATTTCTCTTATCCTCCCAAGGTGTCGCCGACGTTTAGTCCGGCGCTCTTGGCCCAGTCTGCTGCGGGTTGTTTGCCACCGCCTGCAGGCTTGACCCGTTTGATTTGAATACGTCCGCCGATACACTGCACCGTGACGCCAGCATCGCTGATGTCCATGATCCGGCTGGATATGCCGTCTCCGGGAACGCGCGCGCTGTCATAGACACTGAGTTCCGCGCCATCATGCGTGGTCCAGGCCCCCGGAGCCGGGTTGGTTCCCCGGATCAGGTCATAGACTTGCTTGACTGGCTTGTTCCAATCGACCTTGGCGTGCTTCTTGACGCATCGCCGCTCGTAGGTTGCGGCGCTTTCGTCCTGTTCGCTATGCGGCGGGTTCCCGGCGCGGAACAGGTCACAAACCTCGAGTACCGAGTCGATGGCTGCAGGGTAGATCTTCTTGAAATAGAGATCGATCACCGTGTCGTCCGGCGCGATATCGCAGACCCATTGCAACAGAACATCGCCCTCGTCCAACCCGTCGGTTGGGTAGAACCAGGAAAAGCCGGACTTGGTGTCGCCCATGATGATCGGCCAGTTCACTGCCGATGGCCCGCGATAGAGAGGCAACAGCGACGGGTGAAAGCAGATTGAACCATGCGTTGGCGTGTCGCGCGCGGCCTCGGGTACGAAGACGTTGACATAGGCCATGACCATCAGGTCAGCATTGAACGCCGCCAGTTCATCAAGTGTTTTCTGATCCTTGAAATGCGCGGGCTGCTTGACCGGCAGGCCCTGCTCCTGCGCATACTCCTTGATCGGATCGACCGGCTTGCCGTCGCTGTCAGGTTCGCAATAGACGGCCACGACTTCGTCCACACCGGTATCGAGGATCTTGGCCAGGGCATCCTTGCCGAACGCTTGTTGGCCCATCACGATTATGCGCATCGGCTTGCCGGTCATTCCGCAGCCTTCCGTGTCACGTCACCCACGGCACCGGACCCGATCACTCGCTCAAGCTCTTCACCGGTGTAACCAAGCACGCTTGCCAGGATTTCTTCAGTGTGCTCGCCCAACAGCGGCGAACGCTCAACCTCTACCGGACTGTCGGACAGTTTGATCGGGCAGCCGACGCTGATGTATTCGCCACGCTCAGGATGATCGACCTTGACCAGTGTGCCGGTTTTATAGAGGCCTTCGTCCTCGGCGATTTCCTTCATCGACAGGATCGGACCCACAGGGATGTTCAGCGGGTTACAGATGTCCATCACCTCGAATTTGGTCTTGGTCATGGTCCATTCTTCGATCCGCGCAAAGATCGCGTTCAGCTTGTCCAGCCGTTCCGGCGGGGTCTGATAACCCTCTTTGGATTTCCATTCAGGCTCACCGATCACATCACAGATCTTTTCCCAAACTGCCGCCTGCGTGATAAAATAGGTATAGGCGTTGGGATCATCCTCCCAACCTTTGCATTTCAGGATGCGACCGGGTTGGCCGCCGCCGGAATCGTTGCCTGCGCGAGGGGTTGCATCGCCAAATGGTATGCCTTCACCGAATTGGCTGTATTCGTTCAACGGACCGGCGGCGAGACGTTGCTGATCGCGCAGCTTGACCCGCGCGAGGTTCAGCACACCATCCTGCATCGCGGCGGAGACTTTTTGTCCGCGACCTGATTTTTCGCGGTGGAACAGCGCTGTCACAATGCCCAGACACAGATGCAACCCGGTGCCGGAATCGCCGATTTGCGCGCCGGTCACCAGCGGCGGGCCATCCCGGAACCCCGTGGTTGAGGCCGATCCACCTGCACATTGCGCGACGTTTTCATAAACCTTGCAGTCTTCGTATTTACCCGGTCCGAACCCCTTGATCGAGGCCATGATGATACGCGGATTGATCTTTTGGATATTCTCCCAGCTGAACCCCATGCGATCCAACGCACCCGGAGCAAAGTTTTCCACCAGCACGTCGCATTCCTGAATCAGCCGGGTCAGAATCTCCTTGCCGGTCTCGTTCTTTGAGTTCAGCTCAATCGACCGCTTGTTGTGGTTCAGCATGGTGAAATACAGGCTGTCCGCACCCGGCACATCGACCAATTGCTTGCGGGTGGCATCGCCGACACCGGGGCGTTCCACCTTGATCACGTCTGCTCCGAACCAGGCCAGCAACTGTGTGCAGGTCGGTCCCGACTGGACGTGGGTGAAATCGAGAACCTTGATTCCTTCAAGTGCTTTCATTGCGGTATTCCTGTTCCGAGTAACTACTTGCGTGCCTGTGGGTAAAGCGCTTGCGCCACCACCGACTGCGGATTGAGATTGCCGATATTGCCGCTTTCCTTGCCGGCGGCCGGGTCGATCACCGCGTTGATCAGGGTGGGCTTGCGACTGGCAAAGGCCTCGGCGATCGCTTGTTTCAGCTCGTCAGCATTGGTGACATGCGCACCGACACCACCAAAGGCCGCCATCATCTGATCATAACGGGAGTCCGGCACAAAAACCGTGGTCGCCGGGTCGTCTCCTCCGGACCAGTTTTCGCCGTCACCGCGATATATACCGTTGTTGTTCATGACCACGATGCAGACCGGCAGGTTGTAGCGACAGATGGTTTCCACCTCCATGCCGCAAAAGCCAAAGGCGCTGTCGCCCTCGACCGCCAGAACCTGATTGCCGGTTTCGACCGCCGCGGCCACGGCGCTGCCCATGCCGATCCCCATGATACCCCAGGTGCCGACATCCAGGCGCTTGCGTGGCTTGATGACGTCGACAATCGACCGGGTCAGATCAAGCGCGTTGGCGCCTTCGTTCACCAGTACCGTATCCGGGTTGTCGGCGATGACCTGCTTCACCACCCCAAGTGCGGAATGATAGTCCATGGGCGAGTTGTTGTTCTGCAGGCGAGGCGCCATTTTTGCGACATTACCAACAACCTTGTCGCGCACCGCGCCAGTCCAGCTTTCGTCCGGCTTTTTCCAATCGCTGCCGATGGCGTCCAAAAGCGCTGTGGCGCAGCTTTCGATATCACCGATCAGCGGAGCCGTTATCGACTGGTTCGAGTCCATCTCGGTTGGTTCAATGTCGATCTGAACAAAGGACTTGGCGCCCTTTTCACCCCAGCCCGGCCCTTGTCCATGGCTCAGCAACCAGTTCAGACGCGCACCGATCAGAAAGACGCAATCGCTTTGCTTGAGCACAAGCGACCGCGCCGCCGAGGCACATTGAGGGTGGGTATCAGACAACAGCCCCTTGGCCATCGACATCGGCAGATACGGAAAGCCCAGCGTTTCGACCAGTTCGCGCACCTTGTCGTCGCACTGCGCATAGGCCGCGCCCTTGCCAATGATGATCAGCGGCTTCTTCGCCGAAGACAGCACCTCGACAGCACGGGCGACCGCATCGGGGCCGGGAACGCTGGCGGGGTTCGGATCAACCACTTTGATCAGCGACTGCTCGCCTTCCACCGCGTCCATAACCTCGCCCAAAAGTGCACCGGGCACGTCCAGGTAAACGCCACCGGGACGACCGGACAGCGATGCCCGCACCGCGCGCGCAACGCCCAGACCGATATCCTCGGCATGCAAAATGCGATAGGCCGCCTTGGCATGGGGGCGGGCAATGGCCAGCTGGTCCATCTCTTCATAGTCGCCGCGCTGAAGATCGACGATTTCACGCTCAGACGAGCCCGAAATCAGGATCATCGGCCAGCAATTGGTTGTGGCATGCGCCAAAGCGGTCAGACCATTCAGGAAACCCGGGGCCGATACTGTCATGCAGACACCGGGCTTTTTGGTCAGAAACCCGGCCGCAGCGGCCGCGTAACCCGCGTGCTGTTCGTGGCGAAACGAGATGACCCGCATACCTTGAGCCTGCGCATAACGCCCCAGATCGGTGATCGGAATACCCGGCACGTTATAGATCGTGTCGATCTCATTCAGCTTCAGCGCGTCGATCAACAGGTGGAACCCATCGGTCAAAGTCTGTGGCGCGTCATCCTGCGTCTCTGCGACTGCGGATTGTGTCATGTTCGATCTCCGATATCTTCCCGTATCACTAGCCAGCTTCCGTTCTTGCCGAACCCAGATTTTCCAACCGGGTCCAAGTCTTGTGAATATGATCGTGCAACCTCATCGTGTGTTCGCGCACCCGCCGCGACGCGAGGTCGGCGTCTCGTGCCTCAAGGGCTTCGAGGATTTCAATGTGGTCCGCGACAGACCTGCGCGCGCGGTCGCTTTCGCCCATCGCGCGCCGCCGGATCGCTTTCATGTGCGTGAACAGCCCATCCGCCGTCGTCTTGAGCAACTCACAGCCCGAAAGCTCCAGAATCGTCTGGTGAAACTTGATGTTCGCATCCGAGTACTCTTCGAGTTCGGCACGGGCCGCATCGCTACTGTGGCGCATCGCGAAACGCCGCAACGCCTTTAGATCGGCGTCACTGGCAGCCTCGGTTGCCATCCGGGCCGCCATACTCTCAAGCGCCGCCCAGGTAATCACCATCTGCAGGATCTCATCACGTGACTTGCGAAGCACAAAAACGCCGCGGCGCGGAACAATTTGCACTAGTCCTTCGTGAGCCAGCCGCGCCAAAGCTTCGCGGATCGGGGTTCGCGAAACCGCCAGACGTTCGGCAAGCTGCCGTTCGTCCAGCCGCAAGTCCGCCTCAGGGTGGTAAATATTCATGTTCAGAATGGCTTCTTTCAGAACCTCGAACGTGTGATCCTTCAGCGTGAAGTTCACAGAAATCGGATTCAGACCGTCACCAATCGACACGTGCGCACCCCTCCCAAGGCGTTCAGGCAGGCCATCTTGCGAGGCACCTGAAGCTGTGTATGTGGTATACCATACATCAAGAACATCACCGGTCAACAAATTTAATTCCGTTGAAAATCAGACAACTACCTTGACATTTTCTATGGTGGTATACCACATACCTGACGTATCGAATCTACGGATTGGACAAACAGATGCTGATAAGGGCAACAGATTCGGCGCTTGTGGTGATTGACATGCAAGAGCGCCTTGTACCGGCCATGCAGGCACCGGCGCGCACCATAGCCAATACGCGCCTTTTGCTTACGGCCGCCAACCGTACTGGGGTGCCTGCACTTCTGACCGAACAGTATCCTGAGGGCCTTGGCCAAACCGTGCCCGAGGTACGAAACGCCGCAGAAGGCGCACAAGTCCTGCCCAAGATGCATTTTTCATGTATGGAAGACCCAGCGTTCGCCAAAGCGTTTCGCGCGCTTGGACGCAAGCAGGCCATACTTGCCGGAATGGAGGCACATATCTGCGTGGTACAAACTGCCGAGAGTCTTGTAGAAGCAGGCTTTGACGTCTTTGTCGTATCTGATGCGACGGCGTCGCGCACGCTGGATAGCGAACGCGCCTGCCTCGACCGTCTGAGCGCATCGGGCGTCGGCATCGTCACCGCAGAAATGGTGGTTTTCGAATGGCTGGGCCGTGCGGGTACACCCGCATTCAAAGAGCTCTTGCCGCTCATCAAGTAATATTTCCACACTGGGAGTGAAAAACGAATGAACATCCACGAATACCAGGCCAAGCAGGTGCTGAAAGGGTTCGGCGCCCCGATCGCCAATGGCGTTCCGATCACCAGCCTTGATCAGGCCGAGTCAGCTATTTCTGCGCTCCCCGGTCCCGTATGGGTTGTGAAGAGCCAGATTCATGCTGGCGGGCGCGGCAAGGGCAAATTCAAGGAACTGGCCGAAGATGCCAAAGGTGGCGTGCGGGTGTCATTTTCGGCGGATGAGGCGCTGTCCAACGTCAATGAGATGTTCGGCAATACGCTCGTCACCAAACAAACCGGCCCCGCCGGCAAACAGGTCAACCGCCTCTATATCGAAGACGGTGCCGACATTGAGCGCGAGCTGTATCTGTCGATCCTTGTTGATCGCGAAACCGGCAAGACGTCGTTCGTCGCCTCGACCGAAGGCGGCATGGACATCGAAGCCGTGGCCGAAGAAACGCCAGACAAGATTCACACCATCGGCATCACCGCCTCGCAGGGCGTGACCGAAGCAGACGCGGACAAGATCGCGGACGCCTATGAATTGTCCGGTGACACCCGCGAGCAAGGCAAGGCGCTGTTCAAGGCGCTGTACGAAGCATTTTCCTCGAAAGACATGAGCCTGCTGGAAATCAACCCGCTGATCGTCACCAAGGCTGGCGATGTTCAGGTGCTTGATGCCAAGATCTCGTTCGATGGCAACGCGCTGTTCCGCCACCCCGACATCATGGAACTGCGCGACGAGACCGAAGAAGACGACAAGGAAATCGAAGCGTCAAAATATGACCTCGCCTATATCGCTCTGGATGGTGAAATCGGCTGTATGGTCAACGGTGCGGGCCTTGCCATGGCGACGATGGACATCATCAAGCTCTATGGCGCCTCGCCTGCGAACTTTCTTGATGTTGGCGGCGGCGCGACCACCGAAAAGGTTACGGCAGCCTTCAAGATCATCACCTCCGATCCCAACGTCAAAGGCATCCTGGTCAACATCTTTGGCGGCATCATGCGTTGCGACGTGATTGCCGAAGGCGTGGTCCAGGCGGTCAAGGACGTGGGGCTTCAGGTGCCGCTGGTCGTACGCCTCGAAGGCACCAAGGTCGAAGAGGGCAAGGCCATCATCAATGACAGCGGTCTCAACGTGATCGCAGCGGACGATCTGGATGACGCCGCGCAAAAAATCGTCAAGGCCGTGAAGGGGTAAGAGCATGTCCATTCTGATCGACAAGAACACGAAGGTCATCGTTCAAGGCCTGACCGGCAAGACCGGCACATTCCACACCGAACAGGCACTGGCCTATCACGGCACCCAGATGGTTGCGGGAACCCACCCGAAAAAGGGCGGCACCGACTGGACCGGATCAAACGGTGAAACCCTGCCGATCTTCGCCAGCGTCGCCGAAGCCAAGGATGCAACTGGTGCAACCGCCTCGGTCATCTATGTTCCCCCCGCCGGTGCGGCGGCGGCCATCGAAGAAGCTATCGACGCGGGCATAGACCTGATCACCTGCATCACCGAAGGCGTCCCGGTGCTCGACATGGTGCGGGTCAAGGAAAAGCTCGACGCGTCGCCCAGCCGCCTGATCGGCCCCAACTGTCCCGGCCTGATGACGCCGGATCAGTGCAAGATCGGCATCATGCCCGGTTCGATCTTCAAGAAGGGATCGGTCGGCGTGCTCTCGCGTTCCGGCACTCTGACGTATGAGGCAGTGTACCAGACCACCGTTGCCGGTCTTGGCCAAAGCTCGGCCGTCGGCATCGGCGGCGACCCGGTCAAAGGGACCGAGTTCATCGATGTGCTGGAACTGTTCCTCGCGGACGACGAAACCCAATCGATCATCATGATCGGCGAAATCGGCGGCAGTGCCGAAGAGGACGCCGCGCAATTTCTGATCGACGAGGCCAAGAAAGGCCGCAAGAAACCGGTTGTCGGCTTTATCGCCGGTCGTACGGCCCCTCCGGGCCGGACCATGGGCCACGCAGGCGCCGTGATCTCGGGCGGCAAAGGCGGTGCCGACGACAAGATCGACGCGATGCGCGCGGCAGGTATCCAGGTATCCCCATCGCCCGCGAAACTTGGCGAAACACTGGTCGAACTACTGGGCTAACCCCTTGCGGGCGAGGGGCTGCATGCCCCTCGCCCACAGAAATCCGGGCGACGGAATGTCGCGCTGCGACTAAAGTCTGCCCATTCTTCGCGATAGATTATTGCGCACGGGCATCAATTGCTTTCTATATCGAACCCACAGGATTGGCTTCACGGCCTCTCCCCAGTACTTTCATGCTTTGATCCTGTGCGTCGGAAGACGCAAAATACGGAGACAGTCCCATGCCTTACAAGATCCTCATTCTGGGTGCCTCCTATGGCTCGCTGCTGGGCACCAAATTCCTTGCCGCAGGGTACGATGTCACGCTGGTCTGCCGCGACAAGACAGCGGCGCTGATCAACGACAAAGGCACCGAGGTGCGGATCAAGTTGCGGGACGAGGACGACCACCGCAGCATCCTGTCCGCTGATCTTAGCGGCAAACTGGATGCACAGACGCCCGAGAGCGCACAACCACAGGATTATGATCTGGTCTGCCTCGCGATGCAGGAACCACAATATTCGCACCCCTCGCTGCGCGACCTGCTGGGGCGGGTGGCCGAGGCGAGGGTGCCGTGCATGTCGATCATGAACATGCCCCCCCTGCCCTATATGCGGCGCATTCCCGAGCTCGACTGCGCGCCGCTTGGCGGTGCCTATCAGGACCCGGAAATCTGGAACAAATTCGATCCTGCGCTGATGACCCTGTGCTCGCCCGATCCGCAGGCCTTTCGCCCGCCGGAAGAGGACGCCAACGTGCTGCACGTCGGGCTGCCAACCAACTTCAAGGTCACTCGCTTTCACGACGCCAAGGCTGATGCCATGCTGGCCGAGCTGGAACAGGGCATTCTCGACTACCGGATCGACGGCAAGTACGTGCCGGTGAAACTGCGCGCGTTTGACTCGCTGTTCGTGCCGTTTGCCAAATGGGCGATGCTGGCCACCGGCAACTACCGCTGCATCCAGCCCGGCGACCCCATCGCCATCCGCGATGCGGTGCATGGTGATATCGAAAAATCCCGCGCAATCTATGGCGCGGTGAATAATCTGGTGGTGGGACTTGGCGCCGCGCCCGAAGACATGGTGCCCTTCGAGAAATACGCGAAAGCGGCCGAGGGCCTGCTAAAACCCTCCTCCGCCGCCCGCGCCATCGCCGCCGGAGCACCTGCCATCGAACGGGTCGACAAGCTGATTATGTTGATCACCCGATCCTTGGGCCAAGACAACACCAACCTCGCCGCCACGGTGGAACTGGTGGACCAGAAATTGGCCGAGAACCAGCAGGCGGTGAGTTGATCAAACATCAGACCGCTGGATATCCTGAAATGTATTATCGAATCTGTTGAAGTATCCGGTGTTCTGGCTGACCGAAATGCGTCCCGATCTGAGCTACGAGTCGGTGCTAACGCGGGTTTTGAAGCTCATGGCCCGTTCGACCAGAATATCCCCGACGTGAACTTATCCATTCGAGACGCGAGGCGTTCCATACTTCGGCTGCGAATTTCTTCAGGTAAGAAACTCGTTCCAACTTGCGTCTCTACTGAATGCTCATCGTAAAGTTGGCTAAGCTCGTCGCAACTCAGTTTTTTTCAGTTCGCTCAGTTTTGGTGCTATCATTAACCCCTCTACCGCCCCTTCCGCTTCACATTCCCGCCCCGTTGCCCCGGCCTGCCAGCCGTTGATCGGCCACGCGACTTTACCGCCGCCTCCGAGGCCTTCTCCACTGCATATTGCCGGGCCAGCGGGTCGTCAGAAACCGCCAGATCCACTGCTTCCAGCCGTTTGACCTCGTCCCGCAACCGCGCGGCTTCTTCGAATTCGAGGTTCTCTGCCGCTTTGCGCATGTCGGTGCGCAAGCCTTCCAGCACGGCTTCCAGATTGGCACCATTCAGCGGCTTGTCGATCTTGGCGGTGACGCGGGACATGTCCGTATCGCCCTTGTAGAGCCCGGCCAGCACGTCCTCGACGTTCTTTTTCACCGTTGACGGTGTGATCCCGCGTTCTTCGTTATACGCTATCTGCTTGGCGCGGCGGCGGTCGGTTTCGCCAAGGGCACGCTCCATCGATCCGGTGATCCGGTCGGCATACATGATGACCCGCCCCTCGGCGTTCCGCGCCGCCCGCCCGATGGTCTGGATCAACGAGGTTTCAGAGCGCAGGAACCCTTCCTTGTCCGCATCGAGAATAGCCACCAGCCCGCATTCGGGGATATCCAGCCCCTCGCGCAGCAGATTGATGCCGATCAGCACGTCAAATGCCCCGAGCCGCAGATCACGCAGAATCTCGATGCGTTCCAGTGTGTCGATATCGCTGTGCATATAGCGCACCTTGATGCCCTGCTCGTGCATGTATTCGGTCAGATCCTCGGCCATGCGTTTGGTCAGGGTGGTGACCAGCGTGCGGAAGCCATCGGCGGCGACCTTGCGCACCTCATCCAGCAGATCATCGACCTGCATGTCCACCGGGCGGATTTCGACCATGGGGTCCAGCAATCCGGTCGGCCGGATAACCTGTTCTGTGAACACCCCGCCAGTCTGCTCGATTTCCCATTTCGCGGGGGTGGCGGACACGAACACCGATTGCGGGCGCATTGCGTCCCATTCCTCGAACTTGAGAGGGCGGTTGTCCATACAGGATGGCAGGCGAAACCCATGTTCGGCCAGCGTGAATTTGCGTCGGTGGTCGCCTTTGTACATGCCGCCGATCTGCGGCACCGACACATGGCTTTCATCGGCAAAAACAATCGCGTTGTCAGGGATGAATTCGAACAGCGTTGGGGGCGGTTCACCCGGCGCACGCCCCGTCAGATACCGCGAATAGTTTTCGATGCCGTTGCAGAACCCCTGCGCCTCGATCATTTCGATATCGAAATTGGTGCGCTGTTCCAACCGTTGCGCTTCGAGCAGTTTGCCATCGGCGACGAGGTGATCCAGACGCTCGCGCAGCTCTTTCTTGATGCTGATCACCGCCTGATTCAACGTCGGTTTCGGCGTCACATAGTGGCTGTTGGCATAGACCCGGATTTTCTCGAATGTATCCGTACGCTCGCCGGTCAGCGGATCAAACTCGGTGATGCCCTCAAGCTCTTCGCCAAAGAACGACAGCCGCCAGGCGCGGTCTTCAAGGTGGGCGGGAAAGATCTCCAGAGAATCGCCACGCACACGAAAGCTACCGCGTTGAAACGCCTGATCGTTGCGACGGTACTGCTGCTCAACGAGTGCCGCCATGACCTGTCGCTGGTCGTATTCCTGACCTACCTTCAGATCCTGCGTCATCGCGCCGTAGGTTTCGACCGAACCGATGCCGTAGATGCAAGAGACAGAGGCCACGATGATTACATCATCCCGCTCTAACAACGCCCGGGTCGCCGAGTGACGCATCCGGTCGATCTGTTCGTTGATCTGGCTTTCCTTCTCGATATAGGTATCGCTGCGCGGCACGTAGGCTTCGGGCTGGTAATAGTCATAGAAGCTGACGAAATACTCGACCGCGTTGTCCGGAAAGAACCCCTTGAATTCGCCGTAAAGCTGGGCCGCCAGCGTCTTGTTGGGTGCAAGTATAATCGCCGGACGCTGGGTCTCTTCGATGACCTTGGCCATGGTAAAGGTTTTGCCGGTCCCCGTCGCACCCAACAGCACCTGATTGCGTTCTCCTTGGTTCACCGCCTGCGCCAATTCCACGATCGCAGTAGGTTGGTCGCCCGCGGGTTCGAATTCGGTTGACATCACCAGCCGTTTGCCGCCTTCAAGCTTTTCGCGAGGCGGCCCGCTAGGGGCGTTCATCATTGGCATCGAACTATCAGTATGGACATGGGGCATAGGGCTCTCCGGCGGCAGGTCCCACAGAGTTGTTCTCTTTCTGGTCCGGTTCAACCCCATATCCGTTGATCTATCCGCACTGATGTCAGAAATTGTCATTAGATGCCTCTGTTGCGGTCTCAGGTGCGGCGAAACGATGCTTGCCCAATGCCCTGAAATCCCGGATAAACGGCAAGACGAACAAGGGAGCGCCCCATGCGTGCACGGATCTACAAACCCGCGAGAAACGCGATGACCTCGGGCATGGCAAAGACCCGGACCTGGGTATTGGATTATGCCCCTGCAACGTCACGCGATGTCGATCCGCTAATGGGCTGGACCTCGTCTGACGACACACAAAGTCAGGTGCGCCTGCGTTTCTCCAGCAAAGAGGCCGCGCTGGACTATGCCAAGGCGCATGGCATCGACGCCGAAGTGATCGAACCCAAGTCGCGCAAACAGAACATCCGGCCCGGTGGCTATGCCGACAACTTCGCGCCCAACCGACGCACGGTCTGGACCCACTGAGCGGGATCGATATACGGCCCGCCGACCCCGGTGCGCCAGCCATCCGCGCGATGATCGAGGCGCATCTGGCGCATAGCCAGGAAACCACACCGCAAGAGAGCATTCATGCGATGCCAGCGGATGCGTTGCGCGCACCCGACATTCGATTCTGGGCGATTTATGAAAATGACGTCCCCTTGGGCTGTGGTGCGCTCAAGGATTTGGGTGACGGTCTTGCCGAAGTCAAATCGGTCCATGTTGCCACATCTGCCCGCAGGCGCGGACTGGCCCGCCAATTCATGACATTCCTCGAAGCCCAAGCACGGCAAGCCGGGTATCAGGTCATGGCGCTGGAAACCGGCTCATCCCTGCTTCCAGCGTTTGATGCTGCCCGTGCGCTTTATCACTCGCTGGGATATGAGCCTTGCGATCCAATTCCCGGCTATATCCCAGACCCCTACAGCGTATTCCTGCGCTTGGGGCTTGAACCCCGCAGCGAATAGCAGCAAGAAGTGGCAGCAAGCGGTCCCTTAGCTCAACTGGATAGAGCAGCTGACTTCTAATCAGCAGGTTGGGGGTTCGAGTCCTCCAGGGATCGCCAGCTCACCAAGTTCTACTGCGGCCTAACAGCCCGCAGCGTTGTTTCCGGCCATGCCACCGGCAACGGCACCGCCAGCGGTCAGGATGTCCCTGCCGCTTCCGCCGCCGAATTGATTGCCGACCGCCCCGCCAAGCAGCGCGCCTGCAACAGTTGCACCTGCGCAACCAACCTGACGTTGCTCTGCAGGAGTCGTCGCACACGCCTGCAGCAATCCCATAGCGGCGATGATCGCCAAAATACTGCTCTTTTTCATTGGTCTCACCATTTTATTGTTTTGTTTCGTGTCTAGCCTGTACCGGAGAACTTAACTGGTCGCAGAATCGCAGTAAAGATATTCCCAGATTTCAATGCCTGCAGGGTCGGCGTTATCTCGCCGTTCTGTCGCTGCCCGCCCTATTAGCAGTCCGGTACGGGTGGTCCCATGGCACGGGCGCTAGACCTCCTCGATCAGTTCCGGGCTATCGTCCTGTATGCCGAATGATTTGACGATATGGTGCCTTAGCGAGGCGCCCGCACCCAAATCCTTGTCTTGTTTCCCCGCGAGCCAGGCATCCCGTTCATCGGCATTCAAGATCACCGGCATGCGGTGATGTACATCCTCAACGTCCGAGTTGGCTGCGCGCGTCAAGATGGTACAGGTTCTCATGTCATTCCAGATAGACAACAGCCCAGCAAACCAGAGCGTTTCTTCGTTTGCTGCGCTCTGGATGAAATGCGGCGTCTTCTGACCTTTCGTGCCTGTCCATTCGTAATAGCCGCCGGCCGGGATCAGACAGCGGCCATATTTCCAAGCCGCACGAAACGTAGGCTTTGCATCTGCTTCTTCGATTCGGGCATTGAACGTGGTGGCCTTCCACTCCTGCATTTCGCCCTTGTGCCAGACCGGAATGAACCACCAGCGCGCCCATGCGAATTGTCCCTCTTCGGCTGGTCGGATCAGTACATCCTGCGTCGGCTTAATGTTGAATCGGCGTGCAAACGGATCAATTCCAATCTCCGAATGCTCAATCTCGGTCCCGCGCAGGTTGGGGTCTATAAATCGGCCACACATGCCGCGTCCTTTCGCGTTGGTCTCAGGCGCGCGGCCTGTTGTCGGTCTAAAGCGGAGCTCGAAGCCAGCCGTCTTCCATCTTGATATCGTCCAATCCGGTAAACCGGCAGACGCGCTCAAGCTCGGCCATCAATCGCGTGGTTCGCGCCCCTGACCAACGGACTCCGCGTTCCGGCCACAGAGCGATAACGGACAAACAACAACAATCACGCTGCGCTTTCATGTCAATCCGCCCAATCAAACGATCCCCTTCGAGCAGGGGAAACACGTAATAGCCGTATTTGCGCTTTGCTGCGGGAACAAAGACTTCGATCCGGTAGTGAAATCCAAACAGCCTTTGAGCACGGTCGCGATTGCGCAAGGCCGGATCAAACGGGCTGAGAACACGAATGCGGCCCGGTGGCTTTGGTGCCTGCCCTGCCGCGTCCTCTACATCCGGTCGTGCCAGGCAGCGGCGCAGCTGGCCATCGTGCCCTTCGATATCGACCGGAACCAGCGTGCCGCGCGCCAGTTCCCGTGCGCACCACTCCTTTGCTTCCTGGGGTGTCGCCGTATCCCAGAACGCCGCGATTTCGCCCGAAGTGGCAAAACCCAACCGGTCAATCGCGCCGCCGCAAAGCCAATCGACAGTTTCCTCGGGATCGGGGACATCCTGCGCACTGTCGATCACGCGCTCGGTGAGGTCATACCGCTTCTGGAACCCGTCACGCCCCACGACCGTCAGGGCACCACTGCGCCACAAAAACTCGAGCGCCGTTTTGGACGGATGCCAATCCCACCATCCACCGCCGCCCTTCTTTTCATCCTTGCCGACATCCGACGAACAGACCGCCCCGTGATCACGCACATGATCCAGCACCGTCTGGAACTGTTGCTCAAATCCGTCCCGGCGCCAGTTGCGCCATCGGTGCTTCAGCAGTTCCGCATCCCGCCGGAACCGCAATTGCCAATGCGGATAGAAATCCATCGGAATGACTGCGGCGTCATGAGTCCAGTGCTCAAACAGCGCCCGGTCCTTTTCATAGAGCCGCTTAAGATGCTTTGCCCGATAGGTCGGACGGCGGGCATAAAGGATCATATCATGGGCGCGGGCCAGCGTGTTGATGCTGTCCAACTGCACGAATCCCAGGCGATGGATCAGCGCGTGCAGGTCTTCGCCTTTGGCTGGGCCAGCAGGCTGTTCAGCCAGGGCGTGCCGGTCAAGAAACAGATGCCGCGCGGCGCGGTTTCCGAGCGTCGCGACGCTCATCGCCTCTTGAGGGTATCGCCATATGCGATGGTCGGCGTCAGGGTCACGTTGTCATTGTGTGCACCATCTGGCTCTGCCAACCGTCCGGCAACGATCTTGGCCGCTGTCCGCCCGATCTCCAGCCTGCAGGCATCCATCGTCGCAAGCTTACGCGGCAGCCCCTGCAAGAGTTCGACTCCGTTGAACCCCGCCAATCCGATCTGTCCGGGCACATCAATACCCTGATCCAGCAGGTAGAGCAGGCCACCGGCGCCAATCATATCGTTGGAATAATACAAGAAATCGAGTTCAGGCGAGCGTTCAAGCATTTCTTGCGTCATCTCGCGGCCCTTGGCGAGCGCAGAGCCTCCGGAATAAAAAGCCCTATCTTCAATTTCGACGCCGTTCTTGGCCAAGACTTCGGTGAAGCCTTCAAACCGCTTCCGCGCACGATGATCCAACGGCATCTTGGTCCCCATGAACCCGATATGTTGATATCCTGCCTTCAGTATTGCGGTCGCCATTTCGCGCCCTGCACGGCGATGCGAAATGCCAACCATGGCATCCACTGGCACGCCGTCGGTATCCATTATCTCGACCACCGGAATACCAGCGGCCCGCAGCATGGCGCGACTGGCGTCCGAATGTTCAAGTCCGGCAATGATTACACCGGACGGGCGCCAGGACAGCATTTCATAAAGAACGCGTTCTTCCTTTTCCGGCATATAGTCGCTGACCCCGACTACGGGCTGCAACTCGGTATCTTCAAGCACCTGGTTAATACCTGTCAGCACCTCGGGAAAAACCATGTTGGACAATGACGGGATGATGACAGCAACCAGATTGACCCGGCTTGATGCCAGCGCCCCCGCGATCTTGTTGGGAACATACCCCAGCTCTTTGGCCGCGGCGAGCACACGCTTGCGGGTCGCGTCCGAAACGTCCCCTCGATTGCGCAGCACGCGGCTGACCGTCATTTCGGAAACGCCGGATGCTTCAGAGACATCGCGCAGCGTCAGAGGGCGTTTGGAATCAAGCGACAAGGGTCAATCTTTCTATGTATGCTGAAAGGATGTTATCGCGAACATACCGTCGGGATCAACTCTGCCGCAAACCCCATGACAATCGCATATTTCCACGCTAAGAGGGTCGCCGTGGCCCCGTGGCTCAACTGGATAGAGCAGCCCCCTCCTAAGGGGCAGGTTGCAGGTTCGAATCCTGCCGGGGTCACCAGTGGGCGATTGGTCACGCCTGAGTCGCCAAGCGATTGCAGTCTCTCTTGCGACGTTCGCTACGTTCTAGTTAGCAGATCGGGCGTCGAATCGTTAGGTGCGCTTGGTGTGCCGCACTCGTTCAACCGGGACGCAATGGTTCCGGTCAGTGCGCCTCGGCCCAGTTTGCACCCTGCCCTGCATCCGCTGTCAGCTTGATGTCGAGATGAACCGCGGGATTGGCGGCGTTCTCCATCACATCGCGTGCGCGTTCAACTACGGTGTCCACAGCATCTTCGGCAACCTCGAACAACAGTTCGTCGTGCACCTGCAGCAGCATCCGGGCCGAGAGCCCTTCGATCGCTGGAGGCATCCGGACCATTGCCCGACGGATCACGTCGGCAGCGGTGCCCTGAATCGGCGCATTTATCGCCGCACGATAGGCAAAGCTGGCACGCGGCCCCTTGGCATTGATCTCCGGCGTATGGATCTTGCGCCCGAACAGCGTCTGGACATAGCCATTTTCCTTCGCAAAGGCCTTGGTTTCGTCCATGTACGTCCGGATCCCAGGGAAGCGTTCGAAATAGCGGTCGATGAACCCCTGCGCCTCGGAGCGCGGAATCCGCAAGTTGCGGGCCAGTCCAAAGCCTGAGATCCCATAGATCACGCCGAAATTGATTGCCTTGGCCTGTCGGCGGATCTCGGGTGTCATCTCGTCCAGCGGCACATCGAACATCTCGCTCGCGGTCATCGCGTGGATGTCCAAACCGTCGGCAAAGGCCTGTTTCAGCGCGGGAATATCCGCGATATGCGCCAAGATACGCAGTTCGATCTGGGAATAGTCCAGCGATACAAGAACGTTGCCTCGCTCGGCCACAAAAGCCTCGCGAATGCGCCGGCCCTCTTCTGTGCGCACAGGAATGTTCTGCAAGTTCGGATCGGTCGAAGCCAGGCGGCCGGTGTTTGCCCCGGTAATCGCGTAAGAGGTATGAACGCGCCCCGTGTCGGGGTTGATATGGGTCTGCAGCGCGTCGGTATAGGTCGACTTAAGTTTCGAGAGCTGCCGCCAATCAAGCACACGGCGCGGCAGTTCGTGTTCCGTCGCCAGATCTTCGAGAATATCGGCCCCAGTGGAGTATTTTCCGGTCTTGCCGCGCTTGCCGCCCTCAAGTCCCATCTTGTCAAACAGGATCTCGCCCAGTTGCGCTGGCGAGCCGACGTTGAAATTCTCGCCCGCCAGTTCGTGGATCTCGGCCTCGAGGCCTGCCATCTTCTGCGCAAAGGCATTGGACATGCGGCTGAGCGTATCACGGTCGACCTTGATGCCGTGCATCTCCATCTGCGCGAGCACCGGGACCAATGGGCGCTCAAGCGTTTCGTATACGGTGGTCACCTTGTTCTTATGCAATTGCGGCTTGAACAATTGCCAAAGGCGCAGGGTGATATCCGCATCCTCAGCGGCATAGCTGACGGCCTTGTCCAGCGGCACCCGGTCAAAGGTGATCGCCGATTTTCCGCTTCCAAGCAGCGGTTTGATCGGGATCGGAGTGTGACCGAGATAGCGCTCGCTCAGCGTATCCATGCCATGCCCGTGCTCTCCGCCATGCATCGCATATGACATCAGCATCGTGTCATCAATCGGAGCAACCGTGATACCATGGCGTGCAAGAATCTTGGCGTCATATTTGATGTTCTGCCCGATCTTAATGATCGCCGGGTCCTCAAGGACCGGTTTCAATAGCGCGAGCACGTCGTCCAACGGCATCTGCCCTTCGGCCAACTCGTCTGACCCAAACAGGTCCTCAGTTGCGCTCGTCTTGTGAATCAGCGGAATGTAGCAGGCACGCCCCGGTTCGACACACAGGGATACACCAACCAGATCGGCAATCATCTCGTTCAACCCGGTGGTTTCGGTATCGACGGCCACCCAACCGCGTTCGCGAATCTGATCAACCCATCCCTGCAACACCTCGGCATCGCTGACACAGCTATAGTCGGCCTGATCGAACGCTGGCGCTTCGGGTGCGTCGGCCTCCGCTGCCGGCGCAGATGCCTCTTCAATGACCGGCGCTTCGACTCCCAACTGGCTGGCGATGCGACGCGACAGGGTTCGAAACTCCATTTCCGCGAGAAACGGCAATAGGACGTCGGCGTCAGGTTCTCGCACATCAAGATCGTCGAGGCCAAAGTCGAGCGGCGTGGCACAATCCAGTTGCACGAGTTGCTTGCTCAACTCGATCTGATCGCGTTTGTCAATCAGCGTTTCGCGGCGTTTGGGTTGTTTGATTTCGCTGGCGCGGTCCAACAACGTTGCCAAATCGCCGTATTCATTGATCAACAGCGCCGCCGTCTTGATACCGATCCCCGGTGCGCCGGGCACGTTGTCAACGCTATCGCCCGCGAGCGCCTGCACATCCACCACGCGATCCGGAAAGACGCCGAATTTTTCAAACACACCGTCCCTGTCGATGCGCTTGTTCTTCATCGCGTCAAGCATCTCGACGCCGTCGCCGACCAATTGCATCAGGTCCTTGTCGGAACTGATGATGGTGACGCGCCCACCGGCCTCGCGGGCCTGACAGGCCAGCGTCGCGATGATGTCATCAGCCTCGTAGTTTTCCAGTTCCTTGCAGGCGATGTTGAACGCCTCGGTGGCGCGCCGGGTCAGCGGCATTTGCGGGCGCAAATCCTCGGGCATCGCCTCGCGGTTGGCCTTGTACAGATCATAGAGGTCGTTGCGGAACGTATGCGATCCCTTGTCAAAGATCACCGCCGCATGGGTTGGTGCATCGGGACCGTTGTTGCCCTCAACATAGCGGTGCAGCATGTTGCAGAACCCCGCAACCGCCCCAATGGGCAGTCCGTCGGATTTCCGCGTCAATGGTGGCAAGGCGTGATAGGCGCGAAAGATAAAGGCAGACCCATCAATCAGATGCAGATGGCAGCCCTTGCCGAATGTCGTATCCCCCAAACCGCGTCCCCCGGTAGCCATGTTTCTTTAGTGCAGAGTGTTGTTTGCGACCCTGCCGCCTTTTGGTGGCAGATAAGCCCGCCCGTATGTCCTGCCCGGCAAACCACGTGCCAAGGCAAAGTGTCCCAACCCGGAGCCACCCGTGATCAGGCCGTGTCGGCATGATCCTTGTGCACGTATTTGCAATCGCAATAGGGGCATTCAACCCAGCCCCGGTCATGTGGAATTGACAGCCAGACGCGCGGATGACCCAACGCGCCCTCACCACCGTCGCAGGCGACGCGATAGCTGTCTACGGTCTTGGTTTCCGGGGCTTGGATGGTCATCTCGCTGCGGTCCTTCCGGTTCTTGGAAAACGTGCCAATGCTTGGGGTCGTTTATGAGCCAAGCGAAAACCGGGGGCAAGAGCGCGATGGCGCTGCAACCGTCTACAACGGCTAGCCTACAGGATCGTTTGTCTAAATCTCGTGCTCACCGGGCCGGACGGATTGGCAGGCCCAACGCGCGACTTTCCATCTGGGATGGGTATTGATCCAGTTCGCCAACTCGGGCTGTGCCCGCATGACGCAAGCTGTCGGCGTTATATCGGTGTAGAGTAAACTGCGCTTTTCGCAATCACCGGGCGCTCCGGCAAGACAAACAATGAATATAAGCTCAATCATGAAAACCTCTCGTCAACTGATACAATAGTATCGGTCCAATATCGCACAGATCCGGCTAGATTCCTAATCTGCGGTGGTAACAGGTTGGTTGATGGTCCGCTATCGAGCCATTTGGCTAGAACTTCCAGAGAACTGCCCGCAAATCTGGCAACCATGAAATCTGCCATGGAGGAGCGAACACCAACCCGATGCGCCGCTTTGCCTTCTCTCTCAAGGCCCGTCTGGGCATCGGTGCCGGCTTGCTGGGTCTGGTTGCCCTTATTGGTGCCGCCGTCACAGTCATCGGAATGAACCGCGTCGCCGAACGTCTGGACGCAGCCCTTGCTGCCGAGCATCGCATTGATCGATATGCAATCCTGTCGACCCAGATTGCCAGTTTTATCGTCGTGGCCTCTGAATCACTGCAATCCGACCTGAGCCCAGAGATTCGCGCAGTCCGCCTGTCAAACCTGTCAGATAATATCGAAACCACTTTCAAGCGCCTGCGAGTCGATCACGCGCAGGCGGTCGTCGATGCTGACCGGTTGGGTCTGAACGAACAATCCCGCCGCGCCACTCAAAGCCTCGGGATTGCGCGTATGGAGGCATTGTTCGCATCGACCCGCGATGCACTGCTGTCGGATGTCACCAACCACGAGCGACTGCAGGGCCATATCGATAGCTTTTCCATTGGGTTCGATCCCCTGTTGAACGGCGTGATCACCGGTGAATTGCGGGTGCGCAACGAGGTTCTCGCCGGCATTACTGCGCTGCGCCAGCGACTGATCTATGTTGCCATGGGTGTTTCGGTGGCGACTGTCCTGTTGCTGGCTCTGTTCTATCTCGGTCTCGTGCGTCCGCAATTTCACCGTCTGAAACAGCTGAAGGGCGCGGCGCGGCAGATCAGCCAAGACGATTTTGACATAACGCTGCCTGAAGATCGCCGGGACGAGATCGGGCAATTGTTCACCGAAACAAACCGCATGGCCAGCGCGCTTGCAGCGCGCAGGTCCGACGTAGAAGACGAATGGGCGCGGCTGAGCGAAACAGTTGCCGCCCGCACAAAGGAGCTGCGCGCTGCAAATGAAGCGTTGGCACTCACTGACGAAAACCGCCGCAGATTTTTTGCCGACATCAGCCATGAGTTGCGCACCCCGCTGACCGTCATTTTGATGGAGGCGCAGATCGGACGCAAAGCCACCCCCGACGCCGAGGCATCCTTTGAAACGATCGAAAGCCGGGCGCTGCGGTTGAATCGGAGGATCGACGACCTGCTGCGCATCGCCCGCTCGGAATCGGGTAAGCTCGAATTGACTGCCGCCCCTTTTGATCTGACAATGACTGCGCGCGAGGCTGCGACCAATCTGGATGCCGAAGTCAAAAGCGCAGGCATGACCCTGACTGGGCCGAACGGTCCGTCCGTGATGGTCAGAGGTGATGCCAACTGGGTGCGTCAAATCATCGGCGGGTTGATCCAGAATGCCATTCGTCACGCGCGCAGCGGAGGCAAAATAAACCTCAGCGTTCACAAGCAGGCCGGGATGGGCCGTGTGGACGTCACAGACAACGGGCCGGGGATCGCCAGAGAAGACCAGCAGGCGATTTTTCAACGCTTCGCCCAGAGTCGCAGCGCGGCGGCATCGGAGGGTTTTGGAATCGGGCTGGCCTTTGCCAAATGGGTCGTCGAGGAACAAGGGGGCGAGATCACGCTGACGAGCCCACCGGCGGACGGCCAAACCGGGACCAAAGTAACAGTGGGCATCCCGCTTGACCCGCACTAACCTTGCCTCATGAGCACGCCCGCCCGCATTCTGATCGTCGACGACGACCCGGAAATCCTCTCCGCATTGTCACGCGGGCTGGAACTGCACGGGTATGCCACGCTTGCGGAGAACCGGGTGGATACGGCGCTTGCCCGGTTCGGGGATTCGGAAGTCGCGGCCGCAATCGTTGATGTCATGATCGGCGAAGATAGCGGCTTTGACCTCGTGCGCGCGGTGCGCGAGGCCGGTCATCGCACCCCGATCCTGATGCTGAGCGCCCTGTCCGAAGTTGAGGACCGCACCCGTGGTCTCGAGGTCGGGGCCGACGATTATGTGGTCAAACCGTTCTCGTTTGACGAACTCGTGGCCCGACTGAAAGTGCAGGAACGGCGCGCGACACCCGCAAAACCACGCCCTGCCCGGCTGGATCCGACTGAGTGGAGCATCGACAGTGGACGGCACAAGGTCACCCTCACCCAGCGCGAATTTGAACTGCTGATGATGTTCGCCGAACACAAAGGAGAAACCCTGTCGCGCGACCAGCTCTTTGAGCGCCTTTGGGCAGACAAAGGGGCAAGCTCTGGCAACGTCGTCGACGTGTATGTCGGCTATCTGCGCAAAAAGCTCGACCCGATGCGCGCGTTTGGCTTTGAGATCAAGACCATTCGAAACCGGGGGTTCATGCTCGATGGCGTCGCACCCGAGAGTGGACAAGACGCTGATTAGGATGCGCATTTATATTTTCTTAGAACTTAGGCTTTGAATAACTCGGCCGGCACGGACAAGGTAAGATCAACAAAATGGAAACCCACGGGAGGAGCAAATCATGTCCTGGAACACACCCAAAATCCGCGAAATCGAATGCGGCATGGAAATCAACATGTACGGACCCGACGGCGACGACGACGGCGTCCTGTTCTGAACAGACATTGACAGGAAACCAGGTGGGTTTCCGTGCAAGAATACTTGGGGCGGCCGCCGGGGGTGGACTGCCCCAATGGAATTGCGGGTGCGAAAATTGCAATCTTGCCCGCGCCGGTCAGATACCTGCGCAAACGCAATCCTCGGTCGCCTTTTCGGCCAACGGACGCGATTGGGCGCTTTTGAACGCGTCACCTGACATCCGACAACAATTAGCTGATTGCCCGGCCCTGCATCCAACCGGATTACGGGAGATGCCGCTGCGATCAGTCCTGCTTACCAACGGTGATATCGACCATGTTGCCGGGTTGCTGACCCTGCGCGAAATGCAACCGTTTACGATATTTGCAACGGCTGGCATTCATGACGTCCTGAATGAAAACCCGATATTTGCGGCGTTGAATGCATCAGTTGTCACGCGCCAGACCGTTACACTGGATAAGCCGACCGAGATCGCGCCCGGCCTTGTGGCGACGTTGTTTCCGGTGCCCGGCAAGGTGCCGCTGTATCTTGAAGGCGACGTTGTCGAAACCGAACTGGTTGGTGAGCAGACTGTCGGTGTACATCTGCAGGCCGATGGTCAGGACGCCTATTACATCCCCGGCTGTGCCAAATTGAGTGATGATCTGCGGAATCGTTTGCGCGATGCCGCACTGGTGTTTTTCGACGGAACACTGTGGCGCGACGACGAAATGGTGCGCGCCGGATTGGGCAGCAAGACCGGCAAACGGATGGGTCACATGTCAATGTCAGGCAAAGACGGCTCGATCGCCGCATTTGCAGACCTAAACGTCGGCAAACGGGTTTTTGTACATATGAACAACACCAACCCGGTGCTGCGCCCGAATTCGGCCGAGAGGGCCGAAGCAGAGGCTGCAGGTTGGGTTGTGGGACAGGACGGACTGGAGGTGACACCATGACCCAGACACGCGAAGAGTTTGAGAACAGGTTGCGCCAGATCGGTGCTGAACGATACCACGACAAGCATCCGTTCCATCACCTGTTGCATGGCGGCAAGTGTTCCCCCGAGGAGGTGCGCGCATGGGTGATCAACCGGTATTATTACCAGCATTCGATCCCGATCAAGGACGCAGCTTTCATGTCGCGCGTCGAAGACCCGGACTTGCGCCGCATGTGGCGGAGCCGAATCGAGGACCACGATGGCACCGACACCAACGAAGGTGGCATTCGGCGCTGGCTGCGACTGGCCCAGGCGGTTGGTCTTGATCGGGACTATGTGGCGTCCAACCGGGGGGTTTTGCCCGCAACCCGGTTTGCGGTTGATGCCTATGTCCGCTTTGTGCGCGACAAAACTCTGCTTGAGGCGATCGCGGCCTCGCTGACCGAACTCTTCGCCCCCAAAATCCACGCGGATCGCATTCAAGGGCTGTTGAAGAACTATGATTTCGCCGATGACAGCAGCCTCAGTTATTTCCGCAATCGGTTGAAAGAGGCGCCCAAGGACGTGGCCTTTGGCCTGTCTTGGGTCCTGGATCACGCGGACACACAAGAAAAACAGGATGCCGCTGCCGCAGCATTGATCTTCAAAACCGATGTGTTGTGGTCGCAGCTTGACGCGCTTTACGCGGCCTATGTAGAGCCCGGACGCATCCCGCCCGGCGCTTGGGTGCCCGGCGAAGGCATGGCAATGGCCAAAGCGTCATGATCGACCAGTCCGATATCCCCTATCTGCCGCGCGGTGTGCGCGTGCACTTTGACAAGGTGCGTGACGGCTGGGTCTTGCTGGCGCCGGAACGGGCAATCACACTGGACGGCATTGGGCATGCGATCCTGTCCGAGATTGATGGCGAGCGGACCTTTCAGGCGATCACTGACATACTCTCGGCCAAATATAACGCACCCGTCGAAGATATCGCCAAGGACACGGCAGGGTTTCTGGGCGCGCTCAAAAACCGCCGGTTTCTTGAGGTGCGCACATGACGGTAAAGCCCCCCATCGCCATGCTGGCAGAACTGACCCATCGCTGCCCGCTGGCCTGCCCCTATTGTTCCAACCCGCTGGAGTTGGCGCAACAGGACAGGGAACTGGATACCGAAACCTGGACGCGCGTCTTTCGCGAGGCCGCTGAAATTGGTGTGCTGCAGTTGCATATCTCTGGCGGAGAACCCGCCAGTCGCCGCGATCTGATCGATTTGGTGAGTGCTGCCCGCGAGGCGGGTCTTTACACAAACCTCATCACCTCGGGCATCGGATTGACAGAAAAGCGTTTGCGCGCGCTGGACGAATGCGGGCTGGACCATATTCAGTTGTCGCTGCAAGGCACCGATGCCGAGATGGCGGATTCGATCGGCGGCTATCGCGGAGGGTTCGCGCGCAAGATGCAGGTGGCCGAATGGATCAAGGATATCGGCTTTCCTCTGACGCTGAACGCGGTTTTGCATCGCCGCAACCTGCATCAACTGCCGCGCGCGTTGGAAATGGCACTTGAAATGGGCGCGCGCCGGATCGAGGTGGCGACCGTTCAGTTTCACGGCTGGGCCATGAAAAACCGTGATGGGCTGATGCCCACCCATGAACAGGCACGCGAGGCGGACAAGATCGTCAAACAGGCCCGCGCAGACCTGCGGGGCAAATTGGTGATCGACTACGTTCCCGCCGACTATCATTCCGACTTTCCCAAACGGTGCATGGGCGGCTGGGGCACAACCGGGCTGAACGTCGCGCCGGATGGAGAGGTCCTGCCCTGCCACGCCGCGCAGACAATCCCGCATCTGCAATTTGACAATGTGCGTAACAGCCACTTGCGTGACATCTGGTACGACGGCGCAGCCTTCAACGCCTATCGCGGTACCGACTGGATGCAGGAACCCTGCCAAAGCTGCGACAACAAGCTCAAGGATTTTGGCGGCTGCCGATGTCAGGCCATGGCTGTTGTCGGGAATGCCAATGCCACCGATCCGGTTTGCATCAAATCCCCGCATCACGGTGCTCTTCAGGCAAAGGCCGATGCCTTTTCTCACAACGACACGGCCGATCTGATCTACCGCACAGCCCCCGGAAAACCGGTGCCGGAAATCGCCGAGTAACTGACCGATAACTGGCTCAAACGGTGTAACGCCGCACTCTCATTCAGTGCAGTTGCGAGCCACAGATACGACTTAGACTATGGGCTGTGTTTGAGAGCGCTCCCGTTGGCGCTAGCCTTTGCGCGTGTGCATATGCATTCTGGCACGCAACAGGGAGGCGGCATGGACGCAAAAACAGGCACCGGGCTGGGCGCACTGCAAGCCCATCTTGCATCCGGGTTGGTCGGGCACGACGCATTGATCGAACGTTTGCTGATCGGCGTATTGGCCGGGGGTCATCTGCTGATCGAAGGCGCGCCGGGCCTTGCCAAGACGCGCGCGGTCAAATGGCTGGCCGACGCCATCGAAGGCGGATTTGCGCGGATACAATGTACGCCCGATCTGCTGCCATCAGACCTGACCGGCACGCCGGTATTCCGTCCGCAGACCGGTGCGTTCGAGTTCGTGCCCGGCCCGGTGTTTCACAATCTTGTTCTGGTGGACGAGATCAACCGCGCCCCGCCAAAGGTGCAATCCGCATTGTTGGAGGCGATGGCCGAAGCACAGGTCACCAGCGGCAATGAAACCCATCTTTTGCCCGACCCCTTCCTCGTGGTTGCGACGCAAAATCCGATTGAACACGACGGCACCTTCCCGCTGCCCGAAGCACAACTGGACCGGTTCCTGATGCATGTGGTTCTCGAACTACCCGATGCGGCCACCGAACGGCGGATTCTCGATCTGGTCGAGGCCGAAAGGCAGGGCCCGATTGCCAAGCCGGTGCGCCTGCATCTGGACGACATTCGCGCCGCCAAAACGGCGGCAATGGCTGTGCACCTGTCTTCTCCGCTGCGTGACTATATCGTTCGGCTGGTGACCGCGACACGGCATGCCCCGTTTGCGGATGACATTGACCATGCCGTTTCGCCACGTGGCTCTCTGGCGTTGGCCGCCGCCTCCAAGGCCCGTGCCTATCTGGCCGGGCGCGACCACGCCCTGCCCGAGGATGTACAGGCGGTTGCGGCAGACGCGCTGTCGCATCGGCTGGTCATGACGTGGCGCGCCGTTTCCGAAGGGCGTACCGCACGCGACCTGATCGCGGACGTCGTCACCACAGTAGAGCCCTTGTGAGTGCCGCACTCGATATGCCGGGCATCGCCCTGCGCGCCGAGACGTTGATTGCGCTGCGCTCGTTGGCCCTGCATCACGAGGATAACACCGTGCTCGCCGCATTGCCGGGCGGGTTCGTCACCAAGCGGCGTGGTCACGGCCAGGAAATGGCCGATGTTCGCGAATACGTCGCAGGCGACGATATACGGCATCTCGACCGAGGCAGCACCGCGCGCACCGGCACCCTGCATGTACGGTCCTTTCAGGAAGAGCGTGACCGTGTAACGCTGTTGGTTGCCGATTTTCGGCCCGCAATGCTGTGGGGCACCCGGCGGGCCCTGCGCTCTGTCGCGGTTGCCGAAGCCCTTGCATTGATCGGATGGCGCATCATCGAACAAGGGGGGCGCGTGGGCCTGCTGGCCATCGGGGCTGCAGAGCCGGTGGTCGTCTCGGTCAAGGGACGCATTCGCGGAATGCTGGCCCTGATCGGCGGACTTGTGAGGGCGCATGACGCAGCGCTTCAACTGGCGCTGGCCGGTGAACGGAACGACCCGGTATTGGACGGCGCACTTGCCCGGATCAACCGGGTCGCCCCGACAGGCGCAGAGATCGTGATCGCATCGGGTTTTGATACCCCCGGCCCCGACCTGCGTGACCGGCTCGGACAAATCTCGCAACGACGAACGCCCCGTCTGATCTCGGTGGTGGACGACGTTGCCGAGAACCTGCCTCCCGGTGTCTATCCGATCCGAATGCCCGACGGGTCTCGCCGACGCGCTAGGATCACCGGGCAGGACCGGGCCGAGCCCGCATCCGAAATCGCCGGATTTCCGGTCCTGCGTCTAGATTCAGGGCAAGATGTCGCGACAACGGCGCGCGTTCTGCAAGCGGCATTTCCGCCCGACCGGGAGCCCTGATCATGGCCGACCGCGCACTCACACGCGAGGCGATGTTGAACGGGCTGCACGACATCCGCCTGCCCGCAGATGCGCCGGGTGGTCTGATCGCCGAATTGCTCGCTGTTGTCGGCTGTGCGCTGATTGTCGCGATGCTTCTTGGCCTGATCATGCGAGGCATCACCGTGCCGCGAAAGCAGCCAAGAGAGGCCAGCCCGCAAGACAGGCTCGCGGCGTTGGCGGTTTTGCCAGACAGCGAGCGCCACCTCGCGCTTCTCCACCTGCTCAAGTCCGAGCGACCCGACAAATTTGAAACGTTGTCAGCTCAGCTTTATGCGCCCGGTGGTGCGCCAGACATATCGACCCTCGAAGCCGAGGTCGCACGGCATGATTGAACTGGCCGACCCGCTGTTCCTGCTGTTACTGCCATTGCCGCTGCTGGCGGTCCGGTTCCTGCCCAGCGGCAACACGCGCGGTGCCGCACTGATGGTCCCGGACCGGATTGGACGTGGTATTCTGTCAGGGGCTGGCGATGCAGGCGCGTTCGTTTTACGCAAACAGGTGGTGGTCACACTCATCTGGATCCTGCTGGTTCTGGCGCTTGCGGGCCCGCGCCAACTGGCACCGGTCTCGGCACTCAAGGTATCGGGCCGCGACCTTGCCATCGCGATTGACTTGTCAGGCTCGATGGTGCGCGATGATTTTGATCTGAATGGTGAACAGGTCACTCGGTTGCAGGCGGTACAATCGGTCGGGGCCGATTTCGTGCGCCGCCGTGCCGGTGACCGGGTCGCGTTGATCGTGTTCGGCTCCGAAGCCTATTACGCCGCCCCCTTCTCGTTTGACACCGAGGCCATTGCCCGCAGGATCGAAGAGGCCACGATTGGTATTTCCGGGCGGGCCACAAATATCTCTGACGCTTTGGGGCTTGCGCTGAAACGTCTGGAACACTCGGAGGCCGCATCGCGCGTTGTCATCCTTTTGTCAGATGGGATCAGCAACGCCGGGGCCACGAACCCGCGCGGCGTCGCCAAGCTGGCAGCCGATCTTGGCATCCGAGTACACACGATTGCGCTTGGCCCCAAGGATCTTGCCAGCAGCGCGCCGGGCGAACGCGGCGTTGTCGACGCGGCCACCTTGCAGGCCATCTCCGATCTCAGCGGCGGCACCAGCTTTCGCGTGCGCACGACTGACGAGTTGCAAGAGGTGACGGCCGCGTTGGACCGGCTTGAGGTCACCGACAGCGACGGGTTGGCGGCAGAAATGTTCCGAGAACTATGGGTTTTTCCAGCCGCGCTTGGTGGACTGTTGTTGCTTGGGGTCGCGTGGCGGGAACAAGGATGATGGACGTCTCCCTGCTCAGACCCTTCTGGCTGCTCTTGTTGCCTCTGTTGGTTGTGGCGGCACTGGTGCTGCATCGACGGCGGGCCCGATTGGGAGATTGGGAGCAGGTCATGGACCCGCAGATGCTGGCCGCATTGCGCATGCTCGGACGGGTCGAGGAGGCCGGGACGGGGCGGCGCGGTCTGCTTGCCCTCGCCGCCGCCGCACTGGTTGCCATTGCGCTTGCCGGTCCAGCAGTCGAACGCCGCGACGCAGCATCCTATCGCAATCTAGATGGCGTCGTCCTTGTGCTTGATGCCTCGCTTTCGGCCACCGAAAGCGAAGACTGGACAGAGTTGCAAACCATGGGGCGTTTTGGCGTCGCTTCCCTCCAAAGCCGACCCGCAGCGCTGATCGTCTACGGCGGGGATGCCTATCTGGCGACCGATATGACCGCAGACACCCGCCAGCTGGGGCTGACACTTTCGCTGATCGGGGCCGAAACCATACCCGACCCGGGCAGCCGACCAGAGCTTGGCCTGACCCTTGCCGAACAGGTCTTGCAGGACGCGCAGGTTCTGGCCGGTGATGTGATCCTGATCAGCGATGGCGAGGGCATCGGTCCGGCGGCGCTGTCCGCCGCCGCCAAAATCGCAGCACGCGGCGCAAGGTTGTCGGTCGTCACCCCGCAGACCTCGCCCTCGACCGAAACCCTTGCCCGCACTGGCGGCGGACATCTCTTTATCGCTGGCGAAAGCGAGGAACTGGCTGCGTTTCTTGGCGCATCGGGACGCGAGCGGATTGAAAAACAAGACTATCCACTGTTGTTCTGGGCCGATTGGGGGCGCTATCTGCTATTGCCCGGCCTGCTCCTTGTGCTGCTTCTGTTCAGTAGGCGCGCCGCATGAACCCGCTGCGCTGGATCACGGTTATTGCGCTGGTCGCGCTGGTTGGCTCGGCGGTGATGGGCGGCAGCGCTCCGCTGGGCCGGGCTTTCATGGCATTGGGGCTGCCGTCATTGGCAGCACCACTGTTTCAGGACCCCGCTTGGAAAGGGGCCGCGCGCTACCGGGCCGGAAAATTTGATCGCGCCGCGACCGAGTTTCGCAGCGCCGGAGCGATGCTGAACCTTGGCAACGCGGAAACGCAAGCAGGCCACTATGCCGCCGCACTGGAAGCTTTTGATGCGGCGCGCATGACCGGTGATCCCGACGCGGACGCCAATTTCGACCTGCTTGCGGCCTTTTATGCGGGGCTTGCGCTGGACCCAGATACGGCGGCTGTTTGGTTTTCCGAAAAGGATGGCGGAGAAGCGGCGGCGGTCAAATCGTCCATCGCACAGGGCAACGCCCGCGCGGCAGGGGCCGGAGACGAGACAACGAACACCGGCGCATTGCTCGGCCTTCCCGAGCTTGAGAGCCACGGGCGTCGCGCTGTTCGCAAACAATTCGACGACAAGTTCATGGTCGCGAATACCCGGTGGCTGGCAACACTGTCGGACGTGCCGGGCGAATATCTTGCCGCGCGGATCAAACACGAACACAAGCGACGCGCCAAGCTGGGGTTGGCTCAGCCGGAACCGGAGGATCCGAGATGAGGGGTTTGATCCTGTGGTTGGTACTGGCGGCCGGGCTGGCACAGGCGCAAACGCGCGAGGTAAACCCAGCAGATCTCGAACTGACTGTTACCATCGAGAATGCCGAGGTGACCCCCTTTCAGGGCGAAATGGTTCTGGTGACCATACACGGCGTCTATCGCCGTCACATCACCCGTGAAAAGCTGATCCAGCCTGCCCTTGAAGGTTTCAACTGGATGCAGTTGGGCGAGGATCATTGGTATGAAACCCAGGTTCGGGGGAAAAAGGTCAAGAATTTCAAGCGGCGTATGGCCCTGTTTCCGGAACAAGCCGGAAAGTTGACCATCGATCCTTTTGTACATCATCTGACATTGACCGACGAAGGCGACGACTGGTTCGATCACGATATTCGATCCCAACCGCTGACAATCAATGTCGACCCCGCTCCGCAGATGGACGGATGGTGGCTCCCGGTGCGGCGGCTTGAAATCTCGGACCAATGGTCCAACGCACCCGATCAACTGCAAGAAGGCGAAGGCGTGCTGCGGATCATCCGGATAAGAGCGGTCGGCGCGTCACCGGACATGATCCCGCCAATGCCAGAGTTGACCTCGCCAAGCGCGATGATCTTTCCCCATCCGGAACAGCGGCTTGTGGAACTGTCCCCGCAAGGGCCGGTTTCTATCGCGTTCTGGCGCTGGACCATAAGGCCTGGCCGTTCACGATCTGCCATTCTCGAACCGCTGACATTCGACTATTTCGACACCACGACACGACAGGCGCACAGCGCAACCATCACGGCACAACGCGTCGCGATGGATGAAGCCAATCTGCCCGAGCCCGTTCCGCCACCTGCCTCCGCCACACAGCGCACGGCCCTGATCGCCGGCACCGGAATCATCGCGTTGTTCATTGGATTTTTGGTTTTGTTGCTCGGGCGAAATTTCTCGGGGCTTAAGCGACTGCAGGCAATTCCAGTTTTCAATCCATTGTACCGGCGATTGCGTCGCGCGGCACGAAACGGAGATCTGGCAGGAACACGGCGCACCGCCGTTGCGATCCTGCAAGAGGACGGTCGGTGCCCCGAGACCACAAAACTGCTGCGCCAGTTCGACAATGCGGTGTTCGGTTCAATTGACACCGCACCGGATACATTACGGTTTGCAAGGGAATTTCTGTTGGCCACAAGCAATCGGTCGCGAAAACCATCAGGAGCATGATCTTAGAAGCGAGGAAACGCAGTGCATCTGCGCCGCACTTTGCAGACCGTCCTCCCAGAAATTCCAGTCGTCACTTATCGGCTCGCTATAAGTTGCGAACCTTGGTGGTTTGTTTTGTTGCCTAGTCGCGGCGAACTTTGCTACGCTTTGCGCCGGGAGGACTATTCGATGAAGCATGTTGCAGTGGGGCAAGACCCTTGCCACATCCAATCGGTGCTGGTGATCGATGATCATCCGCTCTATTGCGACGCCCTCGTTGTCGCGCTGGCCCATGTGTTCAAAGGATGCCGCATAGAAACGGCCACGACGCTGGGCGATGGGATCAAACATCTGAAACCGGGGTTTGAACCGGATCTAGTGTTGTTGGATCTCAAACTGCCTGACGTGACCGGGCTGAGCGGCTTTTTACGCCTGCGTGAAAAGCTCGCCGATACACCGATCCTTGTCATCTCGGCACTGACTTCGGCCGAAATCGTTTACACGCTGATGGATGCGGGCGCGGCCGGGTTCATACAAAAGGACGTCTCGGCACAGGTTCTCAGGGATGCCCTCATCGAAGTGCGATCGGGCCGCAAATACCTGCCACCCGAACACCGGCGAACCTACCGCCCTTCATCCAGACCCGCCGAGGTTCAGGACATCACCAGCAAAATTGCCGACCTGACGCCGCAACAAACCCGGATCATGAAACTGATCTGCGCCGGCAAACCCAACAAGCAGATCGCCTATGAACTGTCGCTGGCCGAGGCCACGGTCAAGGCGCATATCACTGCCTTGCTGCGCCGCCTTGGCGTGCAAAATCGCACGCAGGCCGCCGTTCTGGTCGAGAGTGCCAATTTGGGTGGTGCCGACGCGAATGGTGAAGTCGACGCACGGGCATTTTTGAGCCATTAACAGGAAGTCACCAGATGCTTCAGGTGCCCTCGAAACCTGCGTTCGTTGACACGGCCGTATCCTACGAACGGGATGCAGCCGCCGCGGTAAACGATATCGCAGCGCAATTGGACACAAAGGGAGCCTGCTTTCTATTGGTATTCGTGCCGGACGGCCTTGACCCTGATACCATTGCCACGGCCCTGAACGCGCAATTCGCGGGTGTGCCGATGTTTGGTTGCACAACGGCCGGGCAAATCACGCCCGAAGGCTACAAGACCGACGCGCTGTTGGTGCTGTCCTTCTCAAAGGCGCATTTTCGCTGCGCAACGCATTTGATCTCGCCGCTCAAGCCACTGTCGATCAAACAGGTTGCCTCGGATGTGCGCAAACTGTCTGCGCAATTTCAGAGAACTGCAAACTGGAGCCGGCTTGCGCTGACCTTTTCGGACGGACTCTCCAAACAGGAGGACGTGCTTGTCGCTGCGCTGCAATCGGGTCTTGAGGACATGCCGGTTTTTGGCGGATCTGCGGGCAACGGGCTGAATTTCAAGGAAACCTCGGTCCTGCATATGGGGAGGTTCCACAGTGACGCGGCGCTGGTCATCCTGCTCGAAACCGATCTGGAATTTGCCGGTCTCGGTTTTGATCATTTCCTGCCGACCGGGGCGCAAATGGTCGTCACCGATGCGTTGCCTGAAGAACGGCTGGCGCTTGAAATCAATGGGTCGCCTGCCGCCGAGGAATACGCACGCCTCGTCGGGGTGCAGGTCGATGAGCTATCCCCTCAGGTCTTTGCGGAAAACCCGGTGCTCGTGCGCAATCACGAACTGTATCACGTTCGCGCCATTCAGGGGGTACAGGACGGGGGTGCGTTGTCTTTCCTGTCCGCCATCGACACGGGGCTCTTGCTGACATTGGGACGCGGACAGGAGATCCTGCGTACACTTTACGACGAACTCAATGTCAAAAGCTCGTTGGGAAAGCCTCCCGATTTCATCCTTGGCTTTGACTGTTTCCTGCGCAAACTCGAAATTGATCAGAAGGATCTGACCGGTCCCGCCTCTGAAATCCTGCGCGGACACCGTGTGCTTGGCTTTAACACCTATGGCGAACAGCATTGCGGCGTGCACGTGAACCAGACATTCGTAGGCGTGGCGTTCTATGAACCGAAAAAGCGGGACCTGCATTGATCAATCCCGACGATCCGCTTGAAGTTCAGGTCGCCAAGCAGACCAAGATCATCCAAGCGCTTGTGCGGCGTGCCGGACGCCAGAACGACGTGGGCAATTCTGCCTATTCCGCATTCCAGTCCGCGATTGCCCTGCAAGGGCAGATTTGGGCCAAGACACGCGATCTGGAGCTTGCCTCCAATGAGCTTGAATTGCTGCGGTTTGACCGGGAACAGACGCAAAAGAACCTGTCGGACGCCCTGTCTGCCATGGAAGGTGGGTTCGCGCTGTTTGCGGATGGCAAGCTGCAGGTTTGCAACGACCTGTTCAAATCGCTGATGCCTGATATCACGGATCGCATCCTGCCCGGGCTTGACCTTGCCGGGTATTATGATGCGCTCAGGTCCAGCCGGCATCTGGCCGATGATGGCGGACGAACGCAACAGGACCTGACCACCGCAGCACAGGAAGGCGGCAAGACCAACCGTTCATCCTTTGTGCTGGAATTACACGGGGATCGCTGGTTCCAGATCAGCCAGCAGCATACAAATCTCGACAACGTCATCCTCTTGCAGACCGAGATTACCGACATCGTGCGCAAGAACCGGCTGGAAAAAGACCAGCTGATCGACATGCAGGCCCATTACCTGCAATCGGCCTTTGACCATATGAGCATCGGCATCTGCACCTTTTCGCGTGCAGGCACAGTGATGATCTATAATGACCGGTTCCGGGATTTGCTGGGGTTGCCGTTCACGCTCGTCCAGAACGGAACCCGGTTTTCACAGATTCTCGACTTCATCAGTGACAGTTATCCGGACGCCGCCAACGAACTGGCAAGCACCGACAGGTGGCTGAAAACCCTCCGCGAAGAAGGGCGGTTTCGCGAACGGTTGCGTCACGCGGGCGGGCGGGTTCTGGACTTGCATGTCCACCAACTGCCCGATCGAGGGTTTCTCGCCGATATCAAGGACGTGACGCTGGAATCGCGAACCACCGACCTCTTGGAAAAGCGGGTCGAGGAACGGACCTCGGAACTGACACAGGCAAACCTCCTTCTGACCGAACAATACGAGCAACAGGCGCAGGCCGAAGAAGAATTGCGGCTGGCAAAGGAAGAGGCCGAAGCCGCGGTGTCGTCCAAGACCCGGTTTCTAGCGGCGGCCAGCCATGACCTGCTACAGCCGATCAATGCCGCCAAACTGTTGATTTCGACCTTGCAGGACATGGCCAAGGATACGCCGCTGAACAGCATGGTCGAACGGTTGGACGGATCGTTCACGTCGATGGAAACCCTGCTGCACGCGTTGCTGGATATCTCGCGACTTGAAAGCACCGGATCGGAATTGAGCCCGACGGAATTCTGTCTCGGCAACCTGATTCAGGCGGTGATCGAGGATCAGCAACCTGTGGCCGCCAGAAAGGGTGTTCAGCTGGATATGGTGCCCTGCACCACCTGGGTGCGCAGCGACCAGCGCTATCTGCTGAGATCAATCCAGAACCTAGTGGTGAATGCGATCCAGTACACCGATCAGGGACGCGTATTGGTCGGGTGCCGACGCCGTGGCGATCATGTGGCGCTAGAAGTCTGGGATACCGGCATCGGGATCGCCCACAAGGACCAGATGCGCGTCTTCGAGGAATTCACCCGCGCCGAAAACGTCCCTGCCGGGTCGGGCATGGGATTGGGGCTGTCTATTGTGGACCGGACCTGCCGACATCTCGGGCACAAGGTTGGCGTGCGTTCGAAACCGGGCGTCGGATCGGTGTTTTCCATCGAGATGAAGATCGTGAAACACGAACCCCGTCCGCCGCTCCCGGTGCTGAGTGCCATCTACGAACCAGACAGCACCATGGATCTGATCGCGCTTGTTGTCGAAAATGACCCGGACGTTCTGTTCGCAACAGTGCAAAAGCTGGAAAGCTGGGGCGCAAGCGTTCTTGGCGCGAGATCTACGCAAGAGGCGCTGGAACTGGTGGGTGACATCGGCGTGGCCCCGGACATCATCCTCGCGGATTATCAACTGGACGGTGACGACACCGGCGTCGCAACGATCCGGGGCGTCCGGGCAAAGACCGCTGCCGTGGTGCCGGCAATCATGATCACAGCCGAACGCGGTGTTCCACTGGCCCGGATGGGGACCGAAGATGACTTTTCGGTTCTCACCAAACCTGTCGATCTGTCGCGCCTGCGCCGGATGATTGATGTCAAGACACGGCCGGATTTACAAAACATGGCAATGGCCCACGACAAAAGTATCGCATGACAGCACAAGCCTGTGAGATAGGGTCAGGCGGGGAGGAATTCGGACATGCGCAAGCTCATCACTATCGTGTCTGCACTCGCGATGCTCGCAGGCGCGGCATCGGCAGCCGAAACTTCGGGGCCGGAAACCTATGACCTGCTGTTCAAGGGCAGCACACTGGATGATCTCGATCTGGACCAACAGCTGATATATAACCGGATCGTGCAGAACAGCATCAAACCGGAAACCCAGGAGCGTGACACCGGCAAGATCGTCTTGTCCTTTGCCGATGGTCAGGTGCCAGAGGCGCTGCTGAAGTTCACCCGCGACGACAAATACCACAATATCGGCACCTTTCCGGCCAGTGTCGGCAACCCGATCATTATGTATTTTGTTGAAACCGTTGTACGCGACATGGCGGAAACTGCCGGTGGCAGCCCCTACTATATCCGCAACCGTGTGAAAGAAGCGTTGATTCAGCCCGCCGATGTGAGCAACGGACAGGCCATCATCGCAGGCGAAACCGTTGAAACCGTCGATGTCACGCTACGCCCGTTCAAGGGCGACCCCAACGCGGACCGGATGCAGGGGTTTGACGAACTGGCGATGACCGTCAGTATGTCAGACGATGCGCCCGGCTGGTATCTGATGCTCGCGGCGCATGTCCCGGCTGCGGATGCCGGCGACCCGATCTATTCGTCAGTAATGACATTTGACCACACGGAAACCGCACAATGATCCGCGCTGCGACCACTTTGGCAACCGCCCTGATGATTGCCCCGATCGCGTCGGCACAATCGGTGCAGGAGCGATTGAATGACTATCCGACCGCCGCGCGGGCCGACTATGTTTTCGGTTGCATGGCGACGAACGGGCAGAGCCGCAGTGTACTTGAGAAATGTTCCTGCTCGATCGATGTGATTGCGTCAATCCTGCCCTATGACAAATATGTCGAGGCAGAGACCGTTCTGTCCCTGCGTCTGACAGGTGGCGAGCGGATGTCGATATTTCGCACCGCAGCCATGGCAAACGCGATCGTTGCCGACCTGCGCCGCGCGCAGGCCGAGGCGGAAATCATCTGCTTCTGAGCGGTCGTCGGTTCAGGTATGTCCGGATTTGATCAAGGTCTGCTCAAAGACGTTGCCATCCGTATCGGTCGCACGGATACGCAAGGCGGGCGTGCCATTGTCCGAATAGCTGAACCGAAACACCGGGTTTTCGCTGATCGAAATGCCGCCTTCCATGGTGAACAGCATATCATCACCCTGATACACTTCGAGCGTGTCGATGAAATGCGCCGAGATAAAGAGTTGCGTCACTTGATCACGCTGTAACCCGGAATAGTTCGGATGCCGGATCATGATCTGTGCCTCGCGGCGGGCCGAAGACATCTGTGGCACGTCTTCGAAATACTTCAATCGCATTTGACCCATCGAAGCCAATGCAAGTTCGGGGTCCTTGGTTGCAGGAGCCGAACAACCACCCGATGCCTTTACAAAGCGCCCGTTCATCGCCAGTCCATCCTCGGTCTTGGCGATGACGCGCACGTTGGAATACATGTTCACCCGCACCCGCACTTCCATGTCCAGCGGCGCCATGGATGGTCCGAAACTCAGCTCAGCCGCCACCGGCGCCGGGTTTTCGTCGATCACGATGATCGCGCTTTCGATCGGCGACGCGTTGTCAATTTGCCGAATGTGAATGGGAACGGTTGCCGCATCATGCGCCCTGTACGGGGCATCTACCTCAAACAACGTAGCACCGTCCGTGATTGCCACGTCGCCAACAATATCACCTCGGAGTTCTACCCAGGTTTCACTATCGCTCAGCGGGTTCTTGGGGGCCGATGTTTCGGCATGGACAGGCAGTGCCAAACTAGCGGCGAAAACTGCGGCGCATGCAAATTTCATCGCATCGCTCCTTTCAGATCACGGACGTTTGGGCGCTGGTATGCCATAAAAACAGGCAGAAATATATAAGTCATTGGTATGGCTGGTTCACAGTTGCGTTCCCCGGCACATTAAACTCAACGCCAAAAATGGGCTTTGAATGTTCGAGGCAATTCTCACGATCTGTCTGCTGTCCTCCGGGGGCGAATGTCGCGACGCCTTGCAGCCGGGATATGAGGCTGTAACAAGACTCGCTTGCGAAACGGCGCTTGCGGCACATCCCCCCGCGCACCTTCCTGCGGGCCACGCAACCGCCGAGCCCGCGTGCCAACCCGTGGGAGAGGTACTGTCCTTTGACGAACTCGCGCCCGGCCTGTTTGCGCATCGCGGGCAAATTGCCGAACCCAATGCGGATAATCGCGGTGACGTGTCCAACATCGGTTTTATTATCGGCGACACGTCTGTTGCGATCATCGACACCGGCAGCGCCCGCTGGATGGGCGAGGCGATCTGGCGGGCTGTGCGTGCCGAAACCGATCTGCCAGTCAGTCACGTGATCCTGACGCACATGCATCCCGACCATGTCTTTGGTGCCTCGGCCTTTGAAGATACCGGTGCAGAATTTGTCGGGCATGCGGCGTTGAACCGCGCGCTTGCAGATCGACAAGAGAGCTATCGCGCTAGCCTTGCCGACTTGATCGGCCCCGTTGCCTTTCTTGGCACGGACATCGTCGCGACCGACATTCCCGTCGACGACACGCTGCAAATCGACCTTGGCGACAGACCGATCACCCTTCGCGTCTGGCCTACGGGGCATACAGGAACGGATTTGACAGTTCTGGATGAAAAGGCCGGTATCCTGTTCACCGGTGATCTGATTTTCCATCAGCACCTACCGGCGCTTGATGGCTCGCTGCGTGGTTGGCTGGCCGTTCTGGACGAAATGGCCTCCCTGCCGGCAACGCAGATTGTACCCGGTCATGGAGGGCCGATCCTGGATTGGCCTACCGGTCGTGACGATGTTGCGCGTTACCTCAAGGTGCTGGAACGGGATACGCGGGCGGCGATTGATCGTGGGCAGCGTTTGGGCGATGCCGTCAATGAAATAGCGGCGTCCGAGGCCAGTCACTGGCACCTGTTTGACGCGTTCAACGCGCGCAACGCGACCGTCGCCTTTACCGAACTGGAGTGGGAATAGCCGTCAGCTTTCCGCCGCGTTCAAGAGCATTTGCGCAATCGCAAACAGCCGCTTTTCCAGCAGGATCGGCGTTTCACAGACGTAAGTCAGCGACTGTTTGCGATCCACATAGATGCGCTCGTCCCAATCAAGTTGCGCCTCAAGCGCGTCGATCCTGTCATAATCCGGGGAATCAGCCGCAAGCAAGCTGTCCATCTCGGTTCGCGTTTCACCGATGTTCTCGGCCATCGCGATCTGAGACAGCGAGTATTCCTCGATCCCCTTCATGATCGTGGTCCGGGTAGCCGCCAACCTGTCAAACGTTCTTGCAAAGACCGCCCCAAGAAGCGCCCGGTCAGTACCGTATTCGGCGGTAAAGTCGTCAAGCGTCGGAGCAATCTCTTCCAACTCAAGCCGGCGCAGCGTGAACCGTCCAACAAGGTCCTTCATCGCGGTCTCTGTCTGTTTAGGCAGAGTAACCTCTTCGATCGGATGCGGCCACATCAACCCGACAGAGAGGCGTTCGACCTTGCGCTGAATGCAAGGCCAGGTCGGGTCCGAAAAATCAGCCGTCGCGCCAGGACCACCCAAGCAGATAACGGCAAAGATCAGGGGCAGTGTCCGCATTGATTGCATCGGCAATCCTCCTCCGCAGTGAGACTAGCGGCGCGCCCATCATGAAGTCCACCGTCGCGGACACCAACCAAGGTATGAATTGGCAGGTCGAGGACGCTCGCTCATATTCTTATAAGATTCTTATTTTACGTCTGATGACGAAAGACCTGAGCAAGGGGAAGTTAATGCGAACGCGAGCGGCGGTGGCGATGGAGGCTGGGAAGCCTCTGGAAGTTATGGAGGTCAACCTTGAGGGCCCGCGGGCCGGTGAGGTTCTGGTCGAGGTCAAGGCCACCGGCCTGTGCCATACCGACGAGTTCACCCGC
>NZ_JBDWLR010000079.1:0-6512 GCF_039973035.1 Sedimentitalea sp.
CACAAGGAAAGTGCGTCTTCGCTGATCCAGACAGTCAGATCACCGCGCTGCCGCA
Source organism: Sedimentitalea sp. (assembly GCF_039973035.1). Classification (NCBI taxonomy): domain Bacteria; kingdom Pseudomonadati; phylum Pseudomonadota; class Alphaproteobacteria; order Rhodobacterales; family Paracoccaceae; genus Sedimentitalea; species Sedimentitalea sp. The sequence continues at coordinate 56 of NZ_JBDWLR010000079.1, forward strand.
GGCCTTCGTTGTATTCAGCCCAGTTGGTCACCCGATGTTTTTGCCTCGGGATCTTGTCACGACGATCGGCGTTGAACTTGTGCGGCGTCAGGTACGTCCAGTCCGTCTGCAAAGCATGCATCTAACAGGCGACGCAGGATCCGTGCTACAACGCCGAAGAAAACAGGACGCCTTGACTAAAGGGCTCACCTCGACACTACACGACTCTCGGTGGTGTCGCAAAGTTTCCAACGAGAGCGCCCAAACTTGGGTGCTGATCACTCATATCCGGCGACTGACCCGACGCCTCGCAACAGGTTGAAATCATTCACCCCGTTTTGAATCTGTCACTTAGAGGCTGATCCAGTCACCCTCGCCATCGGCAGCCGACACTGCTTTGGCTGTTGCCGGCCCCCCGTCAAATGTGAAATCAGCCACATCGATCACGCTCGCATTGATGTTCTTGAGGATGATGATGTCTGGATCGAGATGTGAACTGGTCCCGATGTGAATCATTGTATGGCCGTTTCCTCCTTGTCTGATGACGACATCAGCCATGGAATAGCTTGACGGCAGGTCGATCAGATCAATTCCATCCTCGAAATCGGTTATGACATCCCGTCCGAGGCTGAAACGGAACACGAAGACATCGGCGTCGGCTCCCCCGGAAATCCGGTCACCGCCCAGCATGATGACATCCTGGCCAGCACCACCATGGATGAAGTCGCGGTCTCGACCATAACCGCCGAAGAGGATGTCATCGCCGGCATTCCCCGCGATGCGATCGCTTCCTAAGCTTCCATCGATTGTATCATTCCCCTGACCACCGCGCAGAAAATCGCCTCCGTATCCGCCATCGAGAAAATCGTCTCCAGAACGGCCAAAAACCTGATCATCACCCTGACGCCCGTATAGTCTTTCGTCTTCTGCGCTGCCATATAGCGCATCGCTGTGGTCGCTGCCGGTAATGTTTTCGATGCTTATGAGCCTGTCGCCCTGTGCATCACCACCAAAGGCGATGCCAAGCCGCAGGTCTACGAATACAGCCTGGTGGCTGAATTCATAGCTCGTCGTATCGTGCCCGTTGCCGCCATCCAGAATGTCCGCGTCCCGTCCGCCGACCAGGACATCATCTCCGTGGCCTCCGAAAAGGGTATCATTGCCAGCGCCACCAACCAGCGTGTTCATGCGGTTGTCGCCAAAAAGAACGTCATCCTGTGCGGAGCCAATCAGATCGCGGATGGAGATATAGGTGTCTCCCGCGGCATCGCCGAGGTTCTTAGAAGAATCGGAGAGATCCGCTGTGACACTGGTTGTTGCATCTTCGTAGGAGGCGGTGTTGCGACCACCACCCCCGTCCAGAATATCGGCACCCGCGCCGCCGACAAGAATGTCTTTACCGTTGTACCCCAGAAGCAGGTCGTTTCCGCCGAGGCCGAAGAGTTTGTCACTCTTGTTGGTTCCGTTGAGCGGCAACGTACCCATTGTCGGGTTGTCATCGTTTTCCGTTCCATAGAACACAAGCATCTGCAGCCATCCATTGTTACCTCCCCTATTCATACACCGGATGGTGCGGCCGATAAACTATCGGTCACCTGAACCTTGCAAGCTGCATTCAACAACTTGGCGACGCCCTTCAGAGCATCCGTGCGACAGCGCCGCTGAACTGGGTTTTCACATTGCCTCCTGGCAGAAACATACAAGAATAGATGATCCACGAAGCGTTCTCCGCACTTTCGAACGCTGTGTCACGGCGTGCACAGTGCTTGGTTGCTCACCGTCTCGATCAGTGCGACTTCGGAAAGCGGCATGATCATGATCGGCTGCCGCGGCGCCTTTGTGCTCATGTAGCCGGCGTATGCGTAAAGATTCCGTCGATCCATGAAGACTTTCCGCAGGCAGGTCGAGTTGCCGAGATTACCGCGAGCGACAAAGACGTCATTGAGAGGACTATCCTCGCGTGCAACGACCCTGATCCGAACAAAGTTCTGGTAATTTTTCTCGAACAGGTCAGGAACCTGCTGTCCGGCGCGAACCGCACCGATCTGCGCAGCACCAACAAGCATCAAAAGTGCCAGAACCGACGCCACGAGTAGTAAGACTGGACTACCTCGCATCCCAAGGGACCTGTTTGCGAGGAAAAGGCCAACTCCAATAGCTGCTGCGAAAGCGAAGATCGTCAGAACCCCGTCTCTAAAGACCCAGAGGGCGAAGCCCGAGTAAGTCGATGTATCGAGACCATCAATCGCCGCAAGATTCAGGCCGAGTTCGGCAAAGTATCTATCCGCATAGGACCAGCCGGCGAGGAAGACGAGTGCTCCGAGATAAAGCGAAGCAAGCCCCGCCTTGATGATGAGTGTAACGACACCTGAAAGAGCCGCTGAATCGTCTACCTCGTCAGTCAACGGCCTCTTCCTCACGCAAGGGACCCGAGTCCGGAAGCCTAGGGACATCCTCTGAACAGGCACTGCCAAGCGCACACGCAATCGCAACACAGGGATTGCAAGCTCCGGTCCCTGCCATCACGCGACCGAACTCGGCTTGATTCTGGATCGCTTCTCGCGACTGCAGGTCCGCTGTCTGGCAGACCACTCGCTCGGACGCGCGGTTCGGGATTAAGCGCGCCTCGCAGCCATAACGGATGATATCTTGGGTCACCACATGCGCGAGGCAAAAGCAGGATTCCTGCGCGATACCCCCGCTGTTCCAGACCGCGGCAGCGAGAGATGCAATCAGAGTTAGTGACATACGCATCGGCAGCTCAATCTCCGAGGTTTGGCCAAACACCCGACTCGTGAGAGTATAGCCATGCCTGTTTCAATTCATAGGGGAGTCAGAAATCATGATCCCGCGCGTGTTTCTTGCCGTTTTTATGGCCGTCGCGCTTGGTTCGAACCACCCGGCCTCCTCACAAGATGTGCCGGACAGCATTGCCGCGGCGAATGCGACAATCATGGAGTCCTACGAACGCGGCAATATTGTCGAGGCAACGGACTTGGCCGTTTCTACGCTCGCACAGGCGGAAGCGACACTTGGCGCAGAGCATCCTGATACCTTAACCAGTGTCGATAATCTTGCTCTGCTGTACCAGAGCATGGGGCGCTATGCAGATTCCGAAAAACTACACCGCCGCGCCTTGGATGCCCGCAAACGTGTGCTGGGGCCGGAACACGCCGATACCCTCACCAGCATCGACAATCTTGGCCTGTTGTATGCGAGCATCGGGCGGTATAGCGAAGCCGAAGCGTACCACCGAACTGCCCTTGAGGCCCGCAAGCGCGTGCTTGGGACCGAGGCATCCGACACCGTCGATAGTGTCAACAACCTCGCCGTTCTCTACGACAGCATGGGGCGTTTCGCTGAAGCCGAACCGCTCTATCGTCAGGCCCTTGAGACGAGCGAGCGAGTGCTCGGTCCCGGGCATCCATATACACTGATCAGCATCGCAAACCTCGCCGCCCTCTACGCGAACACGGGGCGCTCTTTGGACGCCGAACGTCTCTATCGTCGCGCTCTGGAGGCCAGCGAGCGTGCGCTTGGGCCCGATCACCCCGAAACGATCCTCAGCATCCGGGACCTCGCCAATTTCTACCAGGCTAACGGGCGCTATGTAGAGGCTGAACCGCTCTATCTCGATACGCTCGAGGCCCAGAAACGCGGACTCGGTCTCGAGCACCCCGACACTCTCACCAGCTTCAATAATCTTGCTTTGTTGTATCAGAAAATGGGACGCTATTCTGAGGCCGAGCCGCTCTACGACCGCCTGATCGAGGTTCAGGAGCGCGTGCTCGGTCCTGAGCACATCGATACACTCCTGAGCATAGGCAACCTCGCGCTGCTCTACCATGTCACCGGACGCCATTCCAAGGCCGAGCCGCTCTACAACCGCGTGATCGAGGCCCGTGAACGCCTGCTCGGCCCCGAACATCTTGACACGCTCGACAGCATCGCCAACCTCGCCACCCTGTACGCCGACACCGGGCGCTACCGCGAAGCCGAACCGCTCTACCGTCACGCGCTCGAAGTCCGTGAGCGTGTGTTCGGTGCCGAAAATCGCGATGCGCTCAACAGCATGGCCAACCTTGCTGCCTTAAATGAAAGCATGGGTCGCTATGCCGAGGCCGAGGGGCTGCATCGGCGCGCCCTTGAATTGCGCGGGCGCGTGTTAGGCGCGGAGCATCCAGAGACTTTGACAAGTATCAACAACCTTGCCAGTCTGTATGAGAGTACCCGTCGCTACGCTGATGCCGAGGCGCTCTATCAACGCGTACTCGAGACTAGAATTCGCGTCCTTGGCCCGGAACATCCTGACACGCTCATCAGCATCAACAACCTCGCCACGCTTTATGAGAGAACCGGGCGGCTAGCCGAGGCCGAACCGCTCTTCCACCAAGCGGTGGAGGCGCAAGAGCAAGTGCTCGGCGGTGAGCATCCTGATACACTGGCGAGCGTCAACAATCTCGCCGGCCTCTATACACGTTTCAGGCGTTTTGATGATGCCGAGTCGCTGCACGGGAGCGTGCGCGAAACAAGCGAACGCGTGTTGGGCAAGGAACATCCCCGGACGCTCGCGAGCGTCGTAAACCTTGCCGCGCTCTATGACAGCACCGAGCGTTTTACTGAGGCAAAGCTCCTCTACCGTTACGCACTGGAGGCGCAAGAGCGTATTCTGGGCGCGGAGCATCCCGACACAATCAATACACTCGGTAAACTTGCGATCCTTTTTGTCCGAACCGACAGATCTGAGCAGGCGCTTGTCGCTTTACGCACTCTCGACCTTCGGCTTGGGCAGTGGCTCGACACCGAGGTTGTCACCACACGCGCAGCGGCACGCAGGCGTCAGATCATCGCGCTTGAAAGCAAGTTCCAGGCACTAAGCTTCAGCTTGGCGTTACAATATCCGTCCGAGGCCTCGGTGCACTTCGCCGCTGATCTAGCGCTGAAGTGGAAAAAGCGCCTCGCCCAAGACGAAGCTCTTCTTGGCAACATCGCCCGCGAGCGCGACGAACCCGAGTTTCTGGAGGCCATCGCCGCTGTTCGTTCTGGCCGACGGGCACTCTCGAACATCGCCTTCGACGAAGACGCCTCACCCGCGGACAAGACCCGACTGCGCGAAGCGCTTGAGGAGGCCGAGGGCGGCCTTCGCGCCCTATCCGACCGTTTTCGCGACTACCTTTCCGCCAAGGCCGCCAATGCCGAAACGGTGGGTATGGCGCTTCAGGATGACGCAGCACTCATCGAATACAGATTTTTCGAGCCGTTCAACTTCGATGATGCCACATACGATCCGCTCCGGCTTATCGCCTTGGTCATGCGTGCTGACGCGGCTCCCGCGCTGGTGGACCTCGGCGAGGCCCAAGTGTTCTTCGCGCTCTATGCGGGCGTCGTCAACACCGATCTGCGACAAGCCAAGAATATTGGTTTCACCGACTTGATGCATTTTGGCGGCGACCGCCTGATCAACCCGCTACTGCCACATCTCTCCGGCATCGACTCCCTCTACATCGCTCCCGATGGGCCGCTCCAAGCTGTTCCTTTCGAGGCGTTCAAGGATGACAATGACCGCCATCTCATCGAACGCTTCGAGGTGCACATGCTGCAGACCGGCCGCGATCTCGTCAGCCGTGGTCACCGGTCGGGCGGCAATGGCCTTGTCGCGCTCGGCGGCATCGACTTCGGAGAGACGGCGGTGGCCGTCGCCGCGGCGTCGCTGCCGCCACCGACCGAGAAACGCGCCGCTCTTGATGCCACCCGTGCACAGTTCGCCGCATTCCCGCCGCTCTCGGCGACACTAGCGGAGGTCACCTACATCGGAGACGCATACGCCGCCTACCGACCCAACGAGCCAGCTCCGATCGTGCTGACCGGTAGGGATGCGACCGAGGCCGCCGTCAAGTCGCTCGCGCTGCCGCCACGTGTGTTGCACTTCGCCACCCACGGCTTCTACCTCGCTAGCGGAACGATCGAAGGGCGTCCGCTGCTCCAGTCCGGCATCACCCTCGCGGGTGCGAACTAAGCATTGAGCGGTGCCACCGGAACCGATGATGAGAACGGTGTCCTTCACGCGGTTGAGGCTCAGACGCTGAACCTTTTCGGTACTGAGTTGGTCGTGCTCTCGGCCTGCGCAACCGGCCAGGGTGCGATCGACTATTCCGAAGGGCTCGAAGGGCTGCCCCGCGCTTTTTTTGTGGCCGGCGCGCAGAATGTGCTCGCCGCGCTCTGGTCTGTCGGCGACACTGCCGCCCTCAACTTTATGCAACGCTTCTACGAGAACTGGCTCGCCCAAGAGGTTAGCAACCCGTCCGCCGCCCTGCGTCAGACCAAGCTCTGGTACATCAGCCAGACAGACGCGCGCATTGCCGATCCGCAGAATTGGTCGCCCTTCGTTCTGTTCGAGGGATGAACTCGTCAACGATCGCAGGAAGTTGTGATCATGACTTTAGGTAGTGAAGGTGTAGACGCCCCGGCTGGCTCTAGC
>NZ_JBDWLR010000080.1:0-5912 GCF_039973035.1 Sedimentitalea sp.
CGAACCACCCGTCATAGGTGTGCCCGGGTGCCACGGGTGGGGGACGATCGACTGGGGCATTTCCGGGGGCATTCTGGGGACCCCTTGAGGAACCGCCTGCTTAGTTACATCACTGATGGCTGACTGGCTGGGGTGGTAGGAATCCTTGCCGGTCGATACAGACCATCGGCTTACCGTCGGCGGGTGACGAACTGGGGCGGTTTGGGGGGCAGTCGGCGTCGGGCAGTATCAGACCTTCGATCAGAGCGCGGCCAAGGGCAGAGCAACCGATGCTGCGGACCGAACCAGCCATTGTATGCTGAACCCTTTAGCTACGAATTCAGCAATGGGAGGTTCAAGTTCTATGGCAAGGCTCGCTTGCGCCGTCTAAGCAACGTTAGAGTTCCGATAGCGCAGAAGAGTACTGGTAGAGACGCCGGAAGCGGAACAGCGGATACCTGCATTGTCTCGTGGAAGAGAAGACCACTAGTTCGCCAAATGGTTTCGCCGGTGTCCAAATCGCGTTCAGCAAGGCTAAATTGGCGTTCACTTGCGAAGATACGTCTGCGAAATTGGTCAGTAAAAAACTCATATCCGAAATCTGGCGCTAACTCGCTATTCTCCGGATCACTAGTTGCAGCGGCATAGTCAAATTCCGGGTCTGGAAGGTGAAAGAACGCTCTTTGCCCCATGGACCCAGAAAACCGCGATTCCTGATCCACTGTTTCAATGCTCGTATTGTATTGAGCCCAGATGTTTTCATCACCACCAGTGAAGTAAGGCATATAGGTCGCTTGCCCTGTGCCGAGTTCGAAAGTGTGCCCATTGATGGTAAGTGAAGAAGACAAAATAGGTACAAAGGCGGTATTAGGTGAAGATGCTAGCATAGGCTCAAAGTCAGTATCAAGTTCGCCAAGTGTCGTCGCTAGGTCTGTGTCGTAAATGTACTTTGCGGTGTAGCTGACGCGGTCTGAACTGTTTCCACTTTCTGCACTAGTTGTATTGGGTACGTTGCTATCAAGTCCGAGCGGTTCTCCATCAGTGATAAATCTAACGTGGCCTGTGAAAACAGCCTGCATAGTAACTGCTGCCGCAGGCAGCGGTATGACGCCCAGCGCCAACACTAGAATTGATGATTTCAAAAGAAATTTGGACTTGCGCATAGATTAACCCCTTACACTGCAAAAACTTTCTAAAAAGTTTGATAACCATGCACATGCTTCTCGATTCGATCAAGTTGATTTCAGCAAACTGACCGAAACAGCCCAACAAATTCAATATTGGCCGTCTAATCGGGGGGCAATCGCGGGACGTTGGTGGGGGCGGTTTTTGATGGATAGGGCGAAGCAAACAAAGTCAACCCGCTTGTTTTCAAGCAGATTATGGGTAGTTATTCTCTGGTAGGTGAGCATCAGAGCGGAAGATTCCATGAAAGTATTTATCAGCTGGAGCGGAACACGCAGCAAAGCGCTTGCCATTGCACTTAAAGAATGGCTTCCGCTGATACTACAGTACACTAAACCATGGGTCTCAGATAAAGACATTTCTGCAGGGGATCGATGGGCGCAGGCCATCGCAGGGGAACTTGAGTCCTCAAACTTTGGCATCCTTTGCATTACCCCTGAGAACATTAATTCGGAGTGGATACTATTTGAGGCAGGTGCACTATCCAAATCAATGCTTGACGCGAAGGTCATCCCGATACTTTTTGGACTTGAATTGAGTGATCTAAGCGGGCCGTTGTCCCAATTTCAAGCATTGAAGGTTGACCAACAGGGCATGTTGGACGTCGCGAAATCCATCAACAAAGTTGCCGAGCAACAGGCTGAGGACGCGCACATTGAGGAGCTTGTCCCGGCCCTTTGGGAAAAGTTGCGGCAGAAGCTTGATGATATCCCGAACAAGGAAGATGATGAAAAACATGCGCGCCCTCAGACCGAAATTCTCGAGGAGTTAGTTTTTCAGGTGCGCGGGCTCGGTGTTCAACTGCGTGATTTCGATCATGAGAACATGGAACCGAACGTGCACCAATCCAGTATGCGCGACGAACGTGCAAACAGTCTCCGCTTGGCTTCAATGATGCGCACTTTAAAGAAATCTAGCTACGGCAATCTATCTTTGCTAATTCTGACCGGTTTCGTGCGAGGCCGTATGCCCTGGCTCGCAGAGGTCATGGTTGAAGCGCACCGGGATCTAAAAACGGCGACACCGGAACAGGCGCGCGAAATTCTAGAAGGCCTCTCGTTCGTGCTCGACGGGTCGACGCACAGCCACTTGGGTGAACAGCTTACAGATGGAAGTAGATTCACCGCTAGTCTAATTACGGAATTGCGTTTCCTAATCGATCGGCTATTCGCTGAGCAGACCGACATCCCTGATTTTGAAGGGCTGGTTGACCCAGACACTGGAGCTTTCGCGAACTCGTAAGCCCCCCGGACACACTCGTCACTCCTCGCCCTGCAATCTCGTCACCGAGTTGCCAACAAGCCAACTGTCGTAGCTCTGAATCATAATATTGCACTCGGGGAATGGCCGCAATGGGGCTGGAAGCGGTCGTTGTATGCCCAGACTACGTTTGGCCGGTGCGGGTTGAAAGCCGTAGTTAGGTACTTACTCGTACCCCCGACGCACCCACGGAAACCGAGGAACCTCCTGTATCTAAAATAGGAACAACAGGAGTTAGACCAATGCGTTACCTTTCAGCCCTCGGCGTCATCGCCGGGGGTTTTCTTTCGTCTCCGCCACCCAAGGCGGTCGTGGCCACCGTGATCTGGGTCGTTGCCCGCTCTCACCCTGCCGTCTCGGCGCTGGTGGTCGTCGCAGTCGTTTCAGCGTGGAAGTCCGACCATGATTGAAAACCTTCGACCCGGTGCCGTCGTCGTTATCCGAGCCTTCGATGACGTGCCGGAACATCGCTTTCGCGTCGATTCAATCCACGAGGACTGCGTCACCGGTACCGCCGTCACAGGGCCGTTAGCGGGTCACTACGGCGAACCGTCAATCGAGTTGATCGTGCGGGTCGTCGACCCTGCCTGACGGCTCCCTTCCAAAAAATCAAATCAAGAAAGGAGGAGACAGTATGTCTGCTCAAATTCAGTATGCCTATCGCAAGGGCAACACGTGGCTGTATCGCCGCAACTATCCCCGGGACATCGCGGTAGTCCTCGGCTCTCAAGCGCTGAAACAGTCGCTGAAGACCAGTGACGTCAGGACCGCGCGGGTTCGTGCTGCGGCGGTCAACGCCCGGTACGAAGCTCAGGTCGAACAGGTCATCTCTGGCGCAGAGGCTGCCGCTCAGGAAGCGACTGAGTCGGTTGGATGGGAGGGGGCATCGACCGATGCTCTCGCTCGCCTCCGGGCCACTCTGGAGCAAGTTGAACAGGTGCCCTTCGAGCGGGTTGCACCGAAGCCGGTCGTTCCAGTTGCCGAAGTCGGTCGTCGCTACCTTATGCGGCGACAACGGGAGTTACGTCCCGGTGGGTTCAAGAGTGTCCGCTACTCGGTCGAGTTATTCCTGTCCCGCTATGGTGACCGAGCAGTGACGGGGGTCAACCGGGAGGACGGTCGAGAGTTCCTCGGTCTGATCGCCCAACTGTCACCTGTCATCGGAAAGTCAGAGGCGTCACGAGGGCTGGGGTTGGATCAACTGGTTACCTTCTCATCGACCAAGACCACCCGGATCACGGTCAGAACCCAGAAGCGTATCTGGTCGCAGGTCAACCATTTCCTCGATTGGGTGGTCTACGAGGGGCAACTGTCAACCAACCCCTTCAAGACAGTGTTGTTCGATCAGAAAGTCCGGCCTCAGCCCTATGCCGTTCCGACTGACGAGGAGGTCTTCAGGCTGCTGGGGGCTGAAGATCGGCAGTTACATCCCGTCCTTCTGACTTGTTTGCTGACTGGAATGCGGGCCGGTGAGGCGGTTGGCTTGCTGCGGGACGATCTCGTCGCCAAGGGCAACCTCGGCTGCTTCGTTCATGTTCGACCTAATGATCTGCGGCTGCTGAAGACTGATGCGGCGGAGCGATTGGTTCCGGTCCATCCTCGGTTGGAGGCCCTGCTCTCTGAGTTGCCCACCAGTGGACCACTGTTTCCTGATCTTACGGTGAACGAAGTCACCAAGGGGTTTGCGCGGCTGCGGTCCCGGCTGTCGCTTGAGCGCCCGGGGTTGGTGTTTCACTCAACACGGAAGTGGTTCATCACGCAGTGCGAACGAACCGGCGTCCCTGAGCACTGGACCGCGTCTCTGGTTGGCCACAAGTCCGCCCGGTCAGAGAACGGGATCACCTACGGGATATATTCGGCGGGCATCAGTGACGAGCAAAAACGGTCGATCGTTGACCAGATTCAACTGCCATGCTGATCCCTGACATCGATGCGTTCGAGGAGCGGGCCGCGATCGCTCAGTTCGATGGCGGGCTGTCACGCCGGGAGGCTGAAGACCTTGCTGCCCAGTCTCAGGGCTTCGTCAACGCTGACGCCTACTGGCAGTGGCTGGCGGACTATGTCGTCCATCGGCAACCACCATGACTCTACCCTCGGTGAACCCTTAGCGGGTTTGCCGGGGGTGCCTCACTTCATTTTTTTTGCTATTCGAGGTGAGGTGCCCAATCTGAGTTTAAGGAGCTGTGATGATCCCGAAATTTAACTATGGTGATTCAATGTTGTTCAGGCTCGTCTTCTATGCACTCACGTGCGCAACACTCATCTTTCCTAATAGCGCTGTGTTGGCCAAAGACTCAAATCCATTTGGTGGTTTGTTCACGGCATCTCAAAGCGACCACTTTCGGATATTTGCATGCAATATCGATAACAAGATCCAGGTCATATCATTTGTGCTTGATAGTGACGGAGATGTTATTCAGACGAACCTGCCCTACGAAGAGGTCAAGTCGTTGGCCGTTGGTGGACCATATGTAGTTTTGACCCACCGGGGAGTGATGTGGATCAACGACGAGAAGTACGAAATTGCCACACCTGAAGGTATTGTCGGCGGGGTTTGTTCGGAAATTTCCCCTCAACTCATGGCAATAGCAATCGATTTCCTTGCAGAGTTTGCTTCTGAAGACTTGCTTGCAGCTCAGCCCGATGAATCGCCGGATTTCAAAGTATGCCGCGCCAGCCAGATTGCCGGTGGTTCCGACCAGATTGGTGGCCCTTTCGAGCTGGTCAATTCGCAAGGCGAAACAGTGACGGACAAAGATGTCGTGACCGAGCCCACGCTGATCTATTTTGGCTATACATTCTGCCCGGATGTGTGCCCGCTCGATGTCGCGCGTAACGCCGAGGCCATCGATATCCTCGAAGAGCGCGGCAAGTCAGTAACGCCCGTGTTCATCTCGATCGATCCCGCGCGGGACACTCCCGAAGTGGTTGGTGATTTTGCAGGCAACCTGCACGAACGCATGATCGGGTTGACCGGTTCGCCCGGGCAGGTGAAAGCCGCAAGCCAAACCTTCAAGACCTACTACAAGGCGCATCCAGCAGAGGATGACTATTACCTCGTTGATCATTCCACGTTCAGCTATTTGGTCCTGCCAGAACATGGGTTTGTCGAATTTTTCCGTCGGGATATGTCGCCAGAAGCTATTGCGGATTCAATCGAGTGTTTCGTCGACCACATGTAAAGGGGCATCGGATCCACTGGACGGACACCCCCCGACGCTTCGACCACCTTCGCTATCGCTCGGGACCCGTCCACCCCAACCTGCCCGACGCCGACTGCCCCCCAAACCGCCCCAGTTCGTCACCCGCCGACGGTAAGCCGATGGTCTGTATCGACCGGCAAGGATTCCTACCACCCCAGCCAGTCAACCATCAGTGATGTAGCTAAGCGGTCGGTGTCGCTCGGGGTACGGAAAATGCCCCTGTTTATGCCCCACACCCGCTGCACCCAAATAGAACAAATCGGGTACGGCGGGTGCGGAAAATGG
>NZ_JBDWLR010000081.1:0-9666 GCF_039973035.1 Sedimentitalea sp.
TAGGGCAGTTTCATCGCCAATCCGTTCGGTGGTCAGCCGTGAAGCGACGATCTCGCCACTGTCCGGATCCAACCCGACATGGAGCTTGCGCCAGGATTTGCGGGTCTTTCCCGCCCCATGCTTAGTCTCGTTCCATCCAGATCCACGATGGATACTCAAACCGGTGCTATCCACGATCAGCGTGATCGGCCCTTTCGCTTCTGGCGAAGGTTGCAGGACATGTAGACCTTTGCCCCGGCGTGAAAGGGTCGAGAAATCCGGCACCGGCAGAGACAGGCCCAGCAGCCGCATCAGAGATCGCACCATCCCCTGCACCTGCCGCAGTGGCTGATGAAACACCAGCCTCAGCGCAAGACAGTTCTCGATGGCAAAGTCCGAGTATCTGCACTGGCCACCACGACCGATACGTCGGCGGGGCGACCATTTACGGACCGCCTCTTCGTCAAACCAGATGCTCAAATCACCCCGCCGACGAAGTGCCTCGTTGTACTCGGGCCAGTTGGTGACGCGGTATTTCGCTGCCGGAAATTTGTTGCGATGCGCGGCATTGAATTTGTGGGGCATTCGCACGCTGCTCTCTGTTAGGTATCCAACCTACCGCGAACGCGCTGACCGCTGCAACAAGGTGATTCTGACCCATGCAACAAGCTGCCACTGCGGGATATCTCATATCCGCATCTCCGAAAACTCGGGTGCGACTGGCATTCCCATTGAACTACCGAGAACGGCTTTTCCCGAATTTGTTCGGCGATTTTGAACTACCGGTATGATGGTAACTGTCCCTTAGAAGCTCGCGAGAGGATCTCGATTGATCTGTCTTTGAAGCGCTGGTCGCCGTACACCTGTTGTGCCTGAATAGGATCGATTGCCTGGATGTCCACCGCGGTGGACATGGCTAGCTTATATATCGAGAAGCTGCGGTGAATGCGGAGTTCACTTCCACGTTGCATACCGGATCTCAGTGACCTATCATTTCCTCATTCCATTTTTCAGCTTCCATGTCTAGATTTGTGCGATACATGTCCACCGCGGTGGACGTTAAGTGGAGTGTATGCTGGCTACTGCCAGGCGCTTGATTAGTGCAGCAGGATTAAACTGACTTTGCCTCTGACCTAAAGTGATGCTGTGGAAATATGCACCAAAGTCTCTGACTCGTTCGCCAAATTGAAGCAGGATGAAGACGGCACACGACGCTTTCCGTACTCCAATGGCATTCGCTGCTTTTTCGAAAGCTCCTGGATGAATACCCATCATCGGTGCGAGAGTTCGAGCATGGTTTGCAATATCAATCCAATTTCTAAGTTTGTTGGTCGTGAAGGATGCCGCTTGATCGCACACGGATGTCAGCAGTTGTGGTTCCAACAATGGATCCGCTGGGGTCTTTTCTAAATCTTTTCTTTCTTCTTCAGACTTAGATTGATGCCGGACAGTTTGACCGTCATTGGCGGGCAATGTCATTGTTTCGGGGGCATCTGGCTCCATGGAAATCAGTTCGAATTCTGCGTCCGTGCCGGCGAGTAAAGCACGATATTCGGAGAGGCTCAATTTTCTGCGTAGCGCTTTGCGAGCGTCTCGGATGAATGGGTTCCTGTGATTTAGCTCTTCGAGTTGAGCCAATTTTGTCAGGATCTGTTTACGTAGAAAGATCTGGTCGCGTCGGTTGTGTTCTATCTCCTGCGCCAGGGCTACAAGCTCGCTGGCACGTTGGAGTAGTGGGGCGAGTGATAAGCCGTAGCTGATGCATTCACCATTAGACGAGCGAACACGGTAGCGTTTTCGGTTGGAGCTGTCATTGCGCGTAATGAAACCGAGCTCGACAAATCGGTTGATGTGCCTCCGGAGTGTGCGCTCATCTATTCCACCAACCCGCTGGCAGATCGAGTAGTTGGAGGCGAAAACTGTTTCACCGTGACCTGGTTTCAAGAAACTTAGCATCGCTTGGAGTGTGTGAATGTGGCTTGGGCGAAGGTCAAATAGACTGCGAGCATCTCTGAGCGCTCTGAAAATGCCCCAGATGTCAGTCGTTGATGATGTTGTTGAGTTGGGTGCTGTAGAAGCACCAGCTATTTCGATCGATGGTTTTGTTAATGCCATGTTATGTGAACTTGGACCATTGTGGCCCACAACTTCCCAAGCTTTTCCCACGATTTCATGTGAGAAAAGACAATAAAGGGACGTCCACCGAATCGGTGACTCTTGACCGTTTTGTCGGAGCTTGCTACACCAAAGATGCTAATCAGATGATGAGGGCTCTCCAGGGGAAACTTTGGGGGGCTCTTTTCTTTATGGTCTTCGCCGTTCTCCTCTGCTCGTGTTTTGATTCCGGCTGGGGCTAGGGTCCCGTGCCTCGCTCATTCTGCCATTTGTCGAAGAGCTGCTTAAGTACAGCTTCTGCATGCTCTTCGAACCACTGGCTGAATTCTGGATTATTTTTTCGGGCGACTCTGACGGCGACTGCCTTTTGATCAATGGAAAGTGTCCCAACGCAACTGCCGTTCTCATCTTTGACAACCATCGTTTTGCTGCCACCGGTCGACTTTACTGGGCTTCGCTCTTTGCTTGAGCATGCCGTGTATACCGCATTAAATTTTTCGGAGCTGGGGGTGCCCTCGGGCAGTTCGGCGATTGTCCTACTAGCTATGTCTACGAGATTCGCCTTCTCTGAGAAAATGGCCAAGTCACCCCATTGTCGCCGCCCGATACCGTGGGCTGGCCCGATGATGTGAATGAGCTGATCGGGCAATTGCTCTATGACAACACGATGGTTGGATACACCTTGCCTCGTCAGTCCGAGAGCATCTTGGATAACACCAGGTTTGTACCCAGCTTCCTGCATCTCTTTAATAAACATCGCTTTTTCAATAAACGATGGGTCCAAACGGAGGTTGTTCTCTTGGCCTTGTGCAATCAGCGAGGCGTCATCGTCCAATGTTCGCACGATTGCCTTAACCGGGCCACCAACCTTTCGGATCGCGGCAAGTCTGCGCCGACCGTAGACAATGCGGTATCGGTCCGGTTGGTTGGAGGGTCGGACCATGATTGGTACTTGCTGACCATGCTTCCGGATGCTCTCGGCCAACTCGCCGATGCTGTTGTCTTCCAGTATCAAGCGATCTCTTAGGCCATCCATGTCGATCTGGGCGGGATCGATGTCGCGAATCGAATTGGCGGTGATCTCGCGAAGCGAGTCACGTAGGCCTCCGACCGAGCCTGGCAGCTTCGCTGGTTTGGCTCGGGCAGGGGAGGGGGGTGCCGCGTCGTGTTCGTCTTTGGGAGGTTGGTTAAAAATGTTTCGGGCCATCAGCGACGTCCCCATGCCATCTGGATCGTTTGCTCCAGCTCGTCGGCAACGCCGTTCACGCTGGTCAAGGCGCGATCAATTGTTTTTCTGATGAACTGGCTCGGATCCACTTCGTATACGGTCTGCTGGGTCATTCCAGCGTCTGAGATTGCTGTCGACTTCAACATCGGCTCGGTCATGACTTGACCGGCTAGAATCGATCTCAAATAGCCGGCCATTTGGGTTTGGGGGCCGTCGGAGGGCTCGTACCTAGTAATCAGGAACTTGACGAAATCCCAAGTAACACGCCGCCCAATGGCCTCTTCAACTGCTTTCACGGTTTCTGATGCGAGCTTCAGAAATTGACTCATCGACGCAATGTCGAGCATCCCCGGGACAACCGTCACCAGAAGGCCAGTGGAAGCCGCCAGGGCAGTCAAAGTGAGAAAGCCTAGTTGTGGCGGGCAATCGATCAGGACGATGTCATAGTCGGCTTCAACCTCTTCTAAGGCCAACGCGAGACGTTCAGCAAATATTGGCTGTACTCGACCTGCGAGCGCATTTGCCGTCTCGGTCTCGTACTCCGACAGCATCAATCCGGCCGGAACCATGTCGAGCTTATGAAAATAGGTTTTCTGTATGACCTCTGAGAGCGGAACTTGGTCCTGGTATTTAAGGGCATCATAGATCGTGCCGCCTTCGGCGAACTCGAGTTCAGGTCGAAAGCCGAAAAAGGTTGTCAGACTTGCCTGTGGGTCAAGATCCAGAACGAGTACACGGTAACCACGCAAGGCATAGCGCTGCGCCAAGTGGATTGTCGCTGTTGTCTTAGAGGAACCGCCTTTGAAGTTGACGACCGAAATGACTTGCAGACGGTCGCCGCTACGACGTCCGGGCCGGTAGGCGTCCACGTTCTTTCCGGTGCGGCTAAGAATTTCACGGAGTTTATCAACTTCTTCGGCTTCATATGCTCTGTGACCGCGACTGTCTGTGCGAACTTCGGGAAAGCTGCCGTCTTTGTGGCGATTGCGTAGGTTGGACGTGCTGACACGCAGCAGACCTGCTACCTCTGATGAACTGAAGCTCCGAAGGGCTTTGCGCTCTTCGGGCTCGAACGCAATCTTCATCTGGCGATCCAATGACTCGGCCAGATTATCTGCAAACGCTCCGATGTCAGAAGAGCCTATGCCTGGTGTGTATCCAACGCTACGATCATCCATGTACTGCCGCCTAGGTTCGGCCTTTGCTAAGGCTCTCTTTCGTTCTGACGGCGCACAGCGTGCCTGACGCGTTTGGCCGTCAGGATGGGAATGCCACGATCCAGTGAATCCGGCAAGAAGAATCTAAATATAGTGTAAAAGTTATCCACAACATCAATAGGCGTTGCAGCGTGAATGTTGATATAAGCCATTGAAATAATTAGTTTAAAGTCAGTAATGTCTGTACCTTGCCACTTTCTTAGAGAATTGCTGGGTAAGAGGCAAAGCCAAGCAAAAAACGAGGATCTTGGCTACTCAATCTGTCGTCGACAGTTGGATTCTGTCTGTCGTCGACAGTTGGATTCTGTCGGATTCGGGTCGGGAGCTTACCCTTACGCACGGCCTTCTTCAGCCAACACAAGGCCAATTCTCTCAACACGTTCCAGCAGCAATTTGAGCGAAGATTTCTGCTAACTTTTGCATCATGCGATGGGTGTTAGCGCATCGGCTTCAACCGGTCGCAGGTCGCCTGTAGCATAAATTTTGGATCCGTTCTTTT
The DNA here is from genome assembly GCF_039973035.1 of Sedimentitalea sp. Classification (NCBI taxonomy): domain Bacteria; kingdom Pseudomonadati; phylum Pseudomonadota; class Alphaproteobacteria; order Rhodobacterales; family Paracoccaceae; genus Sedimentitalea; species Sedimentitalea sp. Next base: position 5,039 of record NZ_JBDWLR010000081.1, read on the forward strand.
GATGGTCGCGACGACAGAAGGAAGGGGCTATTTGTTCTAAGCGCCCAGCGTGCCTAAGTAACTCGACAGGCAGAAATCCGTCACAGACATATGCTTTGCGCCCAAAGCGATGGTGGGGCAGGGAGCCATTGATGATCTACAGCCCATCTTTGTAGGCCATACCGGACTGCGGAGGTCGCACATGTGACACCCAAATCTGTGCGGTTTGTTTCAATCGAGCCAAGTAGTTGTCCCATCGCGCCTGTGGCACCTTGCGTGATGCCGTCAGATACATAGTGCGAAGTCGAGGTTGTTGCTAAATCGGTCTATAGAGTGTGCTGAGGCGAGGCCGGCATTGGTGAGGTTGACCCGAAACGGGTTCCTACGACGCTGGTAGCGGCGGGTCATTTCGACAAAGGTGTGGGCGAGATGTTACTGGAGAATGCGCTCGTTGACTTCCGCCGAACTGGCGTTTGCAGCGAATGGTTCGAGAACAGCGCCATCATATAGGACTTCCATTCAGCCACTGTTGTCGCGATCGCCGAAGACCGTCAGCAGATCTCAGGAATACAATCGCCTTGTCCGGCAGTCCGCAAAAAATCTACGGGCAGGGTGGCAACTTGTGATCCGGTTTGAACCCGCGATGCGTATGTTCCTAGGAAAAGTCTGACATGCGGCGATCAATCCTACTGACCGAGCGGACAGGGCAACTGCATGCTCATTGCTGTATCGCTCTTGCAGTGTTGACACATTATTTTCGTTACCGGATCACTTGAGTCGTCGATAGAATAGGCTGGATGGTGAGGTCTCCGGACTGTGGTTCCTGTCTCATGAAATCCGTTTAGCTCTGTCGTGAAAGTACTGTCAGGGAACCTCATGGACATCTGTCGACCTTGTCGGACTTCTACTTGAAAGGGCGAGTTGAAAGGGCGAGGTTCCAGCCATGAGCCGCGAAAATGAGCCGTATCTGTATCTGCGGGGCTCAATTTCATATTGTCCGATAATGCAAACTTATTGGATGTAAGAAAGAGGGGCAGGGTGAAGCGGTCTATGCGCAAACTGGTAGCGGAAAGCGCCGCGGTTGGGTGGCCTTGTGGTATGAACTATGCTGCTGACGACTTCGACACCCTACCCCGCATGCCCCCATGGGTCACCTCTGCGCGAACCGAAACTCCTGAAGATGTGGTGTTTTTGTCGGACGCCGCGCTCGGCAACTTGCAACTTGTGGTGGGCCGAATAGAGGCTGCCCCGGGTCCTGCTTCGGGAGCGACTGGCATTGCCGGTGGCTGAGACGTGTGTCGCCCTGACCGGATGGTCGGAAAGGGTAGGGGATCTGCACGAAGCAATTGCCTGCCTGCAGCCCGGCGAGCATCTGGGCCCGGCCGGGGAGGTCTACTTGTCCAAGCGCCATGTGGTGGAGTGGCCGGTTTCATTCAAGACGCTGGAATGGGCGCTGCCGACCGTCGAGCCCGAAGATCGCGACACGGATGGATGCTGGGCAAGGATCGCCTCTCGTGCGGGCGACGACGGTCCTGCAGACGGTTCTGAAGGATCGCCCCCGGGACGCCGCGTCCGTGTTGCTGCTTGCCGAGGCCGCTCTGGCGCTGGCGTTCGGATGGGCACATGTCGTGCCGCTCCTAGCGGTCGGACCGGGCGCGATACAACCGCAAGGACTATGCCAGAATTCTAAACATGGATTGACCAAGATCAAAGCGCTGCATCTGTGTGTATGCGCCAATGCGCAAAAGCAGGAGGCCCCATGATTCTCACAGTCCTATCGGCACTGGCCGAGCCTACGCGGTTCAAGGCGATGCAGTTGCTTGGTGACGACACTGAGCACTGTGTTTGCGAGTTGATGAAAAAGCTCGGCGCGACGCAAAGCCGAATGTCGCGCCACATGCAGGTTTTGAAGCAGGCGGGATTGGTGGTGGATCGACGAGACGCGCAATGGGTGCGGTATCGTCTGAACCCTGACCTCCCACCAGAACTCGCCAAGGTGCTCGACGCGGTCCTGGCTTTGGAAACAGAACCTGAAAGGAAGGTCGCATGAGCGCTCAAACGCATGATCCCGCCACGCAACACGATTTGCCCGACTGGCTTTGGTATGTGGGTGTGCCCATCGCGGGCGTGTTACTGTATCTATTGTATGGCCAGCTGATCCCAATCGCGGAATGGGTGACAGCGCTGTTTCCCGTGGCGCGTGACAGCCATACTGGGGAGGCCATCGCCTTCTTCGTTTATGATGTGCCCAAGGTGCTGCTGCTGCTAACTGGCATCGTCTTTGTCACCGGCGTGTTGCGGAGCTGGTTTTCACCAGAAAAGACCCGTGCAATCCTCGCGGGCAAACGCGAGATCTGGGGCTATCCGCTCGCGTCCCTTCTGGGCGTGTTGACGCCGTTCTGCTCCTGCTCGTCAGTGCCACTGTTCATTGGGTTCGTCTCGGCGGGGATTCCACTTGGCGTCACCTTTTCGTTCCTCATTGCAGGACCTTTGGTGGGTCCGGTCGGGCTGGGGCTGCTCTACGGCCTTGTCGGCTGGCAGATCGCCACGATTTACCTTGTCTTCGGTTTTACGATCGCGACCGTGGCAGGGTTCGTGCTGGGTCGCATGGGACTGGAGCGGTATCTGCAGGACTGGGTCCGCGAACTGAACGCCGGGACCGTCGGCGACCTTCCCGAAGAGCGGCTGACGCTCGTCGACCGGCTCAAGGTCGGGGTGGAACAAGTGCGCGAAATCGTCGGCAAGGTCTGGATCTGGGTGCTGGTCGGCATAGGCATCGGTGCCGCCATTCACGGCTATGTTCCCGAGGAGATGATGCTGCGGATCATGGGCGGTGAGACCTGGTGGTCGGTTCCGGCGGCTGTCGCCGTGGGCGTGCCCATGTATACGAATGCTGCTGGAGTGATCCCCATTGTCGAGGCACTGCTGGGCAAGGGGGCTGCGCTTGGCACGACGCTTGCATTCATGATGTCAGTGATTGCGCTGAGCTTGCCGGAAATGATTATTCTCAAGCAAGTACTGACCTACCGGCTGATCGCGATCTTCATCGCTGTCGTCGCATCGGGTATCCTCGCCACCGGCTTTCTGTTCAACTCCCTGCTGTAAGAGAGGTGCGCGGCATGGATATCGGCAAGCATTGGGATACCGCCTATCTGGCTCGGGACGAGAACACGCTGACCTGGTTCGAAGATGTGGCTGTGGTCTCGCTACGGCTCGTTCGCCAACATTTGCCGCGAGGTGGGGTGATGATCGACGTCGGCGGCGGTACATCTCGTCTTGTCGATCATGTGCTGGACGAAGGTCTGGGAGCGATGACAGTCCTTGATCTGTCCTCGGAGGCGTTGGAAATCACGCGGGCGCGGCTGGGTTCGCATACCGTTGGTGTCTCGCTGATAGTGGCGGATATCTGTGCCTGGACGCCCGACCGGGCCTACGATCTCTGGTTTGATCGTGCTGTCTTTCATTTTCTGACGGACCCGTTAGATCAGCGGCACTACCTCGAAACGCTGGGGGCGAGCCTGCGGCCAGGCGGCGTCGCAGCCATAACCACATTCGATCTCACGGGGCCGGAGCGTTGCTCCAATCTCCCTGTGCTGCGATATTCGCCCGAAACGCTTGCAGGGCAGATCGACAGCCTGATCCCGGACCTGCTGACTCCGGTCCACGCAGAGCGCCATGCCCACCGGACGCCCAAGGGCAATGTCCAGAATTTCCAAGTCTCGGTCTATCGCAAGAAGGATACTCGAACATGAAAACAGTCAATGTCTACGGCCCCGGCTGCAAACGCTGCGAAGCGACCGAAGCCATGATCAAGGACGCGGCATCGCGGTTGGGCGTGGAGGTCGAGGTCTTGAAGGTCACCGATGCGAAATCCATTGCAATGGCAGGTGTGATGTCCACGCCGGGCATCTCGGTGGACGGCAAGCTTGTCCACGCGGGCGGCTTGCCTGATGTTGCCAAGCTCGACGTTTGGCTCACGGCATGACCCCTGCCATGTTGATCTGCCCTGATTAGCAGGGTGGACTAGATCGCGGGCGTTCGCGCCGGTTGCGCAATCCGGCCGACACTGGTTGGGATCGCAGCAAGGGATTTGATACTCGCGCCTGTCCCGCCCGACGACCTGAGCTGTGTTCTCATCGCTTGGCTGGCATTGAACGATGTCCTGATCAGGCTGCTGGATGCTCCGCCTGTTAGCTTGGCATCAGACCACGATTCTGCGCACCGGGCAATTACAGGTGCAATGAGCCTCCGGCCTCAGCTAGCCAGGGATTTCGAATCGCGCGGAGTTGATCGAGAGTGGGCAAAACTTGGGGGTGTTCTGCTAAGGTCTTTGAGTTTTTGAACACTTGGAGGCTGGCATGGACGTAGGAATTAATGTGGAAACTACGACTGAGGCTGGGAAAAAGCGAAAGCAGCAGATCATTAGTTTCAATCTTCCTGGCCGGTATCACGGTGATTTGGGGCTCAAACTTGAGCACAGCAAGACGCTTCTCGCCCAACTTCATTTGGCCATTATCCAGCATCAAATTGAGGAAATCTCTGACGCGAGCCTTAGCTGCCCTTGCTGCGGTCGTACCATGCCCATTCACGATTATCGGACCCGGGTGATCGATACTCTCTTTGGACGGTTTCCGGTTAGGGTGCCGCGG
>NZ_JBDWLR010000082.1:0-2230 GCF_039973035.1 Sedimentitalea sp.
TGTGGTGGTGACCTTGTCCTCGACCTTCGGTCTGACCGTGCAGTGGTCTGCCCGCAAATCATCGCCGAACCAGGCAACCACCAGCGCGACACGTTTCAGGTTGGGGCAAAGGCTTTGCAATTCATCAAGCGACTCGGCCCAGTCAGATTTGGCAGCTTCCACATGCCGGTTGAGTGGTCTTTGTGACCCCGGCCCCAGCACTTCCGAGACAATTTCGGGAGAATAAACGAACTCGCCTGCGCCCGGAATGATCGTCACCGCCCGTATCTGGGTTTCCAGTGGCTCAACGGGCCGGATGACCTCAAAGCTCAATTGCGGCAAACGATTACCGAATTGTTCCAAAGCCAGTCTTTCGAACACCACATAAGCTGTGCCTCGATAGGCCGGTGCGGTTGATTGAAACGCGGAGATCAGAGGATCAGGCATTTGTTCGGCAGAACCGTGATAGACTCTCATATTGATCTGGCGCGTGTCGAGCACTTTGCCGTCGGCCCAGATCCTGCCAACCCGGGCGATTTCTCCTTCACACAATGCAACAGCGAAGTTTGCGAAATAGCTGTAGGAGGTCACGGATACGTTTGAGCCGCCGCCGATTCCCTTGCCGCCCTGTTCTTCGGTGGAGACCACTTCTTCGAAATTAGTTGCCCAGATCACCTGCCCTGCCAGCCGCACCCGACCATACACCCGGGGCAAAGACGCCCCTTCATTGGAAGATTGAACGCTGACATCAGCCAGTTTGCCGGATTCTACGGACCGGGACGAGCCACCGAAGATGGATCGGTCGATGAAACCACCTGCGAGGGCTCCTGCGGCCTTTCCAAATATGGTCCCGACCCCGCCAAGGCCGAAAAAACCGCCAATAGCCTGGCCAGCAGCTGCGAGAACAAGTGTTGCCATCGGTCAATCGATCTCCGGGAAGGAAAACACAGTCGCGATGCGTCGTTGCCAGGCGGGCACCAGCGGACTTTCGATCACGCCAACCCGTTCATAAGCGTGAATGATGTGGGGCGCTGCGGTGATCGGTGTACTCAGAATACCGACATGTTTTGCCGGGCTGCCATCCCGCCACCGAAACACCAGAACGTCGCCCGGTTCGGCCACCTCTTTGGCCCGCTCAACCAACCAGCGCCTGCCAGCTGTCAGAAGGTTTTCCTGACCGCCAGTCTCGGCCCAGTCGGACGAATAATCTGGTGCGGTTTCCGGTTCATCGCCATAAAACGCCCGCCAGACCCCACGCAGCAAACCAAGACAATCACATCCGACGCCTTTCAGGCTGGCCTGATGTTGATAGGGTGTTCCGAGCCAGCATCGTGCTTCACCCAGCACCTTGTCACTCAACAAAGCCGTTTGTGGTTCAAATGCATCAGGAGGCAAGAGCACTGCCATCGTTTTTCCCCGTGTTGCGGTTCGGATAGGACAACGCAAAATCGGTCCCTGGCATGTGCGGAAATCCCTGAAAATTCAGATGATTGGCGAATTTTGATCTACAGGTCACCAAGGATTTGTTGCAGCCAGCTCTGACCTTGATCGCAGTGCCGTTCGCAAGGATTTTTGGTGCGGGCTGAAACAGCGCCAAAATCACCGCGCCGTCATCATTGCGATGGCTGGCAACTTCTGATGCAAATCCGGAAAGAGGCCCGTCCAGGACTTCAAGTCGACCACTGGTAAACCAACCTTCCTCAAAGTCGCTGAAGCCAGATAAACGAACCCATTCAAAGGATGCGCTCAAGACCGTTCCGGTTGCCTGATAGGCTGGATCGTTCAATTCGACCTTGCACCGCGCGTCCCCGAGGTCCGCATCGCAGGACTTCGAAAATTCCCGCCCCTGACGAGCTTCCAACAAATGCGCCAGACCCCGCAGTTCAGCTTGAAAGGCGTCACCGGTTCGCGTGATTTCTCCAATACGGGCACGGCGAAGCAGGACATGATCTGCAGGCTGTTGCCAGTTGACGAGAAAGACACCGACTTCGGCATGATCCCAAAGCCCTGCTTCCAGATCGTCTTCGCTCAGTACCGGGCTGGACAAGGCCCCGGCAACCTCGCCACCGCCTGTCGCCAACTGAGGCCCACCCGTCATCGCAGTTGTTGAAAGCCCGCTTTCCGGTTGGCAATGGATGCCATCGACGGTCAGGGCGCGGTCATGATCGGTGAATCCCAACCTGACAGTGTCCTTGCGCGTCACGATCCAGCAGGCAGCAAGTGTGGTAACCCGGCCCGCAATATGCGCTTC
>NZ_JBDWLR010000083.1:0-39859 GCF_039973035.1 Sedimentitalea sp.
AGATACTCCAACCGAGGGCGGCGGGGTCCATACCATTGCTCCTGCATAGCAAGACATTTTTCGAGCTGATATGAGCGTTTGTCAGATGCAGTCGTGTGTCCGGCCTGTTTGCGCAGCGCACGCGGCTGCTGGCCCTGATGGCTCGTTCGCGGATCAGGTCCAAAACACGGATGCGCGCTTGAGGCGCGTAGCAACAAGCTGGTCTTCCTGACCCGGATCTATTCGATCATTTGCCCATGCTGTCGAAAACCTCTCACATCCTTGGTAACCGATGGCCTAATTTATCGCCGGTTTATGCGGTGGTCTCAGCCATCGGGTCTCTGTAAACTTCACCTTTTTTTTGGCGATATTATACTTGCCGTACCCACTCTGAATTGATATAATAATATCAACCAAAGTGAGTTGATACCATGTCTGTTCTGTCCCGCCCTGAGTTCCACAACGAAGAAGCCGCATACGCCTATGTAGAAGCGCGTATTTGGCCACACGGCGCGACTTGCCCCAAGTGCGGCGAACGCGAGCGCGTTTCCAAGATGGGCGGCAAATCCACCCGCATCGGCGCTTATAAGTGCTACAAGTGCCGCAAGCCTTTCACCGTCAAGGTCGCCACCATCTTTGAAAGCAGCCATGTTTCCATGTGCTTGTGGCTGCAAGCGATCTATCTGATGTGCGCCAGCAAGAAAGGTATCAGCAGCAACCAGCTTCACCGCACGCTTGGCGTTACGCTCAAAACCGCTTGGTTCATGTCGCATCGTATCCGCGAAGCAATGCGCTCTGATGGCACTGTCGCGTTCGGTTCCGGCGGTGGTGTTGTCGAGGTTGACGAAACCTTCATCGGCCAAAAGCACAAGAAGAAGGAAGGCGCACGCGGCTACGCTCACAAGAACGCAATGCTGTCTCTGGTAGATCGCACAACGGGCCGCTCTAAGTCCTTCGTTGTTAAGGACGTGACCAAGGTAACACTCGTGCCTATCCTGCACGCAAATATCGCCAAAGAAGCAACCGTCTATACCGACGAAGCGAAGCAATACACAGGCATTGGCAAGCACTTCGCGGATCACGACTTCACGACACACAGCAAGGGCGAATATGGTCGTGGTGTCGTCCACACGAACACGATTGAGGGCTATTTCAGCATTTTCAAGCGTGGCATGAGGGGTGTCTACCAGCATTGCGACAGAAGCATTTGCACCGCTATGCCGCTGAATTTGAGTTCCGTTACAATAATCGCGTTGCAAATGGATCTAACGACACAATGCGCGCAGACACGGCACTTGAAGGCATTGTCGGAAAGCGACTGACTTATCGGCGGGCTGACTCGTTCGCAGGAATATCCTGATGAGCGGCCTTAAGCCGATTACCGTATCCGACATTATCCGAGGGCCAAAGCAGGATGTGAAATGCGGAGAATGGGCAGAGGGTACAGTTCCCCACGCTCAATTTCCGCTCGGACGAGGAAAGAGGTCTTTGGGGCGAGGGTGGAAGTGGCGCTCGGTGAAGTTTTCATGCTTAGGGCAAGATTTTTTCGTTCTCGTCGCGCTCAACGTAGAGAAGGAATATTACCGCGCCACACTTGGCATGAAGGACGGAAAGTCTCTGAAGGTGGTCTGTTGCCACGAACTTCATACTGACCATTTGAACTGGCATTGCCATGTGGTCCGTGGTAATGTTCACGAAACGTTTCCAGGCGTATCAAGAGACAAAAATCTGATGATTGCTTGGCCGGTGTTCACGAAAATGGAATGCACGGTAACGTTCAATGTAACCGAAAAAAACGCGCTGTCTATCGCTGCAGCGCGTTTTGGATTCGCAGAAGGAGGTGCCTTGCTGTGAACTTACAGAAAGACATATGCGCCGCTTTTTGCGATGGGTTAGTTGTCCGCGAAGTCCCCGTTGGATTTTCCATATCAACGCCGGTCACTTGGTTTTCTGGTGACAGAATTTCGTTCTATGCGCGCATCGAGGGTGAACGTGCGCGTCTGGAAGACAGCGGGAGCTTGCTTTTTGGCCTTGAGGGACAGGGGGTAGATTTTTCTTCGGAGAATAGGCGCGAGATACTATCTGGCCTTTTGTCAGATCACGGGGTCGATCTTTCGGAAGAAGACGGGCTGTTCTGCACGAATTGGGTTCCCAAGGTAGAATTAGCGACACTTGCGTTGCCGTTCTTGACATTTCTAGCGCGCGTTCAAGACTTGCTGTTCTTGAACAGAGAGGTAGTTAGAAGCACATTCAAGGAAGACTTGATCAGCGCCTTAGAGGATAAATTTCAAGAAGACAGGGTTTCTTTATCTGAGGCCTTGATACCTAGCCTACCGCATTACACCGTAGATATTGTGGTAAGGTCTGCGAGCGGAAAAATCGCCGCCGTGTTCCCCGCAACAAACGATGTCAACGTCTTGCGTGCCGTCTTGTTTTCAATGGAAGTCCAGAAACACGAGGCGACCGATATTGTGCCGTTTTTGATCTACGAGAATCTAGACAAAGGGGCCATCACCCAACAAAGCAGAGAGATCGCATTCAATTCTGATCTGACGCCAGCAGTTTGGTCTGGCGGTCGTGAAGAGGTCATGCAGAAGGTAAGCAGATATGTGTCCTGAAAAATCCCAGCTAGAGCGATTCAAAGAAGCCGCTAAAGACGTGGGCGCTGACACGTCCGACCACGCGCTTGATAAGGTTATGGACAAGCTGGACCTGACGAAGAAGCCGGAAGCGGACGACAAGAAGGACGATTAAGCCGAGTGGGGTGGGACTCGAACCCACGACCTCTCGAACCTAAATCGAGCGCGCTAACCAACTGCGCTACCCACTGATAACCCCGAAGGGTCAGAGCGCGATTGTTATCTCAAACCGCGCCGGGTACGTCAAGTATAATATCGCCTTTTTTTTAGCATAGCCCAGATCATCCGTGCCATCTTGTTGGCCAGTGCGATGGCGACAACCATGCGCGGCTTTCGCGCCAGCATACGGCCAAGCCACGAGCTCTCGTCGGTGCCTTTTTCTATCGTCACTTTGATCACGGACATTGCCCCCATGATGAGCAACCGGCGGATATCCTTCTGTCCCATCCTGGATGTGTGACCGAGTATTTGCCTGCCACCCGTAGAGTGCTGTCTGGGTACCAGTCCAAGCCAGGCAGAAAAATTACGGCCACGCTCAAAGCAACCCATCTCTGGCGCAAATGCTTCAACCGCCATGGCTGTAATAGGGCCGATACCCGGCATGGTTTGAAGTTGATGTGATACACCGCTGTGCTTTGCTTCGGCCTTGATCGACGCTTCTAATTCATCAATCCGCTTTGTCAGAGCCCCAATCTGTCCCAGACAGACTCCGCCAACTTTCCGAATACTGTCTGGTAAAGCGGTTTCCGGATTTTCAATGTGATCAGCCAGCCGCTTTACGTTGTGGATTCCCTTTGGCACGATCAGCCCGAACTCCGCCGGATGAGCGCGCAATGCGTTTACCATTTGGGTGCGCTGGCGGATAAGCAACTCTCGCGCCCGAAATAGCGCGCCACGCCCCTGCTGTTCTTCACTCTTGATGGAGACAAAGCGCATCGTTGGGCGCGTTGCCGCTTCGACAATAGCTTCCGCATCAGCGGCATCATTTTTTTTGCCGTTTGACAAATGGCTTAACATAGATCGGAGCAATTAGACGGGCATCATGGCCGAGTTTTTTCATCTCGCGGCCCCAACAGTGAGCGCTGCCACATGCCTCCATCGCAACCAGACAAGCCGGTTGTTCAGCCATGAATTTTGCGAATTGCACTCGCGTCAGTTTCTTGCGGAAAACTGTCGATCCATCCTCCGCCGCACCGTGGAGTTGAAAAACAGACTTTGCCAAATCAACGCCAATGATCGTAACGTCCTTCATGGGTACTTCTGTTGTCTTGCGGTCTTGATCGCGCACATTGGCACTATGATGCCGTCGGGAGGAGGCATCCACACCATCACGGGTCTGGGTTGGTCTGATAGCAAGGCACTTTGCAAGCCGTAGTATTGCTGCGGTCTACCGTAGCTCGGAATGCGCCCTAGCCGAGACGGAATTCAGCCGGCGCGTTCGAGCGGAAGATCGCGGGTAGGGTCGCCGTCATAAGCACCGCCTCCGAGAAATAGATCGATCAGACAAAAAACTTTCTCCAAGAGACCCGGCAGCGTAGTGGAATCTCCGATGTGATTCGTGGTGAAATCGGTATCAACGATCTCGCCGCTCACCAAATCGAGGCCGAGGTGCAGCTTGCGCCAGGAGCGCCGTTTGTGCTTGGCTTTATGCCATTCCTCAGGTCACTCGCCGCGCCGAAGATTTTAAGACCCGCACTGTCAACAGCAAGTAGAACCGGCATTTCGCACTTGAACAAATCTGGCTGGTAAGCTCAGCCCATCGCTCCGGCGCGATAGGGTCGAGAAATTCGGCACCGCTATATTAACGCCCAGCACTTGGTAATCGAACGCATCAAGCCTCGAGCTTGGCGCAGCGGTTGCTCGAACACCATGCCCAATGTCAGGCATGTCACAATCGCAAGATTGCATAGACAGGCTGCCCGCCCGACGTCGTTCGTGGCGCTGCCGACCACAAAGCCAGAGCCTCATAGCTAAAGCGCACCGTCACCCCCCCCCACACCCTCAGGGGCTTTCATTATACTCGGCTCAATTCGCAATCCAATGTTTCTGCTTGGGAATCTTATCAGTACGATCGGCGTTGAACTTCTACCGAATTCTAAGTCGTACTGGCCTAATGTGCCAGCTATGCCGGGTTTGGGTGTGGTCAAACACGGAGACCCATAGATACACGCCATCCGAGATCGGGACATCATACTGCGATCCCGTGTCAAGCGCCCGGCGCACCTCAAGGTTCCAGTAGCCATCTTTCCAGGCACCGACGGCAGCAACGTCGGTGCGATCGCCTTCCAGCGTTTGACGTAAAACGACGCTGGGCACGATTGTGCCTTCAGGATAGCTTGTTTCCATCTCCGGTGCGTAGGGAACCGCATTGTTCATCGTAAGCCACCAGACGCCGTTGTCACTCGTCTCCGGGTCGAGATCCGCCTCCTGGAGGCGCACCATGTCTTCAGGATCGTTCGGCAGGAAACGCGGGATCACCCCTCCATCGGTGCTACGTGCTGCCGGACCCTGCAAAAGCGGCCTCCAGTTCGAGATTGCGCCGTCGCGCATCGCCGGATCCGCCCCGATACCCGCGTAATAACGATCCATCGGGTTGTCCGATTCCAGCTTCGCGGCCCCGAAATAGCTGTCTTCCAACTGTCCCATCGGATTGCTGCGCACCGCCATCCAATGCCAGATATCCAGAACCGAACCATCCGTGGTGTAGTGCAGACCACGACCGCCCGAGCCTCCCGGTTTTCCGTCAAGGGGTTTCGGCCCCAGATGAATCGCACGCAGGGCTGCAAAGCGGGACCTGTCGGTCAGCATCACGCCGAACTTGTCCTCGTAGAATACGTCTTCGTCATTGCGATCAAATCCGTCCTGCAAAAGGCGCCAGCCTGCCGCAGTCTTCTGTATTGGCACATGTTTGAGACTGCGCGTGGTATCGGGCCACTGAAACAGGAAATAGGCGTCACCTCCGTGCTGCACGGCGCGCACGGTCACTGGGGCTTCACCATCCGGCAGGTTGGCACCACCTCTGGTCTGGATGGTGATTGCCTCCGCCGCGTCCCATGTCGGATCGGTCGGATCGCCATCAAGCATCGGGGGCGCGGCAACCCGAGGCATCACCAATGTGCGCACTGTCAGTGCTTCCACTGCGAACACCAGTCCCGCCACAGCGACAACGCCAAGGAGCGCGAACGCGAACGCGCGCCCGCGGATGAAGCGCGGCAGCACAATCGGGAGCAGCGCCCGCCACCCGCCGCTCGCCAGATGCCCGGCGACGTGGAGCAGGACAAACCCGGTGAGACTGATGGCGATGCCGCGATGCAGCCACGAGAGTGTCGACGCCGAGATCGGGGCGGTATCCGAGAAGAGCAACGTGCCGGTGAGGGTTGCGGCGCTGATAAGCCCGAAGCCCAGCCAGTAGATCAGCACATTGATCGCGCGCGACCGCAGGTGCCAGGTCTTGGAGGCGAGCATTCTTCGGCGGGTCGCATCAAATGCCACGCGGCGCTGCACCCGTGCCCGAAACAGGAAGACCACATAGCCTGCAATCGACGCAACCAGACACCAGGCCGCGATGACATGCCAGTTGATCACATCGCCCTGCGGCATGACGCTGGCGATCGCACTTGGCCAGCCTACCTCCGGTGCATCTCCGGCGATGCGAAACCCGGTGGCGAAACTGGCCAGCGCCAGTAACGACACCAGCCAGTGCAGCAGGACCGTTGGCGCGTCAACGCGCCCGATATGGCGCGGGCGCGCCCGTGAAGATGACGCAAGCGCCAGAGCGGTTTCCTGCTCTGGCGCCATCCTGTCGGTGGTCGGCATACCGGCCGACGCCTATTTGCTGTCCGCGAACAGCGGGACTTCATCGAACGGCGTTGCCGATGTAGGGCGGAATCGCTTTACGGTGAATTTGGATTCTTCTCCGGGCGTCACATCGACAACGATGTAATTGTAGTCCTCTTCCAGGGTCTCGCCATTCCAATAGAGGTCCTTGGGATAGTCTGCCGGAACGCTGGACAGGTTCTGCCGACCCGGCAGGATCGAGTCCTGCTCTGAACCGCCGCTGCCCAGGACGAAGTATTTCACCCCGTCCACATCGTACAGTTCGGTGGTGTGGACATGGCCATTGAAGACGACCAGTTCCTCGAAATCATCGGCATAGGAGGCGAAGGTGGCGTGGGGGTTCTGCGCAGGCGGAATCGGCTTGAAGCTCGAGCGATTGAACACCGGGTTGTGGAAGGTGACAAAGACATTTTAAATGTCCTTGGCCTTGGCCTCGTCCAGCCAGGTTTTCAGCTGCTCCAGTTGTTTTTTATAGACTGGCGCCGTCGCATCCCATGCTGAGGCGGCGTGCCGGTCGGCCTTGCCGGTCCAGAGCGTGATGAAGCGCACCCCGTTGAAATCATAGGTATAGATCATGTTGGCGGCGGACACGCCCATATCCTTGAGATAGGGGGTGGCGCTAAGCACACCTTCGATGCTCGGGTCGTCCCAAACCTCGTGATTGCCGATGGCCGGGAAATAGCGGCCCTTCAGGCCCGCCTCGGTCAACTCGGCATCCGGGGCCGGCAGGCGTGACAGCAGCATGTCATTCATGCGTTGCCAGTAGGGGCTGTCCTGCAGGGTCTTGCCCTGAAAACCCCACCACACAACATCGCCAGCGTTGATGACGAATTTCGCGCCTCCATCGGTGACTTCGCGGACCACGCCATTGGCGACCCAATCGGCTCCAAAGTTGCGGTACATGGTGAAGTGTTTGCCGGGGGCGAGCTTGGTGTCCTCGACTGTCGCTTCGATGGGCCAGCCGTCGCGAAAGCTCAAACGGGCAACCTCTGATTTGGTGTAGAGCGGCATCTCGATGTCGGTCAGTACCTCGGTCTCGGGATCGAAGGTCAGTTTGACATCCTTCTTGACCAGATCCAGCGCGATCTTCTCTCCCAGAATCAGGGCGAAGAGTTGAGAGACCAGACTCTGGATCTTGGCGGTGTCAGATTTTTTGTACGGCATGTACATCATCGAACGGGAATCGCCGTAAGCGACGAAGGAAAAGCTGTCGGACTCCTGAGCGTATGCGTGAGTGCCGAACATTGGCGCGGCCACGACAGAAAGCGCGAAAATCGTCGTGCCTGCGAAATTGCGAAGCCGCGAGGTCGCACGGGTTCGGTTCTTAGACGAAGAAAGAAGGCTTCCTTCCTGTCTGGTTGACCGCTGAGCGTCCTGATTTCTGCAACGCCTGTTCATTGTATCGTCCTTATACCTAGGGTTTGATTGAGTTCACATCACGCCAAGTGTAGCTCGAACTTGGCGTGATTGGCTTGGTTAGTCCGTCGCGTTGAATTACAGCTTGCCTCACTGCACCAGTTCGAATTCTCCTGGCTTCCAGGTCTTGTCGAACCACGGCTCCAGCGGTCCATAGAGACGCAGAACAACGTTCCATCCCTTGCCGGGAACCGTCTGGACCCAGTTGGCTTCATGGCCTTCGGGTGCGGTCGGGCCGAACCAGATATCAACCGAGGAGTCCGCATTGATCACGATGTCCTTGGCATCGCTGCCAATGCTGGGAAATTGCTGGTCTGTTTGCAGCATCGAGCGCGTCTGGTTGTCATAAACGACGAACGACCAGAATTCCTTGGCCGGAATGTTTGGCGGCAGATGCAGCTTATAGGTCTTGCCACCGTCGAGGGGCTTCTTGTCGGCGTCAGTTGTCGCAGCGGCGTATTGCGACCCAACACCGACACGCTTGATCGCCATCGCTGGCGTGATCCCCGTGGCGTAGTAGTGAAACAGCACTCTAGCGTCGAGATAGCGCACACCGGGTTGTAGGAGAAACGCATAGCTGCCGCCAACAAACCCGGTGAACCATGCGCTGTCGGGATAGAAGTAAGCGTCCTTGATGCGTGTCTTGAATGTGATGGTGCGCGCCGTCGCATTGCCGACGGCGGCTGCTTCGGTCAGGATCTTCTTCATCCGCTCGTCAGGCGCAAAGGGTTTGCCCTTTTCGATGCCGATGGCCGCGAGTTGCCCGAGCACCTCGGGATGATAGGCCTCATTCGGCTCGTACTGAACGATGTCGTTCACCTCCTCGTAGAATTCATAGTCATTGGCATGAATGGTGTTGAATTCCCTGCCCGATGCATCGATGAAGTTCATCGGCGGCGGGTTGTCGGCGTCCGAAAGACGATAGACTTTCAAGAGTTTCTTGGTGTTTTCGACCGCGGTTGCGGTGCTGCTGTTTTCGATGAAACCCCGGAAGAATAACAGGTTGCCATAGCTCGGCGAACGCAGCACAAAATAGCCGTCCGGCACGTCGCCGTCATAACTCGGGGGCAACAGCAGATATTTTCCGCCTTTGCCCTTGTCCGGACCGGCATTGCCGACATCGCCGACATATTCGAACCAATGGCTGTCGATGAAGCCTAGGATATTGGGCGGCGTTTCGACCACCAGCGGTCCGGACTTGGTGTCGAGCCACATCAGGTTGTAGATGCTCTCGGTGTTGCCGGTGAGGAACAGCGAGTGTGAGTCCATCAGGTCTTCGAAGATCAGGATGGACTGGTTATCGTCAGCACCCTGGCTGGCAAGACCCTTCCGGAAGGCTTCCATTGATGCCCCGGGCATCGCATTGAGAAACGACTCGACGCCGCGCATGAAGTCGAGGTTATCGTAGATCTTCTCCGACGTGGCGTCATCGGGGAAACCGTCGAAAAAGTTCAGCGTGCCAAGCCGAGTGTCAACACTCTCCGGTGTCGTGATCGAATCCGGTATCGGTGTCGTCATTTTCATCTTCGGTGCCGTATCGGCGGAAGCGGTGCCCAGACCCGTCAGCGCAATCGCAACGGTGGCGCAGAACAGTCGCGTCTCTCGACTGGTGGTCTTCATATGCTCGCTGAATTTCAGGCGGGTCATCATCTTACTCCGATGCAATCGTGTGCATGTTAGTTGAAAAGGTCCCCGCCTTCATATGCCACGGTGGATCGTCAATCCGCCCATATCGCGCCACTGGTCAGCTTTCTTGAGGCCGACACTTACGGGCTTTGCGAAATTGGCGCGGCGAACATCCTGCCCAACGGGAAAAGGCGCGTGCAAAGCTGCTGGGGGTGCCGTAGCCGATGCGAAACGCGATTTCCTGGATGTCGAAATCGGTCTGACAAATCAGAACTTGTGCGATCTCCATACGGCATTCGTCAATGATGGCGCGCAAACTGCCGTCCTGCTTCGACATGTACCGTTGAAGTGTCCGCGAACTGGTGCCGAGAGTGGTGGCGATGCGCGCAACGGTAAGCGGACCTGTCAGCGCGAGATCCGCTGCCAACGCCTTGATCTGCGTCGGATCAAAGTGAGGATCAGGTATTCCACTGTGATGCATCTGCGATTACAACCAATCGTGAACCACGAGTGTGACAGCTATTGTTGGTCGGATCTGCCCATCTTACGCCAAAAATGAATCTATGAATGAGCGCAGAATCACAGCCACCGGTCATCAGGAGAGTGCAAGATGGAGTTAGCCATCGTCAGGGCGGCACATCTGCACGTCTTTCTTGACCAACTGAGAGAGATCGGCGTTCCGGTCGAGCGGGAGATCGTCAAATCCGGCCTATCGCCCTGGATTCTGGAACAACCAGACGCCTACGTCAGCATTTCACGCAGCCTCGAATGCCTTGCCAATTGCTGCCGCGATATTGAGTTAATGGACCTTGGTTTCCTTGCGACTCAGCGCGAGTCACTGACGACGCTGAGCCGTGAGGTCCAGCGTGCGGTCAATGATGCACCGAGCGGCCTTGCACGCCTTTCGGCCCTGCATAAATTCTCGGCCCACGAAGACAATGTTCTTTCGATCCGTCTTCAGCACGAAGGGGCGCAGATCAGGGTCATCAGCGAATTGGCGGATTATTTTTATAACCCATACATTTGCTTTTCTGAGTGGGTGGATTTGCAGGCCCTGCTTTCAATCATCCGAAGCGCTGTGGGGCAATCCTGGTCCCCAATCGAGATGACCTTCGTATCCCGACATCGCCCTTCGGCCCTTGTTCAGGAAGCGTTCCCAAATACGCGTATTCTGACAGGGCAGCCTCACACGTCGATCTTGATGCGCAGCAGTCTGCTTGTCGCGCCATGTCTAAAAAGTGGCCGATCAAACCTGCTGCCGACTTTGACTACTCAAAGCGAAATCGGTCCGCCGCGGGACAATTGGAGCTTTTCAACCGCCCTGCGGGCGGCGGTTCGCCCATATTTGTATGATGGCTACCCTGCTCTTACGAAGATTGCGGAGATATTCGGTATGAGCGGACGGACCTTGCAACGTCGCCTGCGGGATTGCGGTCGTTCCTATTCCGAGGTCTTGCAGGAAGCGCGTTTTGAGATGGCACAGGAATTGCTTGTCGATCCGTCGGCCCGCATTATCGACGTGGCGTTGGCTGTAGGCTACGAAAATCCCCAGCACTTTGCGCGAGCGTTCCGCCGACACGCGGGCGTATCCCCCACGATTTTCCGAAAGTCCCTAGCCGAAGCGAGCTAAACCCGACCATTTTGCAGGGATCACATTGGAGGCGGATTGGCCCCATACCCAATCAATTCAGAAGACACGTTCATACGCCGCACGACCGAGAATTGTAACGCGGTTGAGTGCCTTTGAGGCGATTTAAGCTTCAACAGTTTGGATGTCGAAATCCCACGCTTTCAGACCATCGCTAATAGTTTTTTTCCACCATCTGATCTGAGCTTCAACCTGTCATCTTTGATTGTATCCAGTCTGGGATTTCCATTTCATTCTGCCATGTTCCGCGATGTTATCGATGTGCCGATTGCGCTGTATATTCGCGCCTTGAACGATCTTCAAACCGCTACCGCACCGCGAATTCGTTGAATAGTCCCGCACCACGAGGTCCAGCCCCATCACTTGGCAGTCGACCGCATGAAGCCCTGCGTTTGTCTTAGCGGAAGGCGAAATACGACCCGCAGGACAAGGCAAATCTCGATTGCCAAATCAGGGTAATGCGCTTGGCCATTGCAGGTTTTGCGGGTCGGCGGCGGGCAAAATTCAACCACATCATTTGACACCCATACCGTCAAACAACCACGTTGACGAAGGCTCTAGTTGTACTCTGATGCGTTCGCCACCCGATACAGTGCCTTGTCGAACTTGTCCCGACAGGCGCCATTGAATTTGTGAGGTATCGACCGTCGCTCATGTCATAGAAAACACTTAGAATACTGTGAGCGGCCGATCCCCGCCGCAAGGTCCATGTTCATGAAACTGCCATGCGGGCGGTCTCAACGTCGCCCGGGCACTGTAGACTTGGTGCAACCCCAAACCTCTATTTGAGCCGCGCCATGCTTTGAGCTACAGGGCTGTCCGGTTGGCCGCTCTGGTCCAAGAAAGGCTCATATCAATCCCGAAAGGCTGTAGAGCGCTCTGCACTCTGTCTATGCAGCCAGTCTTCAACGACCTGACATTCGTCGAACATCTTTTTCCGTTCTGATTTCAGCAAGTAGTAGCCGTGATTGGTGCGTACCTTGGCCTGACCAAGGGGGCGAACCAGCTTGCCTTCATTCAGAAGCGGATCAACAAGATGACCCCAGCCCAAGGCAATGCCCAGTCCATCTGCCGCCGCCTGCACGGAAAGAGGGTAGGTGTTGAAGAACGAGCCTTGGCGGAGTTTACCGGCCGGGGTGCCAGAATTTTCCAACCAAGTGCGCCAGTTCATCCATTCCCGGTGGGTTGACGAAACCTCGATCAGATCAAGGTCATGTATCTGTAACGGGTCTGCGGCGGACGGATTGGCCTTTAGATAGCTTGGCGAGCAGACTGGAAAGACCGTTTCGCCAAACATCAGTTCCGCATGGTAGCCGGGCCAATTCCCGTCGCCGCGCAGGATGGCAAGATCGACGTTGTCCGACAGGCATTCGTTATCGTCGTCCGATGACACCAGCATGATCTTGAGGTGCTTGTTCTGCCGGTTGAGCTTTTGCAGCCTTGGCATCAGCCAAAGTGCCGCGACAGAGTTTGTAGCAGCGAGAGTCACCGCCCGGTCCTTGTGATCAGACGCCGTCATTTGCGAGGCGCTGCGCAGCATTTCCAACGCAGGTTTGACCCTTGCAAGGAACAGTTCGCCTTGTGGCGTAATGCTGATGGACCGGTGGCCGCGAAGGAAGAACGGCACGCCATAGTGCAGTTCGAGGAGACGAACCTTTCGGCTGATCGCGGTCTCGCTGATGTTCAGTCGCTTGGACGCGGCCACAAAACTCTTCGACTCGGCCGTGGCCTCAAAGGCAAGCAAATAATCGAGCGGCGGAAGTGAAACAGAGTTGGTTGTCATGATCTTAATCAGGGCTGCCAGATCCGGGGCCAATGCCAGGAATGTAAGGTCGCGATTGGAAGGTTCGGTGGATTTTTAGCACATTGGGCCAAGGCGTTGCTCGTTGCCAGCAATTTCTTGGGGCTAAGAGCGAAATAAATTTATGCAGAGAATTTGTGGTTTGCCCTCAAGATGTTTCGCAGGCCGGGCACGTCGACTCGGCGATAAAGATATCGCAAAACAGGGAAACCTCATGAAATCGAAATTTGCACTACCTGCCGCCGCACTTTTTGCCGCAACAGCGACCGGAGCCTTCGCCGCCGATAGCGACGACCCCATCATTATCCCCATTCACAACTGGTCGTCGCAGATTGTGATGAGCCACGTCGTTGGTCAGATATTTGAGAGTATGGGCAACCACGTCGAATTCGTGACCACCGACAGTCAGGCGGTCTATGAATCGGTCCGGATCGGCGATGTCACGCTCGAATTGGAAGTCTGGGAAGGCGCCTTTGGGGCCTCGTTCGACGCGGCCGTAGAAAAAGGCGGCATTCACGCCGCAGGCGCACACAACGCTGTGACGCGCGAAGACTGGTGGTATCCTGCATGGACCAAGGAAAGCTGCCCCGGACTGCCCGATTGGGAAGCGCTGAACGCCTGCGCAGCTGCGTTCGCAACCCCCGAGACCGGCGACAAGGGGCGTTTCCTTGGCGGGCCGGTAGACTGGCTTAAGCATGATCAGGAACGGGTCGATGCCCTCGGAATGGATTTCGTCGTGGTTAATGCCGGCTCTGCCGCGGCGCTATGGGCGGAAATCGGTGCTGCCGAGAAAGATAAAAAGCCTGTTGTGGTGTTCAACTGGACGCCAAACTTTGCCGAGGCCGTCTGGCCGGGTGAGTTCGTGGAGTTCCCTGAATGGGTTGAGGGTTGCGACGAAGACCCGGCTGTTGGGCCGAACCCGGATGCCACCTATGACTGCGGCAACCCGGCGACCGGCTATCTCAAGATTGCGGCATGGGACGGCATGAAAGAACAATGGCCGGCCGCCTATGAGACCCTGACCCAAATCTCGTTCACCAACCCGCAGATCGCCGAGATGGCAAAGCTGGTTGATGTCGAGGAAATGGAGCCCGAAGAAGCCGCCGCCGCCTGGCTCGAAGCCAATCCGGACATCTGGAAAGGTTGGACCAGCTGATCTCGCTGGTGAACCCTGACAGAAACGACCCAGCCGGCATAGTGTCCGGCTGGGTTCGAAACCCGGAGAGTGGCCAATGACGTCGCAAGACCCTGTAATATCCTGCACCAATGTCTGGAAGCTGTTCGGGCCCAACCCTGAAAAGTATCTGGCGGGCATGCCAGCGGGCCGCAGTTTTGATGACATCCGCGAAGACGGCTATATCGCCGGGGTCCGCGATGTCACCGTCGATATTCATCGCGGCGAAATGCTGGTCATCATGGGCCTGTCCGGGTCCGGCAAATCGACGCTGGTACGCTGTTTTTCAAGGCTGCACGACATTACCGGTGGCAAGATCACTGTCGATGGCCAGGACATTATGGCCATGAACGACAAGGAACTGATCGACCTGCGGCGAAACAAGATGGGGATGGTGTTCCAAAGCTTTGGCCTGCTGCCGCACCGCACCGTTCTTGAGAACGTGGCCTTTCCGCTGGAGATGCGTGGGCAGGACCGGCACGACCGGCGCGAACGGGCGCTGGAAGTCATCAAACTTGTCGGGTTGGAAGGACGCGAAGAATATTTCCCTCGCGAACTGTCGGGAGGTCAACAGCAGCGCGTGGGGATCGCCCGCAGCCTTGCGATCGAACCAGACATCTGGTTTCTGGACGAACCTTTTTCCGCGCTGGACCCGCTGATCCGGCGTGAAATGCAGGACGAATTCCTGCGTTTGCAAGAGCTGCTTGGCAAGACCATCGTCTTTATCACGCATGACTTTGACGAGGCCCTGCGCCTCGCTGATCGTATCGCGATCATGAAAGATGGTGCCATTGAACAGTGTGACACACCCGACCAGATCGTGCTGCGTCCGGCCACGCCCTATGTGCAGAAGTTCACGGAAGATATCGAAAAGTCCCGTGTCGTTCATGCACGAGTGTTGGCGACCCCGATCAATGGTCACGCGCCCGAAGGTGCTCCGATTTTGGCGGGGGCCACCATTCTGCAACTGGCGCGTCAGCTGGTGAATGAGACCCGCGAAGAATTGCCCGTGGCGGACAAGAGCGGTGAACTGATCGGCATCTTGAACCGGCAAGAGGCCCTAGACGTCCTGCTGGGAGAAAAGTGATGGCAGTGGCGCAGACGGATATCGCAGTTGCATCGCCGGCGCTGACAAAGATTCGCGTTGCGCAGATTCTCTTGGCGGCGGCGGTATTGCTGGCCGTTGCACGCCCGTTCCTGCCTGATTTCATGATCCGGGTGCCGGATTGGGCCATTTTGCCCTATGACGTCTGGCTTCAGGCGATGTTTGATTTCATCAAGGATGATCTGGGGCTGATCTATGTCACGCGCGGGATATCCGCCGGGCTGGAATACCTGCTCGATATCACGGCCAATCTGCTCTATGGCAAACGCCGCTGGCCCAATTTCGAACCGATCCCATGGACGGCGATTGCAGGGGCTGCTGCTGTCGTTGGCTACTGGCTTGGTGGTTGGCGGCTTGCTGCGTTGGCGGGGGGCACATTCGTCTGGGTGGCTTTGATCGGCCAGTGGAAGCTGGCGATGCAGACCATGTCCGTCATCGTCGTCGCGGCCCCCGTCGCGTTCCTTTTGGGGCTGGTTCTGGGCATTTTCGCATGGAAATCGCCACGGTTTGAACGCTTCCTGATGCCGATCCTCAGCATCCTGCAAACGCTGCCGTTCTTTACCTATCTCTTGCCGGCAGTGATCTTTTTCAAGGTCGGCCCGACGGCAGGCTGCGTCGCCACCATCATCTATGCCATTCCGCCGATGGTCCTGATGACATCGCTCGGATTGAAGAAAGTGTCACCCGAGGTGGTCGAGGCTGGCAACATGGCGGGATCGACCCGCTGGCAAATGTTGCGCCACGTCTATCTGCCCGCTGCCCGGACCGAGATTCTTGTGGGCGTCAATCAGGTGATCATGCTTTGCTTGGCGATGGTCGTCCTGACCGCCTTTATCGGTATGCCGGGGTTGGGCGCAAAGCTGCTGTCGCTAATGAATTCACTGAAACTAGGCCGCAGTTTTGAGATCGGCGTGACCATCGTGCTGATCGCTGTGACGCTTGACCGTCTCTCGAAAGCCTGGGTCGTTAAGCAACCAGAGCATTTCGAGCGGGGCGCGTCGTGGTTCGCAAGACACAAGTTCCTCGTCACTGGCATCGCCGTGTTTGTCGGGTTCGTTATCGTGGCTCGGTTCGTGCAGGTCGCTGACCACATCACCCGTGATCAGGAATTGTCGATGGGCAAGGAGATCGACACCGTGATCCGCGCGGCGTTGGCCAATGACACGGTGACCGCGATCACCGATTGGTTACGCTGGTTCCTGATCACTTGGGTCCTTATTCCCTTTCGCAACGCGCTGCTGTGGTTGCCGACATCGAGTGTGCTGCTCGCGATTGCTGCTGCGGGCTATGCAGTGGGCGGGCGGAAATCGGCGATGCTCGCGTTCACCTTCTTCGGTATCATCGCGCTGACCGGCTGGTGGGATCGTTCGATCATCACGCTCTATGCGGTGATGTCGGCGGTGGTTCTCGCGGTGCTGATCGGACTGCCGTTGGGCATCGCCGCGGCGCGGAACCCGAAATGGGCCGACCCGATCCTGCTAGCCTGTGACACGATGCAGACCTTCCCCAGCTTTATCTATCTGATCCCGGCCATCATGCTGTTCAGCGTCAATGACGTGGCCGTGGTCTTTGCGATCCTGATCTTCGCTACCGTACCGCTGACCCGATACACGATCGAAGGTATGCGCGCGGTGCCGCAAGAGTTGATCGAAGCGGCGGATATGGCAGGTGCAACCCGGCATCAAAAACTGATGAACGTGCAACTGCCACTGGCCTTGCCGACCATGGCGGTGGGGTTCAATCAGGCGATCATGTTCGCGTTCTTCATGGTGATCATCGCGGCGTTCATCGGCACACAGGATCTGGGCCAAGAGCTGCAGAAAACCCTTGCGGGCAATGATCTGGGCAAGAATTTCGTGCTCGGCATGTGTGTCGCCTTGATGGCGTTGACCTTTGATCACATCATCATGCGCTGGTCCAACGACCGCCGCAAAAAGCTCGGGGTGGGATGATCCGATGGACAGATTGGCAGAGCTGCGCAACGTGACCCATGTCAGCCGCGCGGCGTTTGAACCGATGACGATCGAGAACAGGGTCTGCGACGATGTCTGGTGGCACAACATTTCCTATGACGAGGAAACCGGTCGCGGCAGTTACTTAATGCTGTTGGCACCGGGCGCCAGCAGCAAACCCCACCAGCACGTTGGAACCGAGGAGTTCTATGTTCTCGACGGTGAATTGGTGGATTTCGATGGTCATGTCTATGCCGCTGGTGACTTTGCAAGTCTTCCTGCGGGATCGCAGCATTATTCAACTTCACCCTCCGGCTGCAGGCTGCTTGTCACCCATCACGGGTTGACCAGAACACTGACAGAAGACGAATGGACGAGCGACAAATGAACTACCAGACAGTTTTCCCAACCCCTTACGAGCGGGCAGGGGTGATCACGCCGGGTTTGCCGGTCCTGCCACACGGAGTGGAACGCCACCCTGTTCCCGGCGGTGGCAGCCGGGCCGTACGCATTAACAAGGGCGACGAGATTACGGTTCAGGACCGTGAAGGCCTGCAGCCGATCGAATTGGTATTCTTTGCGCCGGACGGTACATCGGATGCCGGGATGATCGGGGCTGTGGGTGGTCGCGATCCTGCGGGCCTTAGGGCTGCACTGTCATCTGATCCATCCGGTGCCAGGGTCTTGCGTGCGTTGGACAAGGCGGGGTTCGACATTGGCAAGGCCGACGGCACGCTGGTCTTTGGCGAGGGGTCGAACGCCGGTGATTTCGCCAGTTTTGTGGCATCATGCGACGGAATGCTGATTGTCTGCGCCCCCGGCGGCGCGATGGAGCCACATGAACAATGGGCACCGACCGAAGTTGTGCTTTATGTCCGACGTGCCAATCCGGGCAAGGCCAAGGGCGGGTTTGCACCGCCTGATCCTTTGGCGGACCCGCTGGCCGATTTAAACATCCAGCCAGGCGAAGCGCATCCCTACGAGATCAAGACCGGGCAATACATCCAAATCCTCGATGTTCAGGGCCGTGAATGTTCCGATTTTCAGGCGTTCTCGCAGCGGGCACTGGACAAGGGTCTGGAACGCGAGATTGATCCAACCACCACCCGCGCACTGATGGGGCTGCTTTATCCTCAGCCGGGGCTGTTCAGTAAATACTTCTCTTCCGATCAAGAACCGCTCGTCGAGATTGTGCAGGACACCGTGGGGCGGCACGACACCTTCGGATTGGCCTGCACAGCGCGATATTATGAGGATCTCGGCTATCCCGGCCATGTGAACTGTTCCGACAACATGAATCGCGAACTTGACGCCTATGGCATTCGTCCAAGGGGCGGCTGGCCAGCGATCAATCTCTTTTTCAACACCATGCTCGACGACACCAACGCCATCACCATGGACGATCCGTATTCGCGGCCGGGTGATTTTGTGCTGCTGCGCGCGCTGACCGACCTCGTCTGCGTTTCCACGGCCTGCCCGTGCGACGTGGACCCCGCGAACAGTTGGAACCCGACCGATATTCAGGTCCGGGTCTACGGTGAAAACGAAGATTTCAAGCGCTCAATTGGTTGGCGCAAAACACCGGAGGCTGATGTGGAAGACACCAAGAAGACTGGATTTCACGATTGTTTTGCGCGTCATACCCGCGAGTTTGTCGAGTATGTCGGGTATTGGCTGCCGAACCAGATGACAAATCACGGTGCGATCGAGGAATATTGGGCCGCCCGCGAAAAGGCAGTCGTGATGGACCTGTCGCCCCTACGCAAATACGAGGTGACGGGGCCGGACGCCGAAGAGCTGATGCAGCTTTGCGTGACGCGCAACATCAAGAAGCTGGCAGTGGGCGGCATCGTCTATACGGCGATGTGCTACGAACACGGCGGCATGATCGATGATGGCACTGTCTATCGGTTGGGCGAAACCAATTTCCGCTGGATCGGTGGCAACGATCAGTCGGGCCTGTGGCTGCGCAAACAGGCGCAAGAACGTGGGATGAACGCCTGGGTTCGATCCTCGACTGATCATCACTGCAACATTGCCATTCAGGGCCCGCTGTCGCGTGATATTCTGAAACAGGTGATCTGGACACCACCACAGCAAGCCACTGTTGAGGAGCTGCCGTGGTTCCGGCTGAGTATTGCGCGGATTGGTGATTTCCACGGTCCCTCGGTCGTGGTCAGCCGCACCGGCTATTCCGGCGAGCTGGGTTACGAGATTTTCTGTCACCCCAAAGATGCAGAAGCTGTGTTTGACGCGGTATGGGCGGTGGGCGAGCCGATGGGGATGATCCCGCTTGGTCTTGCCGCGCTGGATATGCTGCGCATTGAGGCAGGGTTGATCTTTGCCGGTTCCGAATTTGACGACCAGACCGATCCGATGGAGGCCGGTATCGGATTTGCCGTGCCGTTGAAGTCAAAGGAGGACGATTTCATCGGGCGCACCGCGCTGGAGCAACGCAAGGCCAACCCTCAGAAAAAGCTCGTCGGATTGGAACTGCCCGGAGGGATCGTTCCGACGCCGGGTGATTGCGTCCACATCGGAAAGCCTCAGATTGGCGTAGTCACCTCGGCGGTCAAATCGCCAATTCTGGGAAAGGTCATCGCGCTGGCGCGGGTCGATGTCACCCATTCCGAACCGGGCACAGCGCTTGAGATCGGCAGGCTTGACGGCGATCAAAAGCGGCTGCGAGCCACAGTTGTCAAATTTCCGCACTTTGATCCGGCCAAGGAGAGAGTGAAGGGCAACTATTAGGTTGTTTTTGGTTGAGGCCTTTTGGAAACATATAACTGGGTGAGGTCAACGGCGACCCCACCCAGTTATATGATCGCGTGCATTCGGTAGGGTTCGGCAAACGCCAGACGCAACTTGTCGCTGAGCTTTCCAACTAAAGCGCGGCAGATCATGCTTGCCGTGACCGTCCGGAGGAATTGGGGACCACCGCTGCCTTTTGCCGCCTGCAAATCCAGCACCTCTGCTTGGCTCTGCAGGAACGTCCCATCGGGGTTAAAGAGGGGGTTACCCGCTGTGGACAGCCCCCTTATCGATCAGGACAAGAGCCATCCACCATCAACGTCAATTGTCGTTCCGGTGACGAAGTCATTTTGAATGGCAAACATGATACCCTGCGCGACTTCTTCGGCACGACCCGCCCGGGGGATCACATGGTTCTCGGTCATCTTGCGATAAAGCTCCTCGCGTTCGTTGCCTTTCAAGGCGACCATTGGCGTGTCGATCTGGCCAGGTGAAACAACATTGATGCGGAGTGGGGCAATCTCTGGCGCGATTGCGCGCACCAAAGCTTCGACGGCACCGCCCACTGACGAAATGGCCGACTGGCCCGGCTTGGATTTCCGCGCAGGCGAGCCGCTGACCAACACGATGGCACCGCCATCGGCCATATGCTGGCTGCCGAAACGCACAACATTTGCATAGCCCCAAAGCTTGTCAAACGACGACTTGAAACCATCCATATCCATTTCAAGGAATGGCCCGAACGCCCGGTCGCCGCCGGTTGCGGCGCTGACAAGTATGTCAAATGGCGCATGTTCCGCAAAAAGCTCTTCCAGCGCTGCCGTATCGCGCACATCGCATTTTGCAACGGTAACGCCTTCTGGAGCCTCGCCGATCTTTTCGGGATTTCGGCTTGTCGCCACCACGGTCGCGCCGAGCGCTGCAAGCTGTTTCGCGGTGGCCAGACCGATGCCCGATGTCCCACCGAAAACAATGGCCTTTTTTCCCGATACGTTCATTCTGAGTGTCTCCTTCAATTCTCGTGGCAGACGTAGAAAGGTGCCCGAGGCAACCTCATCAACGTCTATATGGATAGGGGGTCAGGGGCGGTGATTGCCAGAGCTTTAGCGGATGAATTGATCGACGTAGTCTGCCCCAAGGCCAACCTCTTCGTAATGCGCACGGCACATGTCGATCTTGGTAAAGACGTCTTCGAAACCCATGGTTTTGCCCCAGGGGTCAACATACAGCATCACACCGTTGACCTGAAAGTAGGTGATCATCTCTTCGACATCATCCGGAACCACCAATGTGTGGGTTTCGCCCGGAGGCTCGTAAACATAGCCCCCTTCGCGCGCTTCCCAATCATGTTCCAGATAGTGCCAACGCCCTTTCAGAACCCAACCGTGGACCGGCTGCGGATGGCGGTGGCGCGAGAGAACCCCGGACTTGCGGACGCGCAACAGGTTCATCCAGTACCCTTGCGACCGGTTCAGGCAAAGCGGACGAAACGAGACGTTCTCGGTCTGTGGAACCCAGATGCGTTCGTCTTGGGCCACGGCATCAGGAATGACGATCTCTTCCTGTGCGTCCCTGGGGAAGGGGAGTTGATAGGGCGTTCGAGGATCAATTTCGGGTGTTGTAACAGGCATGATTGCCTCCTTTCACATTGCGGAATAACCGCCATCTACCGGGTACACGGCCCCGGTTACAAAACTTGCATTCTCTGAGAGCAGCCACGCAACCAGCGCGCCCACTTCGGCGGGTTGGCCCCAGCGGTCCATCGGCGTACGCCCAAGGATTGGGGCGTTGCGTTCCGGGTCGCCGCGCAGGGCCTCGGTCATCTCGGTCGCAATCCAACCCGGAGCCACGGCATTCACCCGCACACCGTCAGCCGCCCATTTGCCAGCAAGCGCCTTGGTCAACTGTGCCACGCCGCCTTTTGAGGCAGAATAGGCCGGGACAAGCGGCCCGCCAAAATAGCTGAGCATCGAGGCGGTGTTGACGATGGCTCCGCTGGACGCGGCGAGCAATGGTTGCGCGGCAAGACAGCAGCGCATCGTGCCGGTCAAATTGATGTCGATCACGGTTTCAAAGGTTTCGATCTCGTATTCTGCACCACGGGCAAGAATGCCAGCACAATTGACCAAGCCGTCAAGCTGCGTCAGGCCCGAGAAGAGCGCATTGACGGCGGCTGTATCTCGCACGTCGAGAACGGCGGTTTCGACCTCGGGCTGGGCGCTATTAAACGCCGCCACTTCGTCTTCGGAGACTCCGGTTGCGAGAATGTTCCATCCCTGTGTTTTCAGGTAAGAGACAACGCCAGCCCCGATGCCGCGTGTCCCGCCGATGACAACGCCTTGCTTCATAGCTTCGCCTCACTGGAAAGAGGGTTGTTGAAAGTCGCTGGAGCGTCTGCGGTTTTCATTGGAGATTCCTTCTTCAAATTTATGCGGTGGTTTGCGCTGGCCGCGCAAGGCGGGCCCCAGACGGGTTCGGAAGGGCAGGTTGCCGGTTCACCCAGTTGATCGGGTCCTTGCCATGCAGCACGCGGCTGACCTCCTCGGCGGCTTTTCGTTGCAGCATCTCGACAGAGCGCTCGGAATACCACGCGGCATGGTCAGTCAGCACGGTGTTGGGGGCGCTCAGCAGCGGATTGTCGGGATGCACAGGCTCTTGTTCAAACACGTCAATCCCGGCCCCATAGATGCGCCCCTCTGTGAGGGCAGTTGCCAATGCGACCTCATCAACCAATCCGCCGCGCGCGACATTCACCACGATTGCGTCCGGCTTCATCAATGCGATCCGCTCCGCATTCAGAACATGGCGCGTCTCGGCCGTCAGCGGCGCGTGCAGGCTGATGACATCGGCAATCTCGCAAAGCTCATTCAGGTCGACGCGATCAAGATCATGCTCTCTCGCCACAGTTTCAGCAAGATAGGGGTCGAACACCGAGATCCGCTCAAATCCCAAGGCGCGGAACTTGGTCGCCGCCTGAATCCCTATTTTCCCACAGCCAATCAGACCCAGAACCGCCCTTTCGCG
Source organism: Sedimentitalea sp. (assembly GCF_039973035.1). Lineage (NCBI taxonomy): Bacteria > Pseudomonadati > Pseudomonadota > Alphaproteobacteria > Rhodobacterales > Paracoccaceae > Sedimentitalea > Sedimentitalea sp. Next base: position 22,953 of record NZ_JBDWLR010000083.1, read on the forward strand.
GCCCGGAATGCGCGCTGCCTGACCGATGCCCCAGTGTTGCTGACGTACTTCGCCGTCACGAGTCACGAGCCTGCGTTGCACGGCAAGGTACAACGCAATCGCGTGTTCGCTGACTTCGCGCTCTGCTCCGTAATCCGGGATGTTGACCACATAAATTCCGCGCGTTTGGGCATATGCGGTATCGATATTGTCGTATCCGACACCGTACCGCGCGATGATTTTGAGATTTGGGCAGGCGTCGATCTCGGCTGCACCAACAGGGCGCTCGCGCACCATGATGGCGACCGGGTTCAACGCCTGAAGGGCCGGAACCGCAGTCTCCGTGGCCCCGATCGTGGCGATCTGCACGTCATGCTCTGCCAACACCGCGTGCTCTGCATCATATGTTGCATAGCCCGGTTCCAGAATGGCCACGGTGGCGGATGTGCTTTGATGGTTCCGGCCCATGGTTCACTGCGCCCTATAGGCTTCGATGGCCGCGTCGAGGCGATCGGGCCATTCCGAACCGATATCGTCCACTACATATTCTCGCACGGCTGGCTGTGCCGCTGCGCGGAATGCCGCTTTCTGTTCTGGGCTGACCGGCACCACCTCCATGCCCTTTTCGGACAGGATCGCAGTGGCATTTGCATCCTGCGCCGCCGTCATGCCACGATGGATAACCTTCGCGATTTCCACGCATTGCTCAACCGCTGTCTGCTCTTCTTCTGTCAGCGACTGATAGAACATGTCCGACATCAGGTAAGCATGCCAGCTGAACACATGGCCGTCGAGGGATACGTATTTCTGGTGCTGATAGAGCGACGCGTTGACAATATTGGTCACGCCGTTTTCCTGACCGTCGACCACACCTTGTTGCAAAGCGCCCGGCAGTTCCGGCCAAGAAACTGGGGTCGCCGAGGCACCGAGGCTTTCAACCAGCGTGACCCAGACCGGCGCGGTCATCACGCGCATCTTGAGGCCTTCCATGTCGGCAGGCTCTGCAATCGGGCGCACGTTGTTGGTAAAGTTGCGCACACCGTTGTCGGCCACACCAAAGCTGCGGATGCCGGTCTTGGCGAGCATGTCTTCGGCCAGCATATCGCCGAACTCGCCATCCATGACCGACCACGCCATCGCTTGATCGTCAAAGAGATAGGGGATCGCCAGAACCGAGAACGGTTTGTACACCGCTGAAATCGGGCCGTCGTGAACCGCTGCCATCTGCACGGTTCCCAACTCGAGGCCCTCGACAATCTCTGATCCGCCACCGAGCTGCGAGGCCGGGAATATCTGTACGTCGATCCCGCCGGACGTCTTGCCTTCGACACAGGATTCAAACGCAAGGGCCGCCGCGTGTTTTGGCGAGCTGAGGTCAGCGGCCTGAAAATGCGCGTATTTCAGTTCCTTGGCCGAGATTGATCCGGCAGCGAGTGCGATCACCGCAGTTGCGGTCATCAGTTTTGTTATGGATGTCATGAAGTTCCTCCCTTTCATGTCAGTTTGCAAACCCAAAGAAGTTGGGGACGAAGGTGCTGACCTCGGGCACGAGAATGACCAGAAGCAGCACCACGAGTTCTGCCAGCAACAGCGGCAAGACCGCCTTGGACAGGGACTCGATTTTCAATTGTCCGACAGTCGCGATCACAAAGAGCACCGGACCGACCGGAGGAGTGATCATTCCGATGGTCAGGTTCAGCACCAGCATCATGCCGAACTGCAGCGGATCGATCCCGGCGGAATAGGCGATGGGTCCAAGGATCGGCGTCAGGATGATCAGCGCGGGCAGGGTATCGATGAAAAAGCCACATACCAGGGCGAAACCAGCCAGGATGAACAAGATGCCAATCCGATTTTCGGTGATGCCAGTGATCATCGCGGCCAGCGATTGCGGAATTTGCAGGTACGTCAGCAGCCACGCGAATATCGATGCCATGGCCACAATCAGAAAGACCGACGACGTCACGACCGCGGCCCGTGCAAAGGCCTGATAGATCGACCGCATCGTGAAGGCGCGCAATGCAAAGCCAAGGACTAGGGCGTAGGCCGATGCGACCGCGCCCGCCTCGGTTGGGGTGAAGATCCCAAAGAGGATCCCGCCAAGGATGATTGCAGGCATGATCAGGGCGGGCAGGGCGGCGAGGGTTGTCTGCCGAAGCTCGGCCATGTTTGCGCGATGTTCGCGCCCGCGATACCCATGGCGCTTGGATACGACATGATTGGCGACGGCCAACGACAGCCCCAGCAAAAGGCCCGGCACGATACCGGCCAGAAACAACCCGGCGACGGTTACACCGGAGGTCGAGATCGCAAAGATGACCGCCAGAATAGAGGGCGGAATGATAGGACCGATTGTGGCGGTCGCCGCCGAGAGCGCACCGGCATAGTTCTTTTCATACCCTGCCTCGCGCATCATGCGCATGACGATCGCCGAAGGCCCCGCAGCATCCGCCAGAGCAGAGCCGCTGATCCCGGCAAAGAGCATCGAAACAAGGATGTTCACATGGCCGAGACCACCGCGCACATGCCCGACAAGCGCATTGGCAAAGCGCAAGAGCGCATTGGTCAACCCACAGGCGGTCATCAGTTCTGACGCGAGTATAAAGAACGGCACGGCCATCAGCGGAAAGCTGTCGATGCCCGCGAACATGCGCTGAGCCGCGATCAGAGGATTGAGCCCGCCATGAATGAAAATGGCCGAAAGCCCGGCAATCCCCATGGTGAAGGCAACCGGTACGCTGAGCAGAAGGGATCCGAAGAACAGGATGATAAGGGTCTTGGCCATGATTTACAGCTCGGCTCCTGCATCGTACTCAAACCGTTGCGCGACAAAGCGCCGGGCAAACAGCATCAGATGAACCAGAAAGATTGCGCAGCCGATGGGGATGGCCAGATAGGGTATTCCGCGCGAGATGCCGGTCGACATCGTTTCCTTGTTCCAGCCAAACGCGACGAACTGCACGCCCAGCCAGAGCAGGGCGGCCATGAAGACAAACATCACCAGGACGATGATCCAGCGGAGTAGCAAAGCCAGTCGCGCAGGTAAATGATCCGGCAGAACGGTAATGGCGACGAGACGTCCTTCGCGTAGGGCAAGACCTGCTCCGCTGAAGGCGCCAAGGATCATCAGATGCCGCGCGGCCTCTTCGACCCAGGCAAGCGACGCGCCAAACCCATAGCGCCCGACCACGTTGGCAAAGACAATAAGAAATACAGCGGCAAGCAATCCGGCAACCAATGCCCGATTAGCGGCTGTGAAGATGCGTTCAAATCGTGCCAACGGGTCCTCCCTCCCCTTGAGTCGCTCAAAATCTGGCATACAGTATGCTATTCGTCAACCCTTGGCATATTGTATGCTAGTTGAGAAGCTGCTAAGCTTTTAAGGAGGAGGCCTTTGGTGTGCTGATTGATCGACCTAAATCGCTGACAGAACTGGTCACGTCCGATTTGCGAAAGCGCATAGTCGGTGGCGAATTTGACTTGGGGTCGCAGCTTTCAGAAGCACGCATTGCCAAGGATCTTGGGGTCAGCCGAACTCCGGTCCGCGAAGCGATCAATCGCCTCGAGATGGAAGGCTTGCTAGTCGTTGAGCCACAGCGCGGCTCTTTCGTTTTCAATCTCGAGCCAGAGGAGTTGGCAAAACTCTGCGACGCACGGACCTGTCTTGAAGTCGAAGCCTTTAAGCAAGCCTTCGTTGCCCAACCTGCCGCGCTTGCTGATGCGCTGGATGCCAGCGTGGGCGTCATGAAAGAAGCCAGATCGACCGGGGATGATGCGGCCTATCTGGCGCAGGATACGGCTTTTCATCAATGCTTCTTTGATCATGCGGATAACCGGTTCCTCAACGATGCGTACCAAACGGTTTCGTTGAAGGTGGCCGCGCTCAGAAATCGACTTGGGCGACACCCCGATCATATGGAAAAATCATACCGCGATCATATCCTGATCAGCAAAATCGTCAGGGAACGCGATGCTGATCGGGCATTGGCGCTGCTCGTGTCCCATATTGATCGCAAGGAAGGTTCGTATTGGAACATCGCAACGGATTCCAATAGCGAGGCCTGAAAGAATTGCTCTCACGCTGCGCGGACCGAAGCAGAGGCGAAAATCACAGGTATGTTCGCCTAAGCCAATCTTGCAGCGTTCGACGGCTTTACACGCAATGAAGTCGACTTTTTGAGTATTTCGTCAGCAAGCGGATACACGATCTGATTGGCACACAAGGCACGCTTGTCGGCATTCATACGATGGATTGTCTCGGCAGTATCAGCATACCCGCTGTGCATTTTCAATTTTGGAATGTAAATATCAGGGCCAGTGGTCGCCTTGAGGGCACGCGCATGAAAGCGTGGGTTTCAAGTTGCCGGGACTTGACCGCATGGTTCTGGTCCTTTTGTATTTCGCAGCAAAAATATGCAGTTAATCCAGTCTCAGTAGGCAGCAAGAGCAGGTCGCACAGCCGCTTGAAAGTAAAATCAGCAGGCAAGCACTTCGGCAGTTGCAGGTTTCGTAAGGTCAGCTCTAGGTCTCTTGGTCGGTCCTCTGACTCAAATCGCCCCGATTAAGTGGACGTATTTGTTACTTGTCGTGGCGACCAAACTGGCGCAGGGAGCGCTCGGATATGAAGAAAACTTGGGAGAATCCCGTGCGAGCTAATCGGATCAAGAGCAGAATTATCTCTCTTCTCGGCCTTTTGGCCATTGCGGGATTTGCACCGGCCTCCGGCATCGCGCAGGAGGCACCGCCTCCTGCTGCAGTGACAGTCGTCACGATGCAAGCGCAGGATATCACGCTGACCAGAGACCTGCCGGGCCGTGTTGTGGCGCTTGGGGTTGCAGAAGTGCGTCCGCAGGTGTCGGGCATCATCACTGATCAGTTATTCGAAGAAGGGGCTACCGTAAGCGAAGGCGATCCGATGTACCGGATCGACGACGCCATCTATGCGGCACAAGTCCAGATGTCACGTGCGTCCTTAGAAGAGGCTCGAGTGGCGCTTGCAAACGCAGAGCGTGATGAAGAGCGCAACGCCACTCTGTTCTTGCGCAAGGTTGTAAGTCAAACGGCCGTTGATGACGCCAAGGCGATACGGGATGAGGCGCGAGCAGCCCTCGTTGTTGCACAGGCCCAGTTGAGAGCATCTGAAATTGATCTGGAACACACCACCGTCCGCGCCCCCCTGTCCGGTGTGGTGGGCCGTGCCCTGACCACGCGTGGGGCTCTGGCGACCGCCGCGCAGGCAAGTCCGCTTGCTATCATCCGACAGATTGATGCGGTTTTTGTCGATGTTGCAGCCTCGGCTGCGGATGTCGTGCGGCGCCGCCGCGCCGCGGCGGAGCCGGAGAGCACGTCTGATGCATCATCATCTGATACGACCGTGACTCTGACCTTGGCGGACGGATCGCAATACGATCAAACCGGCACGATTCTGGCCGCTGAACCACAGGTCAATGTGATGACCGGGGTCTCGGTGTTGCGGCTCAAGTTTCCAAACCAGGATGGCATTCTGTTGCCCGGCATGTATGTCAATGCGACCCTGCCTGCCGGAACGGCGACGGGGGCAATCCTTGCGCCGCAAGAGGGTGTGTCCCGAGACCGTCGCGGAGAACCGACAGCTTTGATCGTTAACGACGAAAACACTGTCGAACTTCGAGATCTGACCGTCATGGGAACGCGTGGCACCGACTGGATTGTGACCGAAGGTCTGGAGGCAGGCGACAGGGTGATTGTTGCAGGCCTTCAGAAGGTGACAACGGGTGCCGTTGTCGCTCCTCAGGAACGTGCCGCAGAACCGACATCTGAGTAATTTCGAGATTTTTACGGACGGCCAGTGACTGGCGGTAAGGATATAATATGGCACGCTTTTTCATCGACCGACCCATTTTCGCCTGGGTGATCGCGATCATGCTGATGGCTGTGGGCGTTCTGTCGGTTCTCACCTTGCCGGTGGCACAGTATCCAGAGATCGCGCCGCCCACGGTTGTGGTCAGTGCGTCCTATCCGGGGGCATCCGCACAAACTGTTAACAATACTGTCACGCAAGTCATAGAAGAACAGATGACCGGGCTGGATGGGCTGCGATACATCAGTTCGTCGTCGACATCGACCGGGACCACGAGCGTTACGCTTACCTTCGAAACCGGCACCGACGCCGACATCGCGCAGGTGCAGGTTCAGAATAAGCTGAGTCAAGCGACGGCGCTGTTGCCCGAACAGGTGCAGCGTCAGGGCGTGACCGTTCAGAAATCCGCTGGTGGGTTTCTGATGGTCATCGGCTTGGTGTCCAAAAACAACACCATGAACTCGGTGGATCTGTCCGACTATCTGGTCAGCAATATGGTGGATGAATTCAGCCGGCTGGACGGTGTTGGCAACGTGCAGGTCTTTGGCACCAAATACGCTATGCGTATCTGGCTGAACCCGCAGCAGCTGGCAGCGTACGGGCTGACCCCGGCCGATGTGGTCGCTGCTGTTTCGGACGAAAACGCGCAGGTATCGGCGGGGTCGTTCGGATCCCTGCCGGCCACCGAAGGGCATGCGCTGAACGCGACGATTACTGCGCAGTCGCTATTGTCTACGCCGGAGGAATTTGAGCAAATCGTCGTGCGCGCGGAAGCCGATGGCGGGTTGGTCTTGTTGCGTGATGTCTCGCGCGTTGAAATCGGGGCCGAGAACTATTCGACGGCAGCCAAATTCAATGGCGCACCGACTTCGGGCATGGCCATTCAGCTCGCCACCGGGGCCAATGCGCTGAACACCGCAGAGCTGGTCAAGGACCGGCTGGACCAGGTATCGGCCTTCTTCCCCGACGGGGTCGAATACGTCATTCCCTACGACACAACGCCGTTCGTCACGCTTTCGATTGAAGAGGTCATCGTGACGCTTTTTGAGGCAATAGGATTGGTTTTCCTGGTGATGCTTTTGTTCCTGCAAAACATCCGGGCAACGCTGATTCCGACGTTGGCAGTCCCGGTCGTCTTGCTGGGGACGTTCGGCATAATTGCGGCATTTGGGTTTACCATCAATACACTGACGATGCTGGCTATGGTGCTCGCAATTGGCCTGTTGGTTGATGACGCGATCGTTGTTGTCGAAAACGTCGAGCGCCTGATGGAGGACGAGGGGCTTGATCCTTACGAGGCGACCAAGAAATCCATGGGCCAGATCACCGGGGCGCTAATCGGCATCGCCTTGGTGCTGTCTGCGGTCTTTATCCCAATGGCATTCTTTGGCGGTTCAACCGGCGTAATCTATCAACAGTTCTCAATAACGATTATCTCGGCGATGGGCTTGTCGGTGGTTGTGGCCCTGACCTTGACCCCCGCACTTTGTGCGACGCTCTTGCGCAAACCAGAGCGTGGCGGAAAGAGACGGGGGCTGTTTGGCCTGTTCAACGCTGGTTTTGACAGGCTTCTGGGGGGCTATGCCGGGTCCGTCGCGTGGTTGATCCGCCGTCCGCTGCGCGTCGGCCTTATCTATCTGATGATCGGCGGTCTGATGCTGTTTCTCTTCGCCCGCACGCCATCCGGCTTTTTGCCCGAAGAAGATCAGGGCATCCTGTTTACCATGGTACAGGGGCCAACGGGGTCGTCGTCAGAAGCGACCGACCGTGTGCTGGAACAAGTTACAGATTACCTTCTTGAAGGTGAATCCGATGTGGTAAGATCAGTCTTTACTGTCAGCGGATTCAGTTTTGCCGGACAAGGGCAAAACATGGGGCTTGCGTTTATCGGCCTCAAGGATTGGTCCGAACGTCTCGCCCCGGACCAAAGCGTTACCGCAATCGCGGGCCGCGCCTTTGGGGCGTTTTCGCAAATTCAGGAAGCACTCGTGTTTCCAATTGTGCCGCCCGCCGTGATCGAACTGGGCAATGTCAGCGGATTTGATTTCTATCTGCAGGCCCGCAACGGTCAGACCCATGAACAGTTAATCGAAGCCCGAAATCAGTTGATGGGTATGGCTGCGCAAAGTGACAAGATCGGATCGGTCCGCCCTAACGGACTAGAGGATGCGGCACAGTTCAAGCTGGATATCGACTGGCGCGCGGCGGGTGCGATGGGGCTTTCTCCTGCGCTGGTGGGCGATATGCTGTCTGTCGCCTGGGCCGGGCGATACGTGAACGACTTTCTTGACGGGGGCCGGATCAAGCGGGTCTATGTTCAGGCCGATGCGCCTTACCGCATGGTGCCAGAAGATATCGAACGATGGCGCGTGCGTAATGCCACCGGCGGGCTGGTGCCGTTCTCGACCTTCTCCAAATCCAGGTGGGAGTTTGGGGCGCAGGGGCTCTACCGCTACAACGGTGTTGCAGCAGTCCAGTTGCAGGGTAACCCAGCTGCCGGAGTCACGACCGGCGAGGCGATGGCCGAAATGACGGCACTCGTCGCACAGCTGCCCCCCGGTTTCGAAATCGCCTGGACCGGCCTGTCGCTTGAAGAGATCGAATCCGGCGATCAGGCGGGCCTGCTCTATGCTTTGTCTCTGGCGGCGGTGTTCCTGTGTCTTGCGGCACTTTACGAAAGCTGGTCGATTCCGTTCGCCGTCATGCTTGCAATGCCGATCGGGATCACGGGTGCCTTGATCGGTGCCTGGTTGGGTGGTTTTGAAAACGGGGTCTATTTTCAGGTCGCATTGCTGACTGTGATCGGGCTGACCGGTAAAAACGCGATCCTGATCGTCGAATTTGCCCGCGAACAGGTCGAGGCTGGCGTGCCGCTGTATGAAGGTGTCACCGAGGCTGCAAGACAACGGTTCCGGCCCATTCTGATGACGTCTATGGCGTTCTCGCTGGGGGTCTTGCCGCTGGTGGTGTCCTCGGGCGCGGGGTCTGGCGGACGCACGGCGATCGGGTCAGGCGTCTTTAGCGGCACCATATCTGCGACAGTTCTGGGCGTCCTGTTCGTGCCAGTCTTTTTCGTTGTCATTCAAAGGCTGACTCGAGGCCGCAGCTGACGCGCTTGATCACTCTCTGACATCATGAACCGTAGCAACCCCGGCAGGAAGCCCGAAGTATCCATGCCCTCGATTATGCAGTTCAGCGGCAACACGGTGACGATCCGCGATTGAGAGGTGGATTGATACATGCATTTAGATTTGCATCTATCGTTCTCACAGTGAGCTTTAAGCGCCACGCAGTGTTGGTCAGCGATATGGACCGTGCGATCAATGATTTCGAGACCGGTCATCATGTCGTTTCACTGATGTTGAGCGGCGGGGTCTAGGCGAATGGCGTTTGAGTAGAACGACAGATACAATCCGTTGTGCATGGCAAAGCTCATGATTTCAGACATGGGCATTGCTACGTCCCCTTTAGCGGCAAATGGCACCCGATGCTCACGGCTTTTCAAGAGTTCTACCGCATTAAACACACCTAGGTCGCGAGTAGGCGCTTGGTGGAAAGGTGATGCCGAGGAAACCCCGCTCTCTGGCCATGCAGGGCGGAACGTTTCGCGTGCAGATGACGTCGCGCGCAACATCGTTGCCTAGTATGAGAAAGGTGCTGACGGTAATTCAATGGCGAGCCGATTAGCGACGCTGATTGATCCAGACACAAACAAGGCCTCGTTGCTGGCGCCACCTTCACCGGCCGTTACCATTTGGCCGGTCGTTCCGAAAGCGAGGTCAAGAATGCCCGCGGTCAGTAGTTTCTAACTCACCTGTGCATGCTTGATCATTGGTTGCGAACCGTCATCGCCGAGATCGTGCCTTCGAAATTGAATGGTCTCTTCTCGGCATAGGTCGTGGAGACGGGCGAACCGAGATCCTTGCCCACGTCGAAAGATTCCGTCGCGGTAAAGGCTGCTGGGACCGTGCGTTTGACGGTTGTCTGCGCGACCTGTTCGTCGTTGACCGAGATCAAGACGTCTGCGGGGCCGCCGGGTTTGCCGATCTTGGTGTCCACAGTAACGCGGTATTGCCCTGCTGGCAGGAGTGTCTGTGCGCGAACGGTGTAGTTCTCGATTAGCAGCATGTTGTACTCATAGACCAGATGGCCCTTATCGAGATAGACGCTGAGACCGCCACCGGCGCCGCCGACCGCATAGAGAACACCGCTCGCATTGTCGTCCACTTCGATATCCAATTCGACCAGCGTGCTCTGACGCCCGATACCCGGCGCGGTGAATTCCGGCATCCGTTCGGTGTTTTGGGTGAAGGCCCAACTGTCATATTCAGTCTTCACGCGATCGGCGGGATAGATGCGCAGCCAGTTGCCGGCGCCGATGGGAAAGTCCTTGTTGTTCTCAGCGACTTCCAGAAACCGGACTTGCATCGCGGCCAACTTGTCAGGGTTATCCTGCGCCAGGTCATTGGCCTGGCTGAAGTCCTTAGTGAGATCGTAGAGCTCCCACACGTCTTTGGCAGAATCCCAATCGCCGATGCTGACGGCCGAGCCGGCGCTGTCCCATGGGGTGAACGGGCCAAAGGTGCCAGCGAACCAACCGTCCTGATAGAGACCACGGCTGCCATTGTTGTCAAAGAACTGTTCGTCCTTCTGCCCTGCTGCCTCAGCATCCTCGAAGGTGTAAGCCAGACTGGTTCCGTCCAATGGCATCTGGTCATAGCCGTTGACGACCTCTGGCAGGTCGATATCCAAAACCTCATAGATCGTCGGGGCAATGTCGATGACATGGTGAAACTGACCGCGCATCGTATCATCCGGTTGGATATGTCCGGGCCAGGACACCACCATCGGGTTACGCGTACCGCCGAAATAGCTTCCGAGCAGCTTGGTCCCCTTGAACGGTGTTGATCCTGCCCAGGCCCAGCCTGCGTGATACATGTTGTCGGTCTTTGAACTTCCCAGTACATCCAAGCCGCCAATCCGATCGAGCGCCGCCATCTGGTCTTCGACCGTATTGGGGATGTTGTTCTGCGCCAGCAGTTCGCTGATCGAGCCCTGCTGACCTTCGGCAGAGGATCCGTTGTCGCCGAAGATATAGAAAACCAACGTGTTCTCGCGGAGACCCCGATCCGCCATACCATCCAACAACCGACCGACCTGGGTATCGGTATGCTCGACAAAACCGGCAAAGAGTTCCATCAGACGGGTCTGAAATTCGAATTGACTCTCTGGAATGCTGTCCCAGGCGGCGAGCGTCTCGTCGCGTTCGGTCAGTTCGGTGCCTTCGGGGATCACCCCCATTTCAAGCTGACGCTGGAATGTCCGCTCGCGATAGGCGTCCCAACCATCGTCGAACTTGCCATCATACTTGGCGGCCCATTCCGGAAAGACATGCTGTGGACCATGCACGCCACCCGGTGCCCAATACATGAAGAACGGCTGGTCCGGGTCAAAGGCGCGATAGTCATCAAGCCAGTCCAGTGCCTTGTCCACCAGATCCTCCGTCGGGTGATACTTCGGGTCCTCTGGCGGCTCGACATGGTCGTAGTTCTCGGTCAATCGCGGCTCGTATTGCGAGGTTTCGCCGCCGAGGAAGCCGTAGAAATATTCGAACCCATAGGCGTTGGGCCAGTTCACCTTGGGGCCGATCGAAGTGGTTTCCACAGCAGGTGTATTGTGCCACTTGCCAAAGGCAGCTGTGTGATAGCCATAGTTCTTGAGTATCTCTGGGATCGTTGCGGCCTCTTTCGGGATAACGCCGGTATAGCCGCCAAAAGCCACCGCGCGCTCGGCAATGGTGCCCGAGCTGACCCGCGTATGATTGCGCCCGGTCAGCAGTGCTGCGCGGGTCGGCGAGCAGATTGATGTGGTGTGAAAGGTTGCGTATTCAATGCCCTCTTCGGCCAGTGCCTTGAGCGCAGGGGTATCGACCTCGCCGCCATAGACCTCGGAAACCCCGAACCCGACATCATCGAGCAACACGATCAGGATGTTCGGCGCATTAACTGGCAAGAGCCGCTGCGCCTCGGGCCATTGCATGGTCGAATCCTGCAGGCGCTGCGCAGCCTTTCCCGCCATTGGCGCCGGCGGAAAGGGCAGGATGGACCCATCCATCGGCGTTTGCGCCTGTGCAACCGACGTCCCAAGTGCGAGGCAACCGCAAGCAATCAAATGGTAAAGTTTGAAGTGGGACATGCAGTACCTTTCTCTCACATCAGGGTCATCTCGAATCACTGTTTACGAAACGTTGCGGCATTTCTAGCACGGTTGCTGGGCATAGAATGTCTGCCGCTGGATGATTTGAGGTGGAAGGCGAGAAAATGGGTCGAAATTCAAGGTTCTGGCTGGGAGAGGTTGGCTCGGCCATGCGCCGCCAGAGTATCGCGATACCGTCCTAGACAGTTACGTTGTGCAGTCGTTTAACCCCAGCCAGATGACTTATGACGCCGATGAGCCAGCAGTTGGTTTGATCGGGCTGATCAGTGGTCAGGTGCAATTGCTTCTTGGTCGCGGCAACCAGATCCATGCGTTGGCGCATCTGGCACAGCCCGGGGACTGGTTTGGCGGCGAAGTCGTGCTCTCCGGTACCGGCCGTACGGTCAGGCTTCAGGCAAAATCCGCTGTCAGTGTCGCGCATCTTTCGCAAAGGTCCATAGAAACGATTGTGCAGGCTGCCCCCCCCCCGGCGTGGCGATGGATCGGCATGCTTTCAGCTTCAAACATCTCTGCCGCAATGATGACCAATGAGTATTTTAAGAGCCGCGAACCTCATAAACGGTGCGTCGCCGTTTTGCTGCGCCTGGCGCACTGCCGAAGCAAGTGAACTCATGAGGCGAGTCGCAAGAATTCTCGAAATGGAAATCTAGAGGGAAGACAACAGCATGGGCAGATTGAAAGGCACGGTCGCGGTCATTTTCGGGGCGGGACAGGGTATCGGCGCATTGATGGCTCAGGCTATGGCCGACGAAGGCGCCAAGGTTCTGGACACTACAAAAGGCAAGGCAATCACCGATGCCGATGGCATGGCTCAGAGCTTGCCCGAAAACGAAGGGATTGCCAGCAACTCCGGCTTTGTCATGGCCCGCGCCCCAACCGTTGCATCGCGTGCTATCAAGCGTGACATGCCGCCGGCGGCCCTTTTGGGCTCATTGTTGTACCTCATCACTCCGAACAACAATTTTGTCACCGGTCAGACGCTAAATGCCGATGGTGGCAAGGTTGACGTTTGTTCAGGTTGAACAAGCGTTACGTCCAGCTTTCCAAATCCAACAGATGTTTTTTCCCGCCATCTGGTAGGTCGGATCGCTCGCTTTCTCGGCGCCTGCCAATCTAGGACAGTGGCAGGCAACCGGGGAGCCCGGCGGGGAGGACAACCCATGCGCCAGCCGCATACAGGTCTTTGCCAAGATTCTGCCCGTCAGACCTGAGCGCGATCCAGTTTGCACCTCCGCCGACGATCGCTACATTTGTGGGCAGGCGAGCGATGAAATTCTCTGCCGGAAAGAGAACAACGGCGCCGGGCGCCACATCGGTAAAGCGCATGACAAGCAACTGTAGTCCGACCCAGCCGGTCAGAACGATCGCAAAGGACAGGATCCAGGTTCTAATAGTCATGGATATGTTCCAGAGCCAGGTTTTGCCCCGTGAGTTGACGCAAAGTCTCTGCGAGATCTGTCACGGGCAGCAAAACCAGATGCCGGGTGTCACCATACCCTTGCCGCGCAAGACTGTAGAGCGCCCCATCAAGATCAAGTTGATCTGAGACAGCGGTGAACAGGATGTCGTCATTCCCGGCGATCTCGACAAAGTTGCCGCCAGCTTGCGCCATTTCCAACAACAGCTCCGTCAGCGCCCGATACCGTGGCGTGTCGATCTCGATTCCTTCGTCGCGTTGGGCGATAACCTCAACGTCCCTGTATCTGCCCAAGTCTTCCGCGTTCAGACCAGTGACGATCATGCGGAGACGCAACGCGTCGGGCTCCATGTTGGCGACGGCTGCGGCAATGACGTTGGCATAGCTGGCCTTCACCTTGTATTCCAAGCCCAATGCGAAAAGCCGTTCGCGATCACGAAAGGCATCGGTCGCGGCGTCAGAAAGGGCATCGGCATCGCCGGTGAAATCCCAACGATACCAAGGTGTCTGCCTCAAGAAATGGCTGTAGCTGGTCGCCTGTTCTGCGGACAGATCATCAAGCGGCGCATGTGCGTCACCGCGTATCCATGTCGCGACGCGGCCAAGGGATTCTTCGTATGCGGCCTTTGCCAACAGTTCAGCTGTAAAGCTGACGCCAATGGTGTAGATCGTTTGTTTTAATGCGCTCGGGAAAGCACCATGAGGGCCAGAGGCCTTAGAAAGGCTGCACAGGGACGTCCAGAACCCGGCAATGGATGATAGGTAACGATAGTCGTGCGGATCACCGTCCCGGATAATACGGGCGTAGTCATCATAGGCATGGACGATGTGCCATTCCGGGTAGGTGAGCAGAGTCCGACCTTCGGCACGCTTATGTTCAGACGGTAGGATCGCAACGTAGTCTTCGGTTTCCCCGCTTGGTCGGCAAGCCAGCTGGATATACCCAACGGGCAACATCAATGCGGCGACCAGCGTCAGGATCAACAGCGTCACACGTTTGAAGAATGTCTTCATACATTGCGCCCAAGTTTGATCCCTGCGATCAGTGCAATGCCGCCAAGCGCGATATGCGGCAGGTTGGCGAGCAAGCGGAACAATGAAAATGACACCCCCTCTGACGGGTTGGTGAAAATCCCGAAGTCGAGATAACCGTAGCCCGTGAACCAGCCAAACACGCCATCGCCTAGGTAGAGCGCCCCGAAAATCACCAGAAATATCTTGCTCGCGCGTGCGCCCAGAAGTGCGGCAGACAGGGCCCAAATTGCGGAAACCAAATGCAGCGCGTCATCAAAGATATCGAGCGCAAATATTCCGAATGCACGGCCATCCGCATCCGTTATTCCTGGCACATAATTTAGCAACGCCGCCCCTAAAAGAACGAAAAAATAGGTCAAGGCAAATTTCTGGATCAATGTCATAGCGTATCCAAATAGCTGTCCCAAAGATTGTTCCGCAAGAGCAGGTTCGGGTCCAGAACCCGCTTGGCTGCCGAAAATTCTGACGCGCGCCCGTAAGCTGTTGCCAGTTGGTCTTTGCGTGCGTGCGGGCGATAGGGCAAGTAGTAAGTCCCACCAATCGCAATGAGCCCATCAATGAGATCTTCGGTCATCCGCTGCATATCGGCTTCGGCCCGTGCGGTCATTTCCTGACTGAATGACATCACCGCTGCGATCCGCGGTGTGGATGCATAGGCAAGCCAGCTGTCCGGGTCCGTATCGACGAACCGCAAGGTTACATTCAGAAATTCTTGATACGAGTCGGGGATTACAGCGCGGCACAGAGCAAGAAAATCGGCGAAACGATCAGGGGAAACAAAGTACTCGTGAAGAATATCGGTGCGATCTGGATCGCGGTCATCCAAGGTCACTACCGGTTCATTGATCAGGGTGTTGCGCGTCGCTGGCCCACTGGCCAATGTTGGGGCCAGGTCCGCTTCGATCCACCAGCGCAGGCGCTTTATCCGCTCATTTCCCAGTTGAGCGCGGTAGATGCGGCTCGCAATTTTGGCTGTGGCTCCAGACCCGCTGGCAGCGGTTAGATCGCTTTGATCCGCAGTGGGACGGTAGGTGATCATCAAGGCGGTAGATATGAAATCGGCCCGATCCACATTCAGGCGGCCATAGGCCATGGTCACGTCACCGTCTGCAAGAGCATCGACAAAGCGTGTGCCGAATTCTTCGGCGGGCATTTCGAGGAACGTGGGTTCAAGGCGCCGGTTTTGCGCAAGTTCGACATCCATTTGTGTGATGATTCCGGTCAGCCCATATCCGCCCATCGTCATACCAAACAGGTCGGCGTTTTCGCTGCGCGAGCATGTCACCAGATCACCATCGGGAAGGATCATATCGAACGACCGGACGGTACTGCCCATCGGCCCTTCCTTTACCGGCCAACCGTGAGCATTTACACAGAATGTTGCTGCGATTCCGAAATCATTATTTGATTGCATGACACGTGGGCCGAGGCCGATCGGATCGGTCGCCGCGATAACATCGCTCCACCGCGCGCCGGCGTGAACACGCATAATCCGATTTGCCACTTCAGGCTCGACGAGCCCGTTATTCAAAGTGATGGCGTGACCATCGCGCGGAATGGCTTGTCCGCCCATCGAATGACGCGCCGCACCCACATTCACGCATCGACCGGCTGATCGGGCCTCCGCCAACTCTGCCCTGATGTCTGCAATCAGCTTTTTGCCCGGATCATCTTGCAAAACGATATGCTTAAAGATCGGTGTTTCGCTAAGCCCGCTGGCGTCATTCAATGTGTCGGCGGCGCCACTGGGCTTGATAAACCGTGTTCCATCCAGAACGGGTTTTGACACCGACATTGCCTTTACCACCGCCCCACCGATCACGGCGCCACCTGCCAGCAATGCGGCGCGGCGTGTGAACTTTTTCAACCCAGCCAAATTTGCGTACCTCGAGTTCTGAACGGTGTTCGCAAGCCGTGATAGCGTCTGTTCACGCAAAGGGGAGTCCGGTTTTTCCTACTTTGCATTGAGATGACCAGTACAGCCCGGTGCACAGCGGGTAGACTTCTTACAATCCATTATCGGCGAGGTGCAACGCCGTTGATCTGTCTGTTCGTTGAGCATGCAGGACTCATGACACGCTATGGTTGCTGGGCGGATTTGGGCAATATTCAACGCCTCGTTCGACGAATCTTCGAAAATAGTGTAGGGTAATAGGTGCTCAGCCATTTTTAGAGCGCACGATTATTTAAACTATTTATTTGATTTTATTGGAGCATTACAATGAATGATTATCGGGATGGCCGTCCTGACGGCGTGTTTAATTGCAAGATTGTCTTTAGATGTTCCATCCCGGATGATCACATAGATCCTCGCCGATCTGCCCTTTTCATGGCAAGATCGGTTTTGGGTGACATTCGGGAGAACGCTCAATGCTGATCCAACTTCATAGCCAGGCGACGACGACACCCAAGAGACGGGCG
>NZ_JBDWLR010000084.1:0-169911 GCF_039973035.1 Sedimentitalea sp.
AACCTCGGTCGTCAAAAGCGCACCACCACCCAGTTTCTCCACCTGCTGGTCGATAGCCTCCACCAAATCAACCTCCGAAATCGAACCATACTTGTCCTCTTTTCCCTCTTCGCCCGAAAAACACAAGCATCGAGCAAGAGCCGCCGAAAATTGCCATTCCTGGCCGGCTTGCAAGTAAGCCGCCCGCAAGTAAGCCGCCCGCCCTCTGAGATTCACCAACGAGGACGTCACAGCGCCAACATCCATAAGGTCGCCACAACCGATTATCGCCTTGGCCCAGTACTCGACAGCGAGTTTATGTTCCCCCGCGGCGAGCATGCTCTCTCCCCGCGCGGCTAGCAATCTCTGCTGCAGCACGCCTGGAGGAGTTGTGGCGGCGCTGGCGCCGGCGGTGCAGGCGGCGGCGGCGGCGGCGGTGGCGGCGGCGGCGGCGGCGGCGGAGTCGGCGGTGGCGGCGGCGGTGGCGGCGGAGTCGGCGGTGGCGGCGGCGGAGAAGGCGGAGTCGGCGGCCTCTTGAAAGGCACTGATCTCAGGGGCTGGACAGGTGCCCGCAGCCCCTGAGATCAGCAGCGCTCGAAAACTCGCAAAGGCAAGATGGTCAAATGTCTCATCCGGTTCTTTCTGCAACCCCGGAACTGCCCGCAGCGCACAGCGCGACGCAAACCAGATCTGGGTCTGATGCGTTTGATCCTCCAACCACGCCTTCGCGCTTTCCTGATCTGTAATCTCTACCTTGCCCATGCCCGCTTGACCGCCCCGCAAAACCAAATCATATCCTGCATCATGACTGACCTCGCACATATCCGCAATT
Source organism: Sedimentitalea sp. (assembly GCF_039973035.1). NCBI lineage: Bacteria > Pseudomonadati > Pseudomonadota > Alphaproteobacteria > Rhodobacterales > Paracoccaceae > Sedimentitalea > Sedimentitalea sp. The sequence continues at coordinate 812 of NZ_JBDWLR010000084.1, forward strand.
TCTCGATCGTCGCGCATATCGACCATGGGAAATCCACGCTGGCCGACAGGCTGATTCAGGAAACCGGCACCGTTCAGGACCGGGACATGAAGGAGCAGTTGCTTGACGCGATGGATATCGAGCGCGAGCGGGGCATTACCATCAAGGCCAACACCGTGCGCATCGATTATGTCGCGGACAACGGCGAGACCTATGTGTTGAACCTGATCGACACGCCGGGCCACGTGGACTTTGCCTATGAGGTGTCCCGGTCCATGCGAGCGGTCGAAGGGTCGCTTCTGGTCGTGGACAGCACGCAGGGGGTCGAGGCGCAGACGCTGGCGAATGTTTATCAGGCGATTGATGCCGACCACGAGATCGTGCCGGTTCTGAACAAGATCGACCTGCCCGCGTCCGAATGTGACCGGGTGGCCGAACAAATCGAGGATGTGATCGGGATTGATGCCTCGGGCGCGATCCGGGTCAGCGCCAAGACCGGCGTCGGCATCCGCGAGACATTGGAAGCGATTGTCCAGCATTTGCCCGCGCCCAAGGGCGACCGCGATGCGCCGCTCAAGGCGATGCTGGTCGACAGCTGGTATGACAGTTACCTCGGCGTGATCGTTCTGGTGCGGATCATGGATGGTGTCTTGAAAAAAGGCGACCGGGTGCGGATGATCCAGTCGGGATCAACCCATCTGGTGGATCGTATCGGCGTGTTCCGCCCACAGATGCAGGTGGTGGACGAGCTTGGCCCCGGCGAAATCGGATTTCTGACCGCCTCGATCAAGCAGGTGCGCGACACTCGTGTGGGCGACACGATCACCCATGAAAAGAGAGGCTGTGAAACGCCGCTGCCGGGGTTCAAACCCTCGGTGCCGGTGGTGTTCTGCGGCCTGTTCCCGGTGGATTCCGCCGAGTTTGAGGACCTGCGCGACGCCATCGAAAAACTGGCGCTGAACGACGCGTCGTTTTCCTATGAGATGGAGACCTCTGCCGCGTTGGGCTTTGGGTTTCGTTGCGGCTTCCTAGGGCTGCTGCACCTCGAAGTCGTACGCGACCGGATCGAACGCGAATATGATATCGAGCTGATCACCACGGCGCCGTCGGTGGTCTATCATATATACATGAAAGACGGCTCGATGGAGGAGCTGCACAACCCTGCGGACATGCCCGACCTGTCGGTGGTCGATCACATCGAGGAACCCCGGATCAAGGCGACGATCCTCGTGCCTGACGAATATCTCGGCGATGTGCTGAAGCTGTGCCAAGACCGGCGCGGGATCCAGATGGACCTGACCTATGCCGGCAGCCGCGCCATGGTGGTCTATGACCTGCCGTTGAACGAGGTTGTGTTCGATTTCTATGACCGGCTGAAATCGGTGACCAAGGGTTATGCGAGCTTTGACTATCAGATGACAGAGTACCGCGAGGACAATCTGGTCAAGATGTCGGTGCTGGTGAATGACGAGCCTGTCGATGCATTGTCGATGATGGTGCACCGCGACCGTGCGGAGATGCGCGGGCGGGCGATGTGTGAAAAGCTCAAGGATTTGATCCCGCGTCACATGTTCAAGATCCCGATTCAGGCGGCCATCGGCGGCAAGGTGATCGCCCGCGAAACGCTGTCGGCTCTGCGCAAGGATGTGACCGCCAAATGCTATGGCGGTGACGCGACCCGAAAGAAGAAACTGCTGGAGAAGCAGAAGAAGGGTAAGAAAAAGATGCGCCAGTTCGGGAAAGTGGATATCCCGCAAGAGGCGTTTATCTCTGCGTTGAAGATGGACAGCTAAGCGGGCCATTTTCAGGGCGCATGGACGAAAACGGTTGGATCGACCAACGGCGGATGGACATGTCTTTTTGGTGGTGTGAGGTCGACAGCCTTAGAGCCTATTCAGTGACCGAAAACTGAAGAGTGCTCCGGACAGCGCGTGATCGTTCTGTGCGACCGTTGCGCTGTCCGTCGCGTCCGTGAGTGAGTGTGTCGGCTTTGCAATGACGCCAATATAGTCGGTGCTGGTTGTGTGCATAGCGGTAAGCCTGCCAGATTTTTCCGCGTTTCGGCCAATCCGTGAAACCCTGTGCAAGCGCTACCGCGTATCCGTGGTGGCCATGCTTGCAGCAGGTGAGGCCGGCTGCAGAATTGGGCTAGCTGCGGGGTTCAACGCCAAGAAAGCTACCGCGAGACGCGGATTTTACCGGCCACAGGCAATTTCCGAACCGATCAAAGGCAGCGGTTCTTGATCCCGGTCCGGTTTGTCAAAAGATGTAATCTTGAAGCTAGCGCTGCGTGCGCTCGACCAATTGCCGCCTGATGCTAGAGCGCTTCTTGAACATCGCTCGCGGTATTGGAGATCGCGCCACCCGCTTTCTGAATGTCACGCCCGGCACCTTTGGCGGTTTCACAGGCAGTCAGGGTCAGCAGGGCGAGGCAGAGGATAACAGGCCGTATCATGGCAATCTCCGATCAGTTCTGCGAGCGTATAAGCCAGCTTTCCAAAGATGGTACAAGACCCAATTTCAGGGCCATCACATTGGACTGGGGATCAGGATGCGGCGCGTCGCACGTTGGGGGAGGCGGAGGATGGCAACGCCGAGCGAAGAATTAACTGCAATGCGATACTAAAGAGGAAGCCGCCCCAACAACCGCCCAGATACCACAAGAAGACTGTTCCGAACCCAGACCCCATTATCGCCGCGACTAAGGCGGTGATCAGCCCGAAGGCTACGGAAAGGACGAGGTGGGCCAGCATCAGCTGCAGAATCTCCGGCGGGTTGAATATTAGTTAACAAATATATTGGCAAAAAGATTAACAAATAGCTAATGCGCCTTTGGTCGGTGGTCCATAAATCGGCGCGATCTTGCCGTGTGTTCGCGAAATGCCTTCAATCTAGGCGAGTGGTTTGCGGCTCTTAGAGTGCAAAAGCTGGAGGGGCGAAGCCATCTCGGGCCGATGAAACGCACCAGATTTCGAGCAGAAACGTAGTCTATGAATTTGAAATACATATATTTTTATGTATCCACTGGCTGGGTTTCTGTTGAGGATTTGGCACCGTCGGGTTGATCCCAATCAAGGCCAACGCCGACAATAAGCTCTAAGCCTACTTTTGTGGCTGAATGTTAACAGGAGCATTTGATGATCCGTCTCGCGATGATTCTCTATTCATTGATTTCGACCAGCTTTGCCGGAATCGCGGTGATAGTGATTCTGGTAACCGGGTATGGAACGCTTATGCCGATTCTTGTTGCGGCGGCGAGTGGCGCTGTTCTGGCGGTGCCAGCAGCCTATCTCGTGGCGCACAAACTCTATGGGGCAGAGCCGTCAACCAGAACACGTAAGCAGGCCTAGAGCATTCTGATCTAAGCCAGCGTAGGGCAGCTTAATCGTAAATTTCGACGCATTGGGCGATGGGTAAGGTATCGGCCTATAGTCGAAGCGCCACACTCAGATCTGGCACGACGACGGCGAAGTTCACTGTAACGGATCTCCTGCCGACCGATGCGACAAGGTCAATCGAGCCAGCGACCTGAAGTGGTCAGGCGACCAGAAAGGCGCGCAGGGACGCTTCGAATTCGCGCGGTTTTTCGGCGTGGAGCCAATGGCCCGCACCGGGGAGCTTGGCAAACCGGGCATGTGGGAACAGGGCGCGGATTGCGCCGCGATGTTCGTGCTGAACATAGTCGGATGCGCCTCCTGAGAGGAACAGCACGGGACCATCCCAGTGCCTGTCAGTTTCCGGGAAGGCCATGATGTTTGGCATTTCAGCGGCCAGCGTGTCGAGATTCAGTTTCCAGCATTTTTGGGTCACATCCAAAGATTGCGTGAAAAAGCTCTGAAGGGCCCGCTCCACGCCGAGATCGGCAAGTTGGGCTTCTGCTTCTGAACGGCGGGTGACGGTTGAGAGATCAACGCCACGCATGGCTTCGATAAACGATATCTGCGAGTGGGTATAGTTGACGGGCGCGATGTCAGCGACCACGAGGCGACGCACGGCATCGGGGTGGCGAAGCGCCAGCATCATCGAAGCCTTGCCGCCCATGGAATGTCCGACCACATCGGCAACGCCGCCAATATGCGTAACCACTTCGGCCAGATCATCCGCCATGTCCGGATAGCTGTGGCTGTCCGACCATGGGCTGTCGCCGTGATTGCGCATATCAACAGCGACGACTTGCCGGGTGTCAGAAATGCGTTTGGCGATGACGCTCCAGTTGCGGGCAGAGCCATAGAGCCCATGCGCAATCAGGAGAGGGGGCAGATCGGTCGGGGTGCCATGGATAATCATATTCAACATGGATTTGTGATAGCGGCAGTTGCGAGGCAGGGCCAGACCTGTTGATGCGGACGCATCGGGACGGTAAGGCAGGGCCATCGGGCCGCATGACAGGAGACAGCATGACCGAGCCGCAGGATTTTGAGGCCACTACGACCGCAGTGCTGGCAGCAATGCGTGAGAAGCTGGGTATCCGTGCGCGCACCTTGCAGGCTGCGCGCACCCCCGCGAAGCGGTTGTTGCCGCGTCGGGTGTTCAAAAGCTATGAAGTGCTGCAAAAGGCCGAGCCGTTTCTTGCACATCCCAAGTTGGCCCGGACGGTTGATGCGTCAGCGCTGATTGCAGCGAACAGCGAGGTGCGCGCCTATCTTGATGGGATCGATCTGGCGGATCGGCGCAAGGGCTGGTGGCTGAGCCTCGCAGGCAGCCTCGCTTTTGGCCTGATTGCGCTCAGCGTGCTTGTGCTCGTCGTGCTGAACTGGCGCGGGTTTCTTTAAGACCACGATATCAATCAGAGTAGGGTAGGAGCCGGGAGGCTCCTACCGTTCGCTATTGTGCGGCGCGGTGGTCAGCCTTTGGCAGGCACGGACCCCGCTGCCGCCGCATCTACTTTGGCCTGCGGCGCATCCGGCCAGGCGGTCGGGTCGGTATCGAGATCCGAAAACTTCGCGGGATCAAATACCGGTTTGTCGATGCCCTGCGCAAGTTGCGTGCGGAAATCCTGGATCATCCTCATGGCAACCGGAAACAGCATCATCAGCGCGAGCAGGTTCACGACCGCAAGAATGCCCATCATCGGATCGGAGAAGGAGAACACCGTCATTGCACCGGGTGCTACCGCACCGAGAAAGACGATGCCGATGATCGCGACGCGCAAAACCAGAATCGCAGAGGGATTGTCGGTCATAAAGGACAGCGCGTTTTCACCGAGATAGTAGTTGTACATGATCGACGAGAAAGCAAAGAGCAGGATCGCAAGGGTCAGAAAATATTGCGACCATTCGCCCAATGCGCTGACCATCGATTGCTGGGTCAGTGCTACGCCGTCGATGCCTTCTGCGCCGGGTTGATAGACGTCAGACAGCAAGATGACGAAGGCTGTGCAGGAACAGATGATAATCGTGTCGATAAAGACCGACAGCGATTGGGTGATGCCCTGGCTCACCGGGTGTTTCACATAGGCCGTCGCAGCCACGTTCGGTGCGGACCCCAACCCGGCCTCGTTCGAAAACAATCCCCGACGCAGGCCCTGTGCGATGGCTGCGCCCATACCGCCGGCGACCGCTTCGCGAAAGCCAAGGGCGTTGGCAACAATGTCCACGATGACCCCCGGCACGCTGGCGATGTTCAACACGATGATGATCAGCGCCATTGCAAGATAGCCAAGCGCCATGATCGGAATGATGACATCTGCCGCCTTGGCGATACGGTGGATGCCGCCGAATATGATAAAGCCGGTGACGATCGAGAGCAGCGCGCCGGTATAGACGCGGGGAATCTCCATGCTGTCGAGCGCTGCGCCGGCAACGGTATTGCCTTGAAAGGCGTTAAAGCCGATCGAGAAGGAAAAGATCAGGCAGACCGCATAAATCAGCGCCAGCCAGCGATAGTTCGTGCCGAGCCCATAGATAATGGTCATCGCAGGCCCGCCGCGATAGTCGCCCTCTGGCGTGGTGCGTTTGTAAAGCTGGGCGAGCGTCGCTTCGATCAGGGCGGTACACATTCCCACAAGTGCAATCATCCACATCCAGAACACCGCGCCGGGTCCACCGATGGTGATTGCCACGGCGACACCGGCGATGTTGCCACCGCCCACACGCCCGCCGACGGAGACGAATAGTGCTTCGCGGGCGCTAATCTTGTTGGGGTCTGCCGTGTCGTCGCTCTTGAGAACCGAGAACATGCGCTTGAAAAAGCGAAGCTGCACAAAGTGACTGGCTGCCGTAAAGAACACGCCGAAAATCACAAGAATGGGTACGAGCGCCCACCCCCAAGTCAGGTCATTGATGAGATTGAAAATCCAGTTCAAGATGTCCACGGCAACCCCCATAAATGTAAAATTCTCGCAAAATCTAACGTCTGCAGACCCCAGATTAGCAAAATCGTACATATTGGCGACATGTTTCTCACGCAAAAGGAGAGTTGGCTCGTTTTTAGTCGGCCGAATGTCTTTTTAGGCAGCAAATGCGGTGGGCTGCAGCGAATGCCAGGCCGTGGCAATCGAAAACTCCCCGATTCAGAGCAAAGTAGGGGCCATTCTAATCGCCCAGCCTGAAAGGGGCTGCCCAAGCGGCGCGGGGCGGCGTCAGAATTGACGCCGCCCCGCAAATGTCATGTTGAACCGTTCAACGGGTACTGACCTCAGAGATCGGGATAGATTGGGAAGCGGGCGCAGAGGGCGGCGACTTCGGCGCGGACCTTATCTTCGACCGCGGCATTGTTGTCTTCACCATTGGCGGCCAATCCATCAACCACTTCGATGATCCAGTCGGCGATTTGACGGAATTCCGCCTCGCCAAAGCCACGCGTGGTGCCTGCCGGGCTGCCAAGCCTGATGCCGGACGTTACGGTCGGCTTTTCAGGGTCAAACGGTACGCCGTTCTTGTTACAAGTGATATGGGCGCGACCCAGAGCGTTTTCCGTTGCGTTGCCCTTGACCCCTTTGGGGCGCAGATCGACCAGCACCACATGGGTGTCAGTGCCGTGGGTCACGGTATCAAGACCGCCTTTGATCAGCTGATCCGACAGCGCCTGTGCGTTGGTGACGACCTGTTTGATATAATCCTTGAAGCCGGGCTGAAGCGCCTCGCCAAAGGCGACGGCCTTGCCCGCGATCACATGCATCAGCGGGCCACCTTGAATGCCGGGAAAGATTGCCGAGTTGAATTTCTTGGCAAGCGCCTCGTCGTTGGTCAGGATCATCCCGCCACGCGGACCGCGCAGGGTCTTGTGGGTGGTGGTGGTGGCCACATGGGCGTGCGGGAAGGGCGATGGATGTTCCCCTGCGGCAACCAGACCGGCGAAATGCGCCATGTCCACGTGCAACCAAGCACCGACACTGTCGGCAATTTCGCGCATCTTGGCAAAGTCGATCTGGCGCGGGATGGCAGAGCCACCGGCGATGATCAGCTTGGGCTTGTGCTCGGTCGCCAGTTCCTGCACCTGATCATAATCAAGCAGGTTGTCCTGTTTGCGCACACCATATTGCACCGCGTTGAACCATTTGCCCGACTGGTTGGGGCGCGCGCCGTGAGTCAGGTGACCACCGGCATCAAGGCTCATCCCCAAGATGGTATCGCCCGGCTGCAACAGCGCTGTGAACACACCCTGGTTTGCCTGCGATCCGGAGTTTGGTTGCACGTTGGCAAAGCCGCAATCAAACAGCTTGCAGGCGCGCTCGATCGCGAGGTTCTCGGCGATGTCGACATATTGGCAGCCGCCATAATAGCGACGTCCGGGATAGCCTTCGGCATATTTGTTGGTCATCACCGAGCCTTGGGCCTGCATGACGGCGGTGCTCACGATGTTTTCGGACGCGATCAGTTCGATCTCGTCACGCTGGCGGCCAAGTTCTTTCTGGATGGCGCCGAAAATCTCGGGGTCGCGGTCGGCGAGGGGGGTCGTGAAAAAGCCGGTATCAGGATTTGACGCGGTCATGGAGGGCTCCGATCTGGACAGGGAATGGTGTAGGCCAATTTTCAACGGGAAACTATGTCGAGCGGCCAGAGAGTAAAAGACGATAAACCGGCGAAATGCGGCTTCAGAGTAGCAAGGCTGGTCATGCAGGGAAAGGTGTGGTTGTTTCGGAACCGAATGCGCAACACCGGAAACCTGACGCCATGACATTACGAATCGCGTTCCTGGCCAGCAGAGCCCCGGTAGCACAGACCGCCCGCGCTGTTCTGATCGGGCGGTATGGCAACGCCAAGCCCGAAGAGGCGGATGTGATCGTTGCACTTGGCGGCGATGGGTTCATGCTGCGCACGCTTCACACAGCACAGGGACTACCGGCAGCGGTCTACGGGATGAACCGGGGCACTATCGGCTTTCTCATGAACGAATACAGCGAAACCGATCTCATGGAGCGGCTTCATGACGCGGAAGAGGAAGTGATCAATCCGCTGTCGATGCAGGCGATGGACCAGTTCGGCCGAGAGCACAAGGCGCTGGCGATCAACGAAGTCTCGCTGCTGCGCGCGGGCCCACAGGCGGCGCGGCTCAAGATAACGGTCGATGGTCGGGTGCGGCTGTCAGAGTTGGTATGTGACGGTGCGCTGCTGGCGACTCCGGCGGGGTCCACCGCCTATAACTATTCCGCGCATGGCCCGATTTTGCCGATCGGTTCGGATGTGCTGGCGCTCACTGCAATCGCGGCTTTCCGGCCCCGCCGTTGGCGCGGAGCTTTGGTACCCAAGACCGCCAAGGTCCGCTTTGACGTGCTTGAGGCGGACAAGCGACCAGTGATGGCAGACGCGGATTCGAGTTCGATCATGGATATCGATTGGGTCGAAATAAAATCAGATCCCGCAATCGAACATAGAATTCTCTTTGATCCGGGCCATGGATTGGAAGAACGCCTTATTTCTGAACAGTTTACGTGATTCTGCTGCCGGGTTGTCCCGGCGCCTCAACCTCTTGTCGACAAATTGCGGCAAAAAAAATCACGAGTTTTCCATCATTTTTTCACCTTGTGTGATCATGCTCACAGATAGCGACGACGGCTTCTGGCAAGGTGTATCTATTGTAGCGAGTAAGTTGGCAAAGAGTACGGAGTAAGTGAGTGGTGTTGGTAAAGAGTACCGCATGAGTGAGTGGTTCTTTTAACGAGTTTTTTTGAGTACGACCCGGGCGCAGAGGAGACTCTGCGCCCGTATTTCTTTGAAACCGGGTGCGCGTTTCTATTTACGTTGAGTGGCGTTGTAGATGACCGGCATCTGGCCATTCCAGTTTTTCCAAAGTTCGTCGTCGCTGACGAGGCGGGCCATGAAGTCCGCCACATTGATGCGGCTGGTTGTCCCGGCATCAAAGATCGCGCTGCGCTGCGGAGAGGCATGGATTTCGTAGGTCGAGACCTTGTTTTCATCACTCAAGTTGTCGGGCCGCACGGCGGCCCATTCGATCAATTGATGTCCTTGGCCAATCTCGCCGCGCAGATAATCGGCCGCTTTTTCATTGTCGACATGAGGCGGCAGCAACAGACGCAACAGGCCGATAACGCACTTCTGAGCCATCGATACCGGCTCGTTCAAATCGCGGTTGCTGTTGCCGGTCGTGTTCATAAGCACAAACTTGACCGGTGTGTCCCGTTCAGTTGATCGGATCGCATCACAGATCCGGCGCGTGGCATCCGTAACCAACCTGCGGGGCTTTCCAAACATGCCCCTGAAGGTCAGATTATGCCCCAGACAAGAGGCAACCGCATGACAGCCGCGAACGAGATCAATCATCTCGGCATCGCTGAGGTCGAGAACGCTCGCCTGAATGGCCGAGACCTTTTGATGGTTTCGGATGTCCTCGGGCAGACCGTCGAGTGATCGAACCACGATCTTCAGGTCTTGGCCCCGTTGCAGCAATTGCCTTGTAAGAAGTTGTCCTGTGGCGCCACTGGCACCGAGAATGAGCGTAGTCATGGCGGGTTCCGTCTGCTGTTCGGATGCAATTCGGGACGCTTTAGCCGATCAGAGACCTGATGAGAATTGGTCACTTCCTCACGATTGATATGCATATCTGCACGGAGTGGTGAGCGGGCAAATGTGCGTGCCCGCTCAATCCGGAACTATTCTGTCCGCGCCCATAACTTATCGCACATGCGACCGACGCGCTCTTCGATCGCGACGCAGGCATCAACAACGAGGTCTTCGCGCCAGCGCTGACCGACGATCTGGATATTGATCGGCTGTGGTCCCTGCGGCAGGTCGGCAAGGCGGGTCGGGACGCTGCCGGCGGGCAAGCCCATAAAGTTCATTGCATAGGACCAAAGCGCCGAACCCAAGACCTCCTGCACACCATCGCCGCCTTCGGTGTCGCGATCAGGTGCAAAGAACGGTTGTGGCAGGAACGGCGTGATGACCAGCGGATAGCGGTCGAGAAGCAGTGACCACTCCCGCGCATAGTGGCTGCGCTGTGCCATCATCCGCAGCAACTCTTCGCCTTCATATGGCGGAAACTGCTCAAAGTACTCGTCAAAGATCGCCTGGATCGTTGGGGAGCCATAGGCGCGGATGTCCGGCCCCATCAATACCTTCACCTCTCCCAAAAGCGCGCGATAGCCGGCAAGACCGGATTCCTGAATGTCCGGCGGCGTGATCTCTTCGACCACGTGACCCGCATCTGCCAAGGCGTCGCGGGCGGTGTCCAGTGCCTTTGACACTTCGGAATGCAGATCGAATGCATATGTCTCCTTGGTGAACCCGACGCGGAGAGGCGCGTCGGGTGGTGCACCGCGCCAGGGCAGGGGCACATGGAACGGATCGCGCGCATCTGGCGCGATCACCGCTGGCATCGAAAGGTGCAAGTCTGCCGCCGAGCGGGCGATCAGCCCTTGCACAGACATCGATTGCGCGAGCATTCCACGCTCACTTTTCTGGCTGGGGTTCCAGGCTGCGACGCGACCCAGACCGGGTTTCACCGTCACTGCGCCAGTGGCTGCCGCTGGAAAGCGCAGGCTACCGCCGATGTCGTTGCCATGACCAAGCGCGCCGATCCCGGCCATCACTGCCGACGCCGCGCCACCCGAAGAACCACCGGGCGAAACATGATCGCCCCAAGGGTTGTTCGTGCGCCCATGCAACGGGTTGTCTGTATCTGCCCGAAACGAGAATTCGGGCGTGTTGGTGCGCCCGATCACCACCGCACCGGCGCGCAGCAGGTTGGCAACAACGGGTGCATCGTCAGGCGCAATCTCGTTGGCAAATGCCGTTACGCCATTGGTTGTGGCGTGCCCTTTCTGATCGACGTTCACCTTGATCGTGACAGGGACGCCGTGCAGCGGCCCGGTGGGCTTTCCGCTGGCCAGATCGGCGTCCAGAGCGCGGGCGCGATCCATCGCCTCATCGCTCAGATCCTCGACCACGGCGTTCAGCGTCGGGTTCTGATCGTGCATGCGGGTGATCGCGGCGGCAGTCACCTCGGCGGCGGTCAATTCGGCGGATTTTGTGCGAGCGGAAATTTCAACGGCATCAAGCTGCCAGAGCGGTTTTGTCATGTGGTGTCCTTTCGGCGACACGGTACGCATGGAGGCGATCAATGCAATGGCGAATGCACATCATTCAGGTGAGGCGACAGGCGCGCCGAAATCCTGTAGGATGATCTCTGTCAGGAGGGATCAAATGAGCGACAACGACAAGGCCTTTGTCGGGTCGATACCTGACATCTATGACGAATATCTGGTGCCGCTGATATTTGAGGCGGCCGCAAGCGATCTCGCCCGTCGCGTAGTGTCGGGCCCGTGCACGGCGGTTTTGGAAACCGCTGCGGGCAGTGGAGTGGTGACGCGGGCGCTTGCGCCGCTGCTGGCCGCAGATGCGCAGTATTCAGTGAGTGACCTCAATCCGCCGATGCTGGCCCGTGCACAGGCACGGCAACCGGATGATCCGCGGCTCAGCTGGCACCAGGGCGATGCGCAGGACCTGCCGTTTGAGGATAACAGCTTTGACGTGGTCCTCTGTCAGTTCGGGGTCATGTTCTTTCCCGATAAACCACGCGCCTATGCCGAAGCGTTACGGGTTCTGCGGCCGGGCGGGCGGTTCGTGTTCAATGTCTGGGATGACATCGTCGACAACGAATTTGCCGATGTGGTAACGCAGGTCGCCGCACGGCTTTTGCCGGATAAACCGCCACGCTTTATGGCCCGCACGCCGCATGGGCATGGCGATGCCGATCAGTTGCGGCGTGATCTTGCGACGGCCGGGTTCACCCGGATCGATATCGAGACCGTCACGGGAACCAGCACTGCGCACAAAGCGTCACACCCGGCGATTGCCTATGTGCAAGGCACGCCCTTGCGCGGCGAGATCGAACCGCACGGGCCGGACATGTTGCGTAAGGTGACCGAGGCTGCAACGACTGAAATCGCAAGGCGATGGGGCAATGGTCCGGTTTCGGCCAAGATTCAGGGCAAGGTCGTTTCCGCCAGCTGAGGTTTTGCCACCATTTGAAAACGGGCCACTGCATGACCCTTGCACCAGTACGGGGAAGGGTGTTCGCTTGCGCCAACCCAATTGGGTCTTGTGAAGTCTCGGGAGGATCCAGATCATGGCCTTTTACAAAGGCATTAACGACTATCCGCCCGGCAGTAATGCACCGGGCCAGCGCGGCTGGATTGCGGATGGATTGCTGCGGTTGCGCGCGGCGATGGCGGTTCAGATCACCGATCTGCGTCGCCCCGATTCGCTGGTAATCGGGTCATGGAACATCCGCGCCTTTGACGGTGGACGCAGTCGGCTAGACGAGAGCTATCACTATATCGCCGAGATCATCGACCATTTCGACATCTGCGCAATACAGGAAATCAAACCCGATCTCGGGCCGCTGAAACGGCTGATGGTCCTGCTTGGCGACAATTGGGATTACTTTGTCACCGATGTGACCTCGGGGGATGCGGGCAATGACGAACGGATGGCGTTTCTCTATAACCGCAACAAGGTCACGTTTCGCAATCTGATCGGTGAAATCGTTCTGCCGCGCGAGGCATTGATTGAGGGAGAACAGATCGCCCGCTCGCCTTTCTTTGCTTCATTTCAGGCGGGCTGGTTCCGGTTCACGCTGTGTACGGCGCATATCCGGTTCGGTGACGATTTGGGGCTGCGGGCGCGCGAGATTTCGGCGCTGGCCTCGACCCTGACCGCGCGGGCGAAAAAGGAAGGCGAGGTCTATGTCCTGTTGGGCGACATGAACATCGAAAGCAGCGAGGACGAGACAATGGCCGCGCTAAAGGAGGCCGGCATGTTCGTCCCTGATTTCGGTGCGACGAACTTGGGCGGGGACAAGTTGTTTGATCATATCGCATTTTCTGGTGAGGGGACCGAAACCCGACTGCTGCGCAAAGGCAAGTTTGACTGGCGCGGAACCGTGTTCCGGCCCGAAGACGTGGCCGCCTATGAACAGATCGCAATGGATATCCGCAGTAAACCGGATACGGGCAAACCCTATGCCAACTGGCCGAGCAGCTATCCCGGTTGGACCACCCATGAAATGTCGGACCACCTGCCCATCTGGATCGAAATCGAGGTGGACTATTCCGACGAATATCTCGCGGGGATCAAGAGCAGCGGATAGGGTGCCCACCCGAGCCAGCCGGGTGGGACAGGTGCCTATTTGGCGTAGCCTATGGTTTGCAACGCTTCCTCGATTTCGTCCAGAATCGCAGGATCGTCGATGGTTGCAGGCATCTTGTAGGTTTCGCTGTCGGCAATCCTGACCATCGTGCCACGCAGGATCTTGCCCGAGCGGGTTTTTGGCAGGCGGTCGACGACAACGGCAAGTTTAAAGGCCGCGACCGGGCCGATCTTTTCGCGGACCAATTTGACCACTTCGCCAACGATCTCCTTGTGCTCGCGATTGACGCCGGTGTTCAGGCAAAGAAAGCCAACTGGCATCTGACCCTTGAGCTGGTCTGTCACGCCGATCACAGCGCATTCTGCAACCTCGGGATGGGCGGCCAGAACCTCCTCCATCGCGCCGGTCGACAGGCGATGCCCGGCGACGTTGATTACGTCGTCGGTGCGGGCCATGATGTAAAGATACCCGTCTTCGTCGATCATCCCCGCATCGCCGGTTTCATAAAAGCCGGGGAACGTGGTGAGGTAGGATTTCACAAATCGATCTTCGGCGTTCCACAGGTTGGGCAGGGTGCCCGGCGGCAGCGGCAGCTTGACTGCGATGGCGCCCAACTCACCGGGTTTCATCGGGTGGCCGGCCTCATCGAGGATCTGCACGTCATAGCCCGGCATCGGCACCGAAGGGCTGCCGATCTTGACCGGCAGATGCTCTACACCCAGCGGGTTGGCGGCAATGGCAAAACCGGTTTCGGTCTGCCACCAGTGGTCGATCACCGGCACGTTCAACAGCTTTTGCGCCCATTCGATGGTATCCGGATCCGCGCGCTCGCCTGCGAGATACAGCGCTTTGAGGCAAGAGATGTCATATTGCGCGGCAAACTCGCCTTTGGGGTCCTCGCGTTTGACGGCGCGGATGGCGGTGGGGGCGGTAAAGAAGGATTTGACCCGGTGCTCGGCAATCACCCGCCAGAACGTGCCTGCATCGGGGGTCCCGACCGGTTTGCCTTCGAATACGATGGTGGTGTTGCCGTGGATCAGCGGCGCATAACAGATGTAGGAGTGACCAACGACCCAGCCCACATCCGACGCGGCCCAGAACACGTCTCCCGGTTCCACATTATAGATGTTCTTCATTGTCCAGTTCAGTGCGACCAGATGCCCGCCTGTGGCGCGGATCACGCCTTTGGGGGCGCCGGTCGTGCCTGAGGTGTAGAGGATATATGCGGGATGGCTGCCCTCGACCGGGACGCATTCCGCAGGCTCGACTCCATATTGGAATCCATGCCAATCGTGATCGCGACCTTCTTCCAAGTGCGCAACCTCTTGTTCGCGCTGGAAGATAACGCAGAAATCGGGTTTGTGATCCGCCAGATCAATGGCCCCGTCGAGCAGGGGTTTGTAATGCACCACGCGCCCCGGCTCGATGCCGCAGGACGCGGCGATGATCGCCTTGGGTTTGCAATCGTCGATGCGCACAGCCAGTTCGTTGGCGGCGAAACCGCCGAACACCACGGAGTGAACCGCGCCGATGCGGGCACAGGCGAGCATAGCTTCCAACGCTTCGGGCACCATCGGCATGTAGATGATGACGCGATCGCCTTTTTCCACGCCTTTTGCCCGCAAGGCCCCGGCCAACGACGCCACGCGGCTGCGCAACTCGGTATAAGAAATCTTGTGCTTGGTCTGGGTGATCGGGCTGTCATAGATGACGGCCGTTTGCGCCCCGCGTCCAGCTTCGACATGGCGGTCCACCGCATTGTAACAGGTGTTGACCATTCCATCGTCAAACCACGTGTAGATCGGCGCCCGTTCGTAATTCAGCGCCTTGCTTGGCGCGGTGACCCAGTCGATGCCTTTGGCGGCTTCCATCCAGAAGCCCTCCGGGTCATTTTTCCATCCAGAATAGACCTCAGAATAACTCATGGAATGTCCTCCTCCTGCGTTTCGGATTGTGTAGTGGAGTAACGCTGCGTCAGGCAAGGTCGTTACCGGTATCAGCGGCAGAAGGACGCAAGAAATTTGCAAGTTTCGGTCGATCTTGCGTGCAAACTTTGCAAACCAACCTGATTTATGCGGCTATATCCGCTGATCAATGCGGATTTGCAAATCCGCAAACAATGATATGCAAAAAATGCATCTTTTTCCGTAGTGCCGTGCCCGACCGCCGGGGCGGCAAGGCACGGCCATTTCAATGGCACCTATCCGTATTGTGCGACCGGTGTGCCAGCGACTGCCGCCATGTTGAGCAGTCCGCGCGCGGTGATCGCGGGCGTGACAATATGTGCCTTGTTGCCCATGCCCATCAGGATTGGCCCCACTTCGAGCCCGCCCGCCTTCATCTTGAGGATATTACGCACCCCGCTGGCCGCGTCTGAATGGGCAAAGATCAGGACATTTGCGTTGGTTTTCATGCGCGAGCTCGGGAAAATACGCGCGCGCAGGTCCGCATCAAGTGCTGAGTCGATGTTCATTTCGCCTTCATAGGTGAAATCACGCGGTTCGCTGTCCAAGATAGCGATGGCATCCCGCAACCGTTTGCCCGAGCCTTCGGCTTGATTGCCGAATTGCGACTGCGAGCAGAACGCGATCTCGGGTTCGACGCCAAAGCGGCGAACGTGGCGCGCCGCCGCAATGGCGATTTCGGCGAGTTCGGCAGCGTCGGGCAATTGGTGCACATGAGTATCGGCAATGAACAGCGGCCCGTCTTCGAGGATCATCATCGACAGCGCCCCGTGCGGCGAAAGCTGTTTGGAGCCGAGAATCTGGGACACATAATTCAGGTGCCAACGGTATTCGCCGAACGTGCCGCAGATCATGCTGTCGGTCTCGCCGCGCTGCACCATGATCGCTCCGATGGCGGTCGCATTGGTGCGCATGATCGCCTTGGCGATGTCGGGGGTGACACCCTTGCGCTGCATCAGCGTGTGATAGCTGTTCCAGTAATCGTAATAGCGCGGATCATTCTCGGGATTGACCAGTTGGAAATCACGCTCGGGTCGGATCTCCAGGCCAAAGCGCTCGCACCGTTGCTCCATCACTTCGGGACGACCGATCAGGATAGGGGTTTCTGTGGTCTCTTCCAGGATCGCCTGTGCGGCACGCAACACGCGTTCGTCTTCGCCTTCGCACAGCACGATACGGCGGCTGGCTTCGCGGGCGGCCTGAAACACAGGGCGCATCAACAGGGCGGATTTGAACACGCTTTGATTCAGACGCTGGCGATAGGCGGCCATGTCCTCAATCGGGCGCGCGGCCACGCCGGTATCCATCGCGGCCTGCGCAACCGAGGCCGAAACGACGGCAACAAGGCGTGGGTCAAATGGTTTCGGGATCAGGTAGTCCGCCCCGAATGTCAGTTGCTCACCGCTATAGGCTGCCGCGGCCTCAGCGCTGGTGGTGGCCCGCGCCAATTCGGCGATGCCGTCGATACAGGCCAGCTGCATGGAGTCGTTGATCTCGGTTGCACCGACGTCCAGCGCGCCCCGGAAGATAAACGGGAAACACAGCACGTTGTTGACCTGATTTGGAAAGTCGCTGCGTCCGGTGGCTATGATTGCGTTCGGTGCGACCTCGCGCACGGCGTCGGGCATGATTTCAGGGTCTGGATTCGCCAGCGCAAAGATGATCGGTCGATCCGCCATCTTCTGCACCATTTCGGGCTTCAGAACATTTGGCCCGCTCAGCCCCAGAAACAGATCGGCCCCGTCGATGACATCGTCCAGCGTCCGTTTGTCGCTGTTCTGGGCAAAGCTTGCCTTTTGAGGGTTCATGTCCTCGGCACGGCCTTCGTAGACCAGCCCGTGTATGTCGCACAGCCAGATGTTCTCGCGCTTGACGCCCATTTTGACGAGCATGTTCAGGCAGGCGATCCCCGCTGCACCGCCGCCGGTGCTGACGACCCGGATGTCTGCAAAGGGCTTCTTGGCGATATGAACCGCGTTCTTGGCCGCGGCACCTACGACGATCGCGGTGCCATGCTGATCGTCATGAAACACCGGGATGCTCATCCGCTCGCGACAAATCTTTTCGACGATGAAACAATCCGGCGCCTTGATGTCCTCAAGGTTGATCGCCCCAAAGGTGGGCGCCAGCGAGCAGACGATGTCCGCCAGCTTTTCTGGGTCGGATTCATCCACCTCGATATCGAAACAGTCGATATTGGCGAATTTCTTGAAGAGGACGGCCTTGCCTTCCATCACCGGTTTGCTGGCCTGCGCGCCGATGTTGCCCAGCCCCAGAACCGCAGTGCCGTTGGAAACGACGCCGACCAGATTGGCCTTGGTGGTATAGCGTGCAGCGTTTGCCGGGTCTTTCTTGATCTCAAGGCAGGCTTCGGCGACGCCGGGGGAATAGGCGCGCGACAGATCGCGTCCGTTTGCCATCGGCTTGGTGGCCCGGATTTCCAGTTTTCCGGGCTTTGGGTGCTCGTGATAGAACAATGCCGCCTGGCGCAGGGTTTGGTTTTCGGACATGGCCGGGGTTCCTCCAGAATATAGTTCAGCACTAAACGAACCAGTGACGCCGGGGCAACCGAGAAAATCGCAGACGGGGCCTTCCTTGCTGTGCTTGCAGAATCTCCTGACCCCCGCCACAATTTTTGGAACATCTGACAAGAGGTCCCATGTCCGACACCATAGCCGAGATACGTTTGCCGACGTCCGAACTGCGCGATGACCTGCCTTTTTATACAAAAACGTTGGGGATGAGGCTCGATATGATCTATCCGGCTGACGATCCGCAGGTGGCGGTGTTCTCTGGATACGGGCTGCGGTTGCGGATCGAGAACGGAGCGACCGAGCCGCCGGGGACACTTCGCATTCTGACTGATGATCCTGACGGGTTCGCCAATGGCGCACGCGAACTGACCGCACCCAACGGAACACGCATCGAGATTGCAGAGCGCAATCCACCCGTCGTCCTGCCTGCAACGCTGCATTCATTTGTGGTGCGGCGTCTGGCCGATCAGGCTCCGTGGATAATCGGGCGCGCAGGGATGCAGTATCGCGATCTGATCCCCGACCGGCTTGGCGGGTCGATCATTGCCAGCCATATCCGTATCCCCGATGGTGGGCCGGTGCCTGACATGGTGCATTTCCACAAGGTCGGTTTTCAGTTGATCTTTTGCTATCGTGGCTGGGTTGATGTGGTCTACGAGGATCAGGGACCGCCGATGCGTCTGACGGCCGGGGATTGTTTTATCCAGCCGCCTGAAATCCGGCATCGCGTGCTTGAGGCCAGTGATCATGTTGAGGTGATCGAGATCGGGGTGCCTGCAGAGCATGTGACCGAGATCGACCATGACATGACCTTGCCGACTGCGCATCTGCGCCCGGAGCGTGAATGGCAAGGGCAGCGGTTCGTCTACAATCAGGCCAAGGGTGCCGAATGGGTCCCGTGCCGGTTGCCGGGCTATGTCTGCCGAGACACCACAATCGCCGCCAATACCGGCAACGTCGCTGGCGTGCAGGTGGTCCGGCGCGGGCAGGGCGACCCGGTCTGGGCGCGTCATGACACCGATATTCTGTTCGCATTCGTGATGGAGGGGAGCGTAACCTTGCAGGGCGAGGGGCGTGATGCGTATGATCTGACGGCAGGGGATGCCTTTGTCATCCCGCCCGGTATGAAGACGCGGCTGGCTGATCCCAGCGACGATGTGGAATTGCTCGAGGTTGCCTTGCCTGGCGCGTTCAAGACAGAACTGGATACCGAATGAGCCTGAAAGACGCGGCAACAAAGGTGCGCGAGAACGCGCATGCTCCTTACTCCGGCTTTAAGGTGGGAGCGGCCCTGCGCGTTGCATCGGGGGCAGTCTATGCTGGCTGTAATGTGGAAAACGTCGCTTATCCCGAAGGCACCTGTGCCGAGGCCGGGGCGATTGCCGCGATGGTCGCTGCCGGTGACTCCGAACTGGTCGAGATCTATGTGATCGCTGACAGCCCGACGCCCGTCACTCCATGTGGCGGGTGTCGTCAGAAACTGGCGGAGTTTGGCGGCGGCGCGGTGCCGGTAACCATGGGCACCACCGATGGGGCCGAACTTGTAATGACGCTTTCCGAATTGCTCCCCGGCGCGTTCAATGCCGAACACATGGCGGGCGGCTAGGGCATGGACGCCCGTACCATCATTGCCAAACTGCGTCGCCATCAGGTGCCGGATGAGCTGGAACTGCGATGGTTTGCGCAGGGACTTGCCGATGGGACGGTCAGCGATGCGCAGGCCGGGGCCTTTGCCATGGCGGTCTGCATGGGCGATCTCGGCGCGGCCGGGCGCGGCGCGCTGACATTGGCGATGCGCGACAGCGGCGAGGTGCTGACATGGGACCTCGATGGACCCGTGATCGACAAACACTCAACCGGCGGCGTCGGGGATTGCGTATCGTTGCTTCTGACGCCTGCGCTGGCTGCTTGCGGCGCCTGTGTTCCGATGATTTCGGGGCGGGGGCTGGGCCATACGGGTGGGACGCTGGACAAGTTAGAAGCCATTCCGGGTGTGACCACCGCCGTGTCACAGAGCAGGCTGACCGAGATCGTCACAAAGACAGGCTGCGCCATTGTTGGCGCTACGGCACAAATCGCACCGGCAGACAAACGGCTCTACGCCATCCGTGATGTGACTGCGACGGTCGAAAGCCTTGATCTGATCACGGCCTCGATCCTGTCAAAGAAACTGGCGGCAAGCCCTGATGCGTTGGTGCTTGATGTCAAGGTCGGCAGCGGCGCCTTCATGAAAACGCAGGACGAGGCCCGCGCCCTCGCCGAGGCGCTGGTGGGGGCGGCCAATGCTGCCGGATGCAAGACGAGTGCGGTGATCAGCGACATGAATCAGCCGCTGGCGCCTGCGCTGGGCAACGCGCTGGAAGTGGCCGAAATCATGCTGGTCTTGACGGGGCAGTCCGAAGGGCCGCTGGTGCAACTGACCGCTGCGCTGGGCGGCGTGGTGCTGGCGGATGCAGGTTTGGTTGACGATGTGCAGGACGGGGCCGACCGGGTGGTCGCCGCCATTCGTGACGGACGTGCTGCAGAGCGGTTTGGCAAGATGATCGCGGCGCAGGGCGGGCCGCTGTCCTTTGTCGAGGACTGGGCGCGGTTCCTGCCAGAACCCAACGTGATCCGCGAAGTCGCGGCACGCGAGGCGGGCCATGTCACCGCAATTAACGGCGAAGCGCTCGGACTGGCGGTGGTTGCGCTGGGCGGTGGGCGGCAGGTGGAAGGCGATCTGATCGACCCCGCTGTGGGTCTGTCAGGCCTTGTGCGGCTGGGCGATGAGGTCGGTCTGGGGCAGCCGCTGGCGGTGATACATGCCGGGCGCGAGGATGCGGCGCGGCGAGCCGAGGCGGCGGTCCGCGCTGCACTCACGATCGGGGATGCTCCGGGCGTCGTGCCGGACCTGATCCATGAAAGGGTTGGCTGATGGCGCGCGCATTCCTTGTGGTCATGGACTCGGTCGGTATCGGCGGTGCGCCGGATGCCGGACGCTATTACAACGGTACCGTGCCGGATACCGGGGCCAACACCGTGGCGCACATCGCGCAGGCCTGCATGGCCGGACGGGCCGAGCGCGGGCGCAGCGGCGCATTGAAGGTGCCGCACCTTGACCAACTCGGTCTGAGTGCCGCCGTGCGGCTGGCCTCTGGCGCTTCTGCACCTGGTTTGGGGATGGCTCCCACGGGTGCCTGGGGCGCTGCGACCGAAGTGTCTCGGGGCAAGGATACACCATCGGGTCACTGGGAACTGGCCGGGGTCCCTGTGCCTTGGGACTGGCACTATTTCCCCGACAGTACGCCGGCCTTTCCCGACAGCCTTGTCCGTATGGCGGCACAGGCGGCAGGGACCGATGGCATCCTTGGCAACTGTCACGCCTCGGGCACCCGCATCATCGCTGAACTGGGGGCCGAGCATCTGCGGACGGGTTGGCCAATTTGTTACACGTCGGCGGATTCGGTGTTTCAAATCGCCGCCCACGAAGAACATTTTGGATTGGACCGCTTGCTGACGCTTTGTGCCGAGATCGCGCCAAGGCTTCATGCGATGAAGGTTGGCCGGGTGATCGCGCGCCCGTTCACCGGGCGGGCGGACACCGGGTTCATTCGCACGTCCAACCGTAAGGATTTTGCCATCTCTCCACCTGCACCAGTTCTGACCAATTGGGTGCAGGATGCGGGACAGCGGGTTTATGCGGTGGGCAAGATCGGTGATATCTTTTCGATGCAGGGAATTGATGATCTGCGCAAAGGCGATGATTCCGAATTGATGGGCCATCTGTCAGACCTCGTGGAGGATGCCGAAGATGGCAGCCTGACCTTTGCCAATTTTGTTGAATTCGACAGCCGCTTTGGCCATCGCCGTGACATCTCGGGCTATGCCGCCGCGCTTGAGTGGTTTGATGCTGAATTGGGCCGCATATTACCCCGGTTGCGTCCTGATGATGTGATGATTCTGACCGCGGATCACGGCAATGATCCCAGTTGGACTGGCACCGATCATACGCGCGAACGGGTGCCGGTTCTGGTCAGTGGGCGCGGCGCGTGGTCATTGGGGCATGTGGGCTTTGTCGACGTTGCCGCGAGTGTTGCGGATCACCTCGGCGTACCGCCACAGGGGCCGGGAATGAGCTTTTTCTGACGTCGCAGGTCGGCACATGGGTTGCAGAGACAGCGGCGCTGGCCCACAAGTTGTCGCGGAATTGCCGGGAGAGTCGCATGTCAGAAGCCGTTACCGTCGTTGATCACCCACTGGTGCAGCACAAGCTGAGCCTGATGCGGGAAAAGGACACGCCCACGGCTGTGTTCCGCCAGCTTTTGCGGGAGATCACCCAGCTTCTGGCTTACGAGGTCACCCGCGAAATGCCGATGACCCGCAAATCCATCGAAACGCCGCTGGAAGAAATGGACGCGCCGACCTTGGCTGGCAAGAAACTGGCGCTGGTATCGATCCTGCGGGCCGGGAACGGGATGCTTGATGGTGTGCTGGAGCTGATCCCGCTGGCCCGTGTCGGCTTTGTCGGGCTGTATCGGGACGAGGAAACCCTGCAACCGGTGCAGTACTACTTCAAGGTGCCTGACGGGCTAGAGGACCGGTTGGTGATCGCGGTTGATCCGATGCTGGCCACGGGCAATTCATCGGCGGCAGCGGTGGATCTGCTGAAGAAGGGTGGCGCGACCAATATCCGCTTTCTGTGCCTTTTGGCTGCCCCCGAGGGGATCGCAAGGATGCAAGAGGCGCATCCGGATGTTCCGATTGTCACGGCGTCGATTGACCGAAAGCTGAACAGCCAAGGGTACATCGTGCCGGGGCTGGGCGATGCAGGCGACCGGATGTTCGGCACAAAGTGAGCGTGCTTTGACTCGACCACCGTTCTGCGGCACAGTTTCGCCATCAATATCCTGAGGGAACACATGAACGCGCATTGCATTCTGAAAGCCTTGATCATGGGCGTCGGGCTGAGCGGCACTGCTGTGCCCGTGCTGGCTGACAGTGACGTGGTCGCGACGCTGCCACAAAACACGCGTGTTGTGCCATTCCATGTCTACGAAGATCGGCAGCAGGCCCGCGATGTCGTTGTGCCGTACGGATATCGACGGGTGTGGGACGATGACAGATTGAACCCACAGCGCGGGATCACCACGCTGAAACCGACCAATTCCGGCACCTACGCGGCGGTGCCACCGGGTTACAAATCAGCTTGGAACGACAACCGTCTGAACCCGAACCGGGGACGAGGCACCGCGCATGGCGATGTGCAGAGTGATCGGGTGTGGAGCCAGACGGTCCCCCGCGTCCTGATGCCCGTCGCCGCGCCAGAGCGTCTCTATGACGGGCCAACGCCGCGCAAGCAGCAAAAGACGCCGATCTGGGAGACGCGATAGCGTCGTGATTGCCTTTGGCCGATTATCGCTAGCCGCCGCAGATGTTCTGTAGCTGAACCCAATCCCGATCCGGAAGGACTGGTGCGGGATCGCGTCCGGCCATCGGGTCGGCCTCGATCAAGTCAACGACGGTTTCGCCGGTGACATCGCGTGCATAGGCGTAGGGCGAAGAGGGTATCTGCGCCGCATCAAAGGCTGCAAGCAATGTGTCGGAAGGCAAGGGCGGGCGCGGCGAGATCAAAACCCATTCGGCATAGCCATCAAGCGTGCTTTGCGTCACTTCGCCGGTGGTCAGTAACCGAAAGCTGGCGACTGGCCCGGCGTAGGCGAGAAGTTGATCCAGCGGGTCGGTGACCTGAGCCTGAACCTGTTCTGACAGGATGAAACCAGCGGCGACAGCCGGGTCTTCGTAATCCTCGATCAGCGCCTTGTTCAGCAGGATGATCCCGCCGGGCAGGTTACGGCTGTCGATAACTCCGGCGGGCAGCACAACCAGCCGTCTGGCGTCGGTCCGCCTGGCAAGCTGTGCCAGAACCGGCGTGGTTTCTGCGGTGCCGCAGGCAACTCCCGCCACCCGCTCGATCCGACCCAAAAGCGCGTTGCCGATGGCCTGCCGCTGAACCTTTGGCACCACGTTCAGCGCATGGGTGCGCAGTACGCCGGGCAACCACAGAACCAGCACCGCCAGAACCACCGCCGCAATCGACATCGAACCGGCAAAGCGCAAGCGACCGGGCCGCGACCTGCTGCGATCAATCGCTCGCCGCAGCTTGGCGATGGCGTCCAGCATCGCGGTTTCGTCCTCGGCAATCTCAAGCGTTTCGCCCGGATCACCGTCGGGGGAAAAGATCGCGGGGAATTCTCCGGGATTCTGGCGCTGCACCGCCGCCAGCGACCAATGGGCCAGCGGTTGTTCTTTCATATCGGTGATGGTCAGCGTCGCTTCGCCGATCTTTACGACCACATCACGACGCTGAACGTCAGCCGTTGGCCGCCAGAGGCCAGACGCCTCCAGCCGTTCGTATTTCTTGAGCGCCGTCATGCTGCGGGGTCTGCCATGTCTCTATTTTCGCGAACTCTTACCATGCCCCGCCAAGGCAGCAAACGGATATACCTCCGGTTCTTCAAAGCTCGGCGGCTTGTTTGCGCAATTCGAATTTCTGGATCTTGCCGGTCGAGGTCTTTGGCAATTCCACGAACACGACCTTTTTCGGGGTTTTGAAACCCGCCAGCGTTTCGCGGCAAAAGGCGATCAGATTGGCCTCGCTCGGATTGATGCCGGATTTCAATTCGACAAACGCACAGGGCACTTCGCCCCATTTCTCGTCGGGTTTGGCCACAACAGCCGCCAGCAAGACATCGGGATGCCCCATCAGAACCCCTTCAATCTCGACCGAACTGATGTTTTCGCCGCCCGAGATGATGATATCCTTGGCCCTGTCGGCAATCTGAATATAACCATCCGCGTGTTGCACGGCGATATCGCCGGAATGGAAATAGCCTCCCTTGAACGCCTCAGCCGTGGCCTCGGGGTTCTTGTAATAGCCCTTCATCATCCCGTTGCCGCGCATCACGATCTCGCCCTGCGCGGTGCCGTTCATCGGGATTTGGGCCATCTGTTCATCGACCACCGTGATATGCTCCATGAACGGCATGGCCACGCCTTGCCGGGCCTTGATCGCGGCGCGGGCTTCTCCCTCAAGATGGTCAAGATGCGGGCCCCAGGTGCATTCGGTTGCGGGCCCATAAACCTCGGTCAGCCCGTAAACCTGCGTGACGTGAAAGCCCATCGGTTCGATCTTGGCCAATGTTGCCGGGGCAGGGGGCGCGCCTGCGGTGAATACCTGCACTGTGTGATCAAAGGTGCGCCGCTCGCTTTCGGGCGCGTTCACAAGCATGTTCAGAACGATGGGCGCGCCGCCGAAATGGGACGCACCCTCGTCGGCAATCGCGTCAAAGATTGCGGGTGCGGTGATGTCTCGGCAACAGACGATCGTACCCCCGACCATCGGCATCATCCACGTGTGGCACCAGCCGTTGCAGTGAAACAACGGCACGATGGTCAGATAGCGCGGGCGCAGCACCATGCCCCAACTGATGACCTGACCCATGGCGTTCAGATAGGCGCCGCGATGGTGATAGACCACGCCCTTGGGGCGCCCGGTGGTGCCGCTGGTATAGTTCAGTGCAATGCTTTCCCATTCGTCCTGCGGCATGATCCAGTCGAAATCATGATCGGCGTTGCCGAGCACCTGTTCATAGGTCGCATGGCGTCCGGTGGCCGGATAACCGGCTACGGCGTCGGGCACTTCGATCAGGATCGGGGCGGGGCCGTCATTGCGTTTGATCGCCTCTTCGACCACCTTGGTGAATTGAGTATCAACCAGCACAACGCGTGCCTCGCCGTGGTCGAGGATATAGGCGACGGTGCCCACATCTAGCCTTGTATTGATGGCGTTCAGCACCGCTCCGCAGGCGGGCACGCCAAAATGCGCCTCGGCATGGGCCGGAATGTTAGGCAGGACCGTGGCTACCACGTCGCCCGGCGTCACGCCCATTTGCGCCAATGCGGCGGCCAGCCGGGTGCAGCGGTCGTAGTATTCGGCATAGGTCTTGCGGTGGGTGCCGTAGATCACGGCCAGATCATCAGCAAAGACATGCGAGGCCCGCCGCAGTCCCGAGAGTGGTGTCAGGGGGACATAGTTGGCCGCTGTCTTGTCGAGCCCGGCTTCGTCATTCATCCAACCCATCTTGTAGTCCTCCGATACCTGTCCGGATCAAACCCTATGGCGACGATCCGAAGCTTTCAATTGGGATTGCTGTCAAGCTGGTGTTCAAACGAAAAAAGGCGACGCAATGCGCCGCCTTTTGGAAATATATGTGGTTGCTGATCAGCTTTTGCGGCGACGGCGCGCGGCAAAGCCGAGGCCACCAAGAGCGACTGCCAAAAGTGGCATTGTCGCGGGCAACGGCACTGGTGCCGGAGTACCGGTAACCAACAGCGACGCGCTTTGGAGATCGAACTCGTCGGCGCCACGATAAGGCCAGCCCGAACCCGTGTTTTCAGCAAATCCGAACGAGAACATGTCGGTGGCAACCGAATGCGCAAACGCATCGGGCGAACCAAGGTCTGTCCAGAAGCTCAGCGTGATCGTCTGGGGGCTGGCTTCGTCGTACATGGTCACGAAGTTGTCGTCGGAAGACGCAGCATCATCCGATCCCAGAATACGGGCCTGCCAGCGTTCGCCCAGGTTGAAGACACCGCTTGGGCCGGCGTCACCGAATGTCAGTGTCAGGTCAAATCGTTCGATCGTGCCGGTCACCGAGCTCAGGTCGAAATTGTCCTGAAAGCGCGGTGCCTCGTCGTCGGCAACAGTCACCGAGTCAGCGTTGAGCGAACCCGAGCCGTATTGGTCAGGCGCGACATTTCCGCTACCTGTGCCATAGTCATGGCTGAACATGCCGAGAGTCGCGGCCTGAGCACCACCCGCAACGGTAACAGCCAACGCTGCCGCTGCAAGAATTGTAGAGTTTTTGTTAAACATGGATTGTGTCCCTCATAAATACACTATTCACATTTGGAATATTCACGTGTTCACGATTCAATTCAAATGAAATTAATTGAATTCCCGGAATTTTACATATTTTCTATGTGCTCTTGGCGTTTGGCGTTGGATGGGTTTTTTCTATTGTCGCCTTCCGGGCATCAAATTTCGGATAGATAAATGATTGTTTCTTTGGGCCGCCAATACGTGTTCGTCCACATCCCCAAAACGGGAGGAACTTCGCTCGCACTCGCCCTTGAGTCGCGGGCGATGCGAGATGACATCATGCTTGGCGATACCCCAAAGGCGCTCAAACGACGCCGGCGTTTGAAAGGGGTGCAGGCACGGGGACGCTTGTGGAAGCATTCGTCCCTCACCGATATTGATGGCCTAATTTCGCCAGAGGTGATGGATGGTTTGTTCGCGTTCACCTTGGTGCGCAACCCGTGGGACCGGGTCGTCAGCTACTATCATTGGCTCAGGGAGCAAAGCTTTGATCATCCGGCTGTCACCTTGGCGCAGCAATTGGATTTTACCGGGTTTGTGATGCATCCGGTGACCAAGGCTTCACTACAGTCTCATCCCGCCCGCGGATACATGCGCCGCGTCGATGGACGCGAACAATGCGATGCCTATATCCGGATTGAACGATTTGAAGAGGACGTGGCGCCGCTTGTCGCACATCTGAATTTTGAACTGGAAATGCCGCATTTCAATCAATCGGAGAGAAGGCGCGATTATCGGAGCTATTATACCCCGGAGAGCGCGGCAGCGATCTCCGAATGCTGCGCCGACGATATCGACCGCTTTGATTATGCATTCGACTGATCCTCGGGACCTACCTCGCGCAGGATCAATTGCCAGATCATCCCAATGATCAATGCGAGGCCGCCTGCCAGCGCGACAACAGTCAACGCGGCCTCGATCCGAAACACCGCTGTCTCTACGCTGAGCGAACCCGCAAGCAGGACCGCTCCGGTGAAGGCTGCGGCGGACCATGGGCCGGGGTGGGGCAAGAACCGAAGACCAAAGAGAGCCAGCAGTATTGCGACCGGTGTCATCACATGGGCGGGAAAGTGAAGGGCAGCCGCCGCGATCGCGGCGAGGCTGCCAATCGCCACACCAAGCCCGAACCGCAAGGTTCCCGTAATGGTCTGGCCCTGCGGTGCAACAGCACGAAACGTGAAGAACAGCGCGATCCAGTACCCATAGGGCGTATCGACCCAATGCTCGATTGCTGTCGCTGCGGCCAGCCCGATCATCAGAAACAGGGTCAACCCAACACCAAAAGACCGAGGGGCAGGCGGCGGTGCAGCCTTGGCCGTCGCACCCAGCAGTTGCACCGCTCCCCATCCCCAGAAAACACCAAAGGCCGCATAGGGCAGGGTATCGGCGGGGGCGGGCATACCGGGCACCAGCAGCGTGAACAGAAAGCCATAGAGTGCAAAGACAAAGCTGCGTCCGCCGAAACGCACCGCTTCAACACCAGCGGCGATGATAAGGGCAGAGGCAATCAGCAGATGGCCTACAAGCCCCGCATCAAGCATCAGGCCGGCAATCGCCGCGATGGTTGCCAGCGCTGCCGCAAAACTGGGCCACCGTTTGCCAAGCATGGCACCAAAGAAACCGGGGATCAGCCCGGCAAAGCCTGAAATGGCACCTTTGCCATCCGGCGACAGCAATGCTGCCGGCACCAGAAAACTGACGCCGACAACAACCATGACAAGGATCAACCGCCAGGGCAGCACACGCCGGGCGCTGCCGCCCTGTGAATCATCCTGTGGCAAGACGGATCAGGCCGCCGCCGCTTCGGGCGCGAACCGACCGTAAAAGGTCTGTCCCTTTTCCGCCATTTCGCGCAACAGATCGGGGCACTTGAACCGTTCGCCGTATTTGGCCGTCAACTGATCACAGCGTTCGGCGGCATAGGGCGCGCCAATGATATCCAGCCAACTCAGCGGACCACCGGACCAAGGGGCAAAGCCCCAGGCCAGGATCGCGCCGACGTCAGCCTCGCGGATATCCTCGACCACGCCTTCCTCCAGCGCGCGCACCGCTTCCAGCACTTGCGCGAACATCAGACGTTCCTGCACTTCGATCAGGTCGGGCTGCTCTTCGGCTAGCGGGTATTTGTCGTGGATGCCCGGCCAGTACCCGGTGCGTTTGCCTTTTTCGTCATAGTCGAAGTAACCGGCCTTGGCCTTGCGACCCAGACGACCCTGTTCCTCCATCCAGAACACCAGATCGTCCGCCTCGGAGGCGGGGTATTCGTTGCCCATCGCCTCTTTGGTGGCGCGGGTGATCTTGGCGGCCAGGTCGATGCTGGTTTCATCCCCAAGCTGCACAGGGCCGACCGGGAAGCCGAGCTGCTGTGCCGCGTGGTCGATCAGCACCGGCGCGACGCCTTCGGTGATCATCCGCGTGGCTTCGTTCCCATAGGGAATGATGCAGCGGTTGCAGTAGAAGAACCGCGCGTCGTTGACCACGATGGGCGTCTTGCGGATTTGGCGCACGTAATCCAACGCCTTGGCGACGGCACGCGGGCCAGTTTCCTTGCCCTTGATGATCTCGACCAGCAGCATCCGTTCGACGGGCGAGAAGAAGTGGATGCCGATGAACTGCTCGGGGCGCTTTGACGCCTTGGCCAGTCCTGTGATCGGCAGGGTCGAAGTGTTGGAGGCAAAAATGCAATCCTCGGGAATGATCGCCTCGACCTTCTGGGTCATTTCGGCCTTGACCTTGGGATCCTCAAACACGGCTTCGATAATCAGGTCACAGCCTTTGAGTTGATCCAGATCCGGCGTCGCGGTGATCAGGTTCAGCATTGCCTCTTTCTTCTCGAGCGTCACCTTTTTGCGCGCTATGCCCTTGTCGAGAAATGCCTCGGAATAGGCTTTGCCCTTGTCCGCGGCGGCCTGATCCCGGTCGATAAGGACAACTTCCATCCCAGCTTGGGCCGATACCAGCGCGATTCCTGCGCCCATCATGCCTGCGCCGAGAACGCCGAGCTTCTTGACCCGCTGATCCGGTACATCCTTGGGCCGGACCGCGCCTTTCTCAAGCGCTTCCTTGTTCAGGAACAGCGAGCGTATCATCGCGCCGGAGGATGGGTTCATCAGCACCGATGTGAACCAGCGTGCTTCGATTTTCAGCGCGGTGTCAAAATCAACCAGCGCCCCTTCGTAAACCGCGCTCAGCAGCGCCTTGGCAGCCGGAAAGGCGCCTTGTGTCTTGCCATGCACCATCGCGCTGGCACCCACAAAGGTCATGAAACCGGCAGGGTGATACGGTGCGCCGCCGGGCATCTTATAGCCTTTGGCGTCCCAGGGTTTGACGATGTCCGTGCCCTTTGCATTGAGAACCCAGTCGCGGGCTGCGGCAACCGGATCGTCAACGACCTCGTCCACCAGACCGGCAGCCTTGGCCTTTTTAGGTTCGACCATCTTGCCTTCGAGCAGGAACGGAGACGCCCCCATCGCACCCAACTTGCGGGTCAGACGGGTTGTTCCACCTGCGCCGGGAAAGATACCGACCATGATTTCCGGCAAGCCAATGCGTGCTTTGGGGTTGTCGGCGACAAAGATGCGATGCGTTGCGAGAGGCAATTCCAAACCGATGCCAGCAGCGGTGCCGGGCAGGGCGGCGGCAATCGGCTTGCCGCCCTTGTTGGTCTTGGGGTCCATGCCAGCGCGTTCGATCTTGCGCAGCAGGGCATGCATCTGCATCGTGCCTTCAAACAGACCCCGCGCCGGATCATCACCTGCGTCTTCCTTCATCTTGGCCAGCAGGTTTAGGTCCATGCCGCCAGCAAAGGAGCCGTCCTTGCCGCTGGTGATCACGATCCCCTCTACGGCGTCATCCGCCAGCGCATCGTCGATGCAATCGCTTAGTTCCTGAAGTCCGTTGAGGGACATCACGTTCATCGATTTTCCAGGAACGTCCCAGGTGATGGTTGCGACGCCGTCGGCGTCTTTGGTCATTGTGAAATCGGTCATTTGTTGTCTCCGATCTGGTCAGCCGTCAGCGGGCTGCCGTCTTTCCGTGTAAAATTGCTCTCTGCGCCGGGGGCGTCTGTGACCATCATGTCGATATCGCTATAAATCACCGTCTCGGATGGCGTTCGCGTTCCCACCACTAGGAATGCGGCCCGCTTGTTGCTGCGGTTGACCAGGTGGTGCCCGGTCTCCTGACCGGCGGGCCATGCCGCGCAATCACCGGGCCGCATCACGACCTCGCCGTCATCCTCGACAAGCACCAGTTCGCCCTCGGTCATCATCGCGAACTCGTCCTGTTGCAGATGATAATGGCGAAGCGAAGAGGCGCTCCCGGGCTCGATGAAAACGAGGTTCACGCCGAACTGGGTGATCCCCCCGACATCGCCGAGCGCTTGCCAGGACCGCCCCGACACCGTTTCGGCCAGCTTGCCGGGATAAGACGTCCCGGCGTCGATATCGATCTGTGATAGATCCAGTTTCGGCATCAGACCCGCTCGATGATGGTCGCCGCACCCATACCAGATGCAATGCACAGAGTCGCAAGACCAGTCTGTTTGCCGGTGCGCTCCAGCTCGTCCAGCAGCGTGCCGATGATGATCGCGCCCGTCGCCCCCAGCGGGTGACCCATGGCAATGGACCCACCGTTGACGTTGACCAATTCGGGGTCGACATCAAAAGCCTGCTGAAAACGCAGCACCACGGATGCAAAGGCTTCGTTGACCTCAAAGAGATCAATGTCGCCAATCTCCATGCCATTGTCGGCAAGGATCTTCTGCGTCACCGGAACCGGGCCTGTCAGCATGATGGTGGGGTCGGTACCGATCTTGGCGGTGGCCTTGATGCGGGCGCGAGGCGTCAGATCGTGTTTCTCTCCAAATTCCTTGTTGCCGATCAGAACAGCCGCTGCGCCATCGACGATGCCCGAGCTGTTGCCGGCATGGTGGATGTGGTTGATCCGCTCAAGATGCGGGTACTTCATCAACGCGATCTTGTCAAAACCGGGCATCTGCTCGCCCATCATGGCAAAGCTCGCGTTCAGCGCGCCAAGGCTCTGCATGTCGGTCTGCGGACGCATGTATTCGTCGCGATCAAGGATCGGCAGGCCATTCTGGTCACGCACGGTGATTACCGATTTGGCGAACCGCTGGTCATCCCAAGCCGCTTTGGCGCGGCGTTGGGATTCAACGGCCAGCGCATCGGCCTGATCACGGGTGAACCCGTATTCGGTGGCGATGATATCGGCAGAAATGCCTTGAGGGACGAAGTAGCTGTCCATTGCGACAGATGGATCAACGGCAATCGCCGCCCCATCGCTCCCCATGGGCACACGCCCCATCATCTCGACACCACCTGCAATATAAGCATCGCCTGCGCCGCCTTTGACCTGGTTGGCGGCAAGGTTCACCGCTTCCATACCGCTGGCGCAGAACCGGTTGATCGCAAGGCCGGGGATGGATTCGTCTAGATCAGAGGCCAGCACCGCCGAGCGGGCGAGACAGCCGCCCTGTTCCATCACTTGCGTGACGTTGCCCCAGATCACATCTTCGACCGCGTGACCGTCGAGATTGTTGCGTTCTTTGACAGCGTTCAGGGTTTGAGCCGAGAGGCGCAGGCTGGTTACTTCGTGCAGGGCGCCGTCTTTGCGGCCCTTGCCGCGCGGTGTGCGCAGCGCGTCATAGATATAGGCTTCGGTCATATTGGTCTCCTCAGGCGCGGTCCGACGGGTTGCCGGGCATCAGGTCATAGGGATGTTTCCATCCTGGTGTTTCGGAAAGACGCGTGAGCCACGCGTCGATATTTGGCCAGTCCGCCCGATCAAAGCCGAACGGTTCCGGATAATAGAGATAGCCACAGCAGCTGAGATCCGCATTGGTGATGCCGTCACCAACGATCCAGTCGCGCCCGGCGAGATGGGTGTCGAGCACTTGATAGGCGGCCTTCAGGCGACCTTGGTTGAACGCGATCACCTCTTTGGGGCGTTTGTCCTCGGGCAGGAAGTTTACAAGAAAACGCGTCAGCCCAGCCATCGACGAGAGTTTGTGGTTGTCCCACAATACCCAGCGGAGCACGTCATAACGCTCGGCTTCATCCTTGCCACCAAACTTGCCGGAGCGATCCGCTATAAACTGTTGGATGGCACCTGATTGGCTCAGACAACGATCACCATCCACCAGCACGGGCGCCTCGCCCAACTCGTTGACCATCTTGCGATAATCAGGTGTGCGGGTTTGACCATTGAAGAAGTCGACAAAGACCGGCTCCCAGTCTAGCCCGCTCAACTCCAGAGCCAGCGCGGCCTTATAGGAATTTCCGCTTTCACCAAAGCAATGTAGTTTCAGTGTCATAAGCCAAGAGCCCCTCCCTGGGCGCGTGTGTGATCTGTTGTATTTGAGTATTTGGACAAAGATGAAGACACAGGGTTTGTTCGGTAACGCCGCGTTAAGGTTAATGCGCCACCAATGGAGCTACGGTACAGGCTGGAGAGCCGATGACCGTCAAAGGTGAAGTCGTCCCCGTCCTGATGGCAAGCGCCCGGCGGCGGGGGCGCAACCTGTATTTCATCTTTGTGCAAATACTCCCGCCGGAGGCGTCCTGCAGATGCCACCCCCAATATCGGTGCTGTGTTCACAGGGACCTCGCAATCAACTCTTTCATGATTTCGTTGGTGCCGCCGTAAATCCGTTGAACCCGCGCGTCCGTCCACATTTCGGCAATCGCATATTCCTGCATATATCCATAGCCGCCATGTAGCTGGAGGCAAGCATCAAGGACTTGTCCCTGCGTATCGGTGGCCCAGTATTTTGCCATCGCGGCTTTCTCTACACTGAGTTCGCCGGCGATCAGATCGCCGATGCACTCGTTCAGGAATGCCTCGGTCACCGCAAGTTTAGTCTTGCACTCGGCCAACTGAAACCGCGTGTTCTGAAACTGCAGAAGGTTGTCGCCAAATGCCTCGCGTTCCTTGCAATAGGCGATCGTGCGCTCGATGCCGCCCTGCATGGAACCGACGGATTCAGCGGCGATGATCAGACGCTCCTGCGGCAATTGCTGCATCATCTGGTAAAACCCGCGACCCTCTTCGCCGCCGAGGATGTTTTCGGGCGGGATCTCGACGTTGTCAAAGAACAACTCGGACGTATCCGACGCGTGTTTGCCAATCTTTTCAAGATTGCGTCCGCGGGTGAACCCGGCGGCGCCTTCGGTTTCGACGGCGACCAGAGAGATACCCTTGGCCCCAAGTGATGGATCGGTTTTGGCCGCCACGAGGATCAAATCCGCATGCTGCCCGTTGGTGATGAAGGTTTTCTGTCCGCTCAGGCGATAGGCATTGCCCTCGCGAACGGCCTTTGTCTTGATCGACTGAACATCCGATCCGGCCGAGGGCTCAGTCATCGCCAGCGCACCGACCATTTCGCCGCTCGCCATTTTGGGGAGCCAGGATTTTTTCTGTGCCTCGGACCCGAAGGCCAGAATGTAATGCGCCACGATTCCGGAATGGATGCCATTCCCCCAACTCGCAAGATTGGCGCGCGCCGCTTCGATCACGATGGCTGCTTCATGGCCAAAATCACCACCTGCGCCGCCGTATTCTTCTGGCATGGATGCGCAGAGCAAACCAAGCTCGCCCGCCTGTCCCCATGTACTCTTGTCCATCTCGCCCTGCGTGCGCCATTTCTCGATTTGCGGCACCCATTCTTCGGTAAAGAATGTGCGGGCCATGTCGGCCAGCATCTCGTGCTCTTCGGTCTTCCAGCTCGGGGTCATGGTCGATCCTCGGGTATCGGGCGGTTTGCGCGGCGACGGTTAATGCCGCCGCGCGTGTTCAATCAGAAGTTTGCGGCCTCAAGCGCCATAACAGTATCTGCACCGCTCTGGATGCGGGTCAGGTGCATCGTGGTCGCGGGAAGGCGGCGTGCCATGTAGTAGCGCCCGGTTGCCAGTTTGGTCTCGTAGAATGTCGCGTCCGAAGTTCCGGAGGCCAGTGCATCCAGCGACGCCTTGCCCATCTGCGCCCACATCAGGCCGAGGCAGACATGACCAAACATGTGCATAAAGTCGGTGGATCCGGCCAGCGCATTGTTGGGGTTCTTCATGCCGTTCTGCATGAAGTACATCCCGGCAGCCTGCAGGTCTTTTGACGCAGCCTTGAGCGGTTCGAGATAGTCACGGTCGAAATCCTCGTTCTGGCCGGAATTCTCTTTGATATAGCTTTTGACCATCTCAAAGAACGCCATCACGTGCTTGCCTCCGTCCTGCGCCAGCTTGCGGCCGACGAGATCAAGCGCCTGAACGCCGTTTGCGCCTTCGTAGATCATCGCGATACGGGCATCGCGGGTGAACTGCGACATGCCCCATTCCTCGATGTACCCATGCCCACCATAAACCTGCTGAGCCTGAACGGTCATGTCGTAGCCTTCGTCAGTGAGAAAGCCCTTGATAACCGGTGTCAGCAGCGAAATGAGACCATCTGCATCCTTGTCGCTGTTGCGATGTGCACGGTCGATCATGACGGCGCCCCACAGGATAAAGGCACGCGCACCCTCGGCAAAGCTCTTCTGGTCCATCAGGCTGCGGCGGATATCCGGGTGTACGATCAGCGGATCGGCAGGACCGTCCGGGTTCTTGGCACCGGTGACATCGCGGCCTTGCAGCCGGTCCTTGGCGTATTCGACGGCGTTCTGATAGGCGGCTTCGGCTTGGCTCAGCCCCTGCATGCCGACCCCCAGACGGGCCTCGTTCATCATGGTGAACATGGCGCGCATGCCTTTGTGCTCTTCGCCGAGCAGATAGCCGGTTGCTTCATCATAATTCATCACGCAGGTCGAGTTGCCGTGGATGCCCATTTTTTCTTCGATGTTGCCACAGGCGACGCCGTTGCGCGCGCCAAGGCTGCCATCTTCGTTGACCAGGAACTTGGGCACGATGAAAAGCGACACGCCTTTGATGCCCTCGGGCCCACCGGTGATCTTGGCCAGAACCAGATGCACGATGTTGCCGGCCATGTCATGTTCACCAGCCGAGATGAAAATCTTCTGGCCGCTGATCTTGTAGCTGCCGTCGTCCTGCGGTTCTGCCTTAGTGCGCATCAGGCCAAGATCTGTGCCGCAATGGGGCTCGGTCAGGTTCATGGTGCCGGTCCATTCGCAGGACACCATCTTGGGCAGATAGGTGTCTTTCTGTGCGTCTGTGCCATGTGCCAGAATTGCGCTGGCCGCGCCATGTGTCAGGCCCTGATACATGGTAAAGGCCTGGTTGGAGGCCGAAAACATCTCGCCCACGGCGGTGCCGATCACGTAGGGCATGTTTTGCCCGC
Organism: Sedimentitalea sp.; assembly: GCF_039973035.1. Taxonomy (NCBI): domain Bacteria; kingdom Pseudomonadati; phylum Pseudomonadota; class Alphaproteobacteria; order Rhodobacterales; family Paracoccaceae; genus Sedimentitalea; species Sedimentitalea sp. The sequence continues at coordinate 37,063 of NZ_JBDWLR010000084.1, forward strand.
CGTATTGCTCGGGCATGTCCAGACCGGGCCAGCCGCCTTCTTTCACCTTCTCAAACGCATCCTTGAACCCTGTCGGAGTCCGCACGACACCGTTTTCAAGGGCACAGCCTTCTTTATCGCCCACCACGTTCAGCGGCTGCAGCACTTCAGAGCTGATCTTGCCGGCTTCTTCCAGAATTGCGCTGGTGAAATCGGGCTCAAGCTCGTCATAGCCGGGAATTCCCGCCTCGGTGATGTTCAGCACGTCATGCAGAATGAACTGCATATCCTTGGTTGGGGCTACATAGCTGGGCATGTGGGGATCCTCCTGGTGGAATGGTCTGGCGCGCGCCGATCAGTGCTATTCGGCGGCTTTGCTGGTGGTTACGTTGGATTCGATAATCTTGCCGGCCCAGTCGATCTGGGTCTGCAGTTCGCCGATGGCCTGGGTCAGCTCATCGCGCTTTTCTTCCATTTCAGACAACCGCTCTTTGGCGATCTCATAGGCGCGCAGCAATTGTGTATGCTGTTGGTCACCCATCTGGTAGAGATCAAGAAGCTGGCGAATTTCCTCAAGGCTGAACCCAAAGCGCTTGCCGCGCAGGATTAGCTTGAGACGTCCGCGGTCACGGCGGGTAAACAGGCGTTTCTGTCCGTCCCGTTCCGGGAACAGCAATTCCTTGGACTCATAAAAGCGCAGAGTCCGCGGGGTGACGTCAAAGGCGTCGCACATTTCGCGGATTGTCATCATGTCATCGGTCATCGGTTTATCTCTCAGGTTTCGCTTGGCAGCCGTGAGATGTGTGCCTCTGGCTGCGGTTACAACATGAGATTGACGTTGACGTAACCGGAACGCTACGTCACGGGGAATTTGACGTGGGATAAAGCAAGTTTTTGCTAGCCGAGGCGCGCGAGATACGCGTAGCGGGCTGACCGCTTGCACAGGGTATCGATGGTACAAGAAGTAGAGAAAGTCGTGTCAGAGTCTCATTATTTCATGCGCTTGCTCATTCAGGAACGTGGCGTCGGAGCACACTGAGCATCCGGTTTCCGTCGCATCCTTGGAAGTTCAACTTGCAACGATTACGCCACTGTATAATTGCTCCAGGAACAAATCGGAACTTTTCTGTATTCGTATCAATAGTGAGGCTTCCCAGAGCATTTGGAGGCGTATCGAAACGATCAGCCCAACTGGGCACATGCATTCTTTGCATCTCCGAAAAATGAAACTCCGCTCCCACTGGGAGGAACTTGATAGAGTGATCGTCAACGATGATCCTGCTAACGTTTCTTGCCGAAAAAAGTAGTAAAGCGCCAAAGGCCAGCAAGCCAATCGCAGCAATCAGAAGTCGCGTCGACCACTCGAAGAAGAGCAAGCCAAAGCTAAGCGATCCAAGAACAGCAAGAAGCAATCCGGTAACCATGTTGAGCCTTCTGGACACCTGAAATACCTCTTGGTTGGCCATGACCGCTCCTTCCAGTCGCGTCGATTGGGTCCTAAACGTTCAGGAACGGGAGGTGTCTCTGGCAACCGCTAAATGACCACACTCTTTACGTAGCGGCTTCATTCTTTACGTAGCGGCTTCATTAGCGAATATTGAAACTCAGGTTTCGGCCTGTTTTCCCGGCCCCCAATAGCAACATGATACCGGGGTCACGAAACAGCGCGAGCGGTCTCGTCGCGCAGGTCTTTCAGTTCCTGCATGGCTTCGTCAATCTGTGAGCGCTGGCTTTCGAGTTCGCTCATCTGCCGGTCGGCCATTTCGACAAAGGCCTGCATCTGCGCCGCAGTGCCTTCCTTTTCATAGATCAGCAGCCATTGGCGGATTTCTTCCAGCGAAAAGCCATATTTTCGCCCGCGCAGGATCAGCTTCATGCGCGCAGATTCGCGCGGCCCGTAGAACCGTGCGCGCCCTTCGCGGTCGGGCTGCAGCAGTTCGATATATTCATAATAGCGGAGTGTCCGCGGTGTGACGTCGAACTCTGCGCACATTTCCTTGAACGACAATTGCATGTCAGCCATCTGCATCTACTCCCCGATGCTCAAAGCGTAAAATGATGTCCGGGCGAGCGCAACAGGTGGGCTTGCCCTTTTGATGCCGGGCTGTTCATAAAGACGCCGGAACAAGCAAGGACGGCACAAATGGTGGACAAGGCCCAACTCGCACGGCATTTCATCGAGGCAATTCCGCATTGTCGGGCGCTTGGCATGGAGCTGACGGATATCGGCGAGGGGATGGCCGTTATCGAGATGCCCTATGCTGACAAGCTGGTCGGCGATCCAAAGACCGGGGTCATTCATGGTGGCGCGGTTTCGGCGATCATGGACACCTGTTGCGGTGCCGCCGTGATGAGCCATCCGGCGGCACCGGGCGGAACGGCCACCATTGACCTGCGCATCGACTATATGCGCGGCGCGACACCGGGCCAAAAGATTGTCACCAAAGCCCATTGTTACCAGATCACCCGAAACGTCGCATTCGTGCGGGCGACTGCATTCGATGATGACGCTGACCGCCCGGTTGCCACCGCAGCCGGGTCTTTCACCGTGGAGAAAGCCTGATGGCGCGACCCCGTCCCGAACCGATGCAAGTGGTTAAAAAACGCCGGGATGCCGCGCTGAATGCGCTGGTTCATGGGGTGCCGTATATTCAGTTTCTCGGAATCGAATTTGAACGGCGTGGCGATGAGTTGACCGGCCTGCTGAATTTCGACGAAAAACTGATCGGCAACCCGTTTCTGCCCGCGATCCACGGCGGGGTGACGGCGGCGTTTCTTGAAACCACATCGGTCATTACGCTCAGCTGGGCCTATCTGTGGCCTGACATCGAGTCTGGTGCGATTGATCTTGACCAGATGGCGGCTGGTGATCTGCCACGTCTTCCCAAGACCATCGGGTTCACCGTGGATTACCTGCGCTCGGGCTTGCCGCGTGACGCCTATGCCCGCGCGACGGTCAGCCGCGCGGGGCGTCGCTATGCGTCGGTGCGGGTCGAGGCGTGGCAGGACAATCGCGACAAGTTGTTCGCGCAGGCGACAGGGCGATTCCTGATGCCGCCCCAGGGCGTTCGGGATGGCAGCTGAGACTGCAGAGCAGATTACGCATCGGCGTGTCCTCAAGATCGCCGTACCCATCGTGATTTCCAACGCCACGGTGCCGATCCTTGGTGCGGTGGATACCGGAGTCGTTGGCCAACTTGGCGAGGCTGCGCCCATTGGTGCGGTGGGCATCGGTGCGATCATCATCTCGTCGCTCTACTGGTTCTTCGGCTTTCTACGCATGGGCACCACCGGGCTGACTGGGCAGGCACTCGGGGCAGGGCGTATGGACGAGGTCACGGCCCTGTTGACCCGCGCCGTCCTCATCGGTGCGGTTGGCGGGCTGGCCATCCTGTCGCTGCAGATGCCGTTGTTCTGGGCGGCGTTTCAGGTTTCCCCGGCCTCGGCAGAGGTCGAAGGGCTGGCGCGCGGATACATGGCGATCCGGGTCTGGTCGGCCCCGGCGTCGATCGCGATATTCGGCATCACGGGGTGGCTGATCGCACAGGAACGCACCCGCGCCGTGCTGGTGTTGCAGGTCTGGATGAACGGTCTGAACATTGTTCTGGACCTGTGGTTCGTGCTTGGCCTTGACTGGGGGGTGAATGGTGTGGCCTTTGCCACGTTTCTGGCGGAATGGAGCGGTCTGGCGCTGGCGCTCTGGCTGTGCCGTGACACTTTTGCCACCCCTGCCTGGCGCGACTGGGCGCTGGTTTTTGACAAGGTGCGCCTGCGCCGGATGCTGTTGGTCAATGTCGACATCCTGATCCGCTCGCTGATGCTGATGGGGATCTTTGTGTCGTTCCTGTTTCTGGGGTCCGATTTTGGCGACGTGACGCTGGCGGCGAACCAGATCCTTCTGCAATTCATCGAAATCACCGCCTATGCGCTGGACGGGTTTGCCTTTGCAGCCGAAGCACTAGTCGGGCAGGCGGTTGGCAAGGCCAGCGTCGCACGGCTGCGCCGCAGTATCGGACTTGCCTCGGTCTGGGCGCTGGTGGGGACGCTGCTGCTGTCGTTGGCCTTCCTGCTCTGGGGCGGGGCAATCGTCGACCTGATGGCCAAATCGGTCGAGGTTCGAGCCGAGGCGCGCAACTATCTGAACTATATGCTGCTGGTCCCGGTTCTGGGCGTCGCAAGCTGGATGCTTGACGGGGTCTTTATCGGCGCGACGCGCACGGCAGACATGCGCAACATGTCGATCCTGTCGACCGGTGCCTTTGTGATCGCGGTGGCTGTGCTGGTCCCGACCTATGGCAATCACGGGCTGTGGATCGCGTTCCTGTTTTCGTTTGTCGCGCGGGCGGTGACACTGGGTGCGCGTTATCCCGCTTTGGAACGCGCGACCGCAGCCGGTGCGCTCTAGGTCCTGTCAGCGTTCAGAGCAGTTCCAGTACCCGTTCGGGGGGTCGCCCGATCACGGCCTGCCGACCAGAAACCGCCAGCGGGCGTTCGATCAGGATCGGATGCTCGGCCATGGCTTGCAGCAGGGCATCATCGTCATCCGTCTTGCTCAGGCCAAGTTCGCGAAACAGTTTCTCGCCGGTGCGCATCATCTCGATCACCGGTGGGCGGCCAAGCGCTGCGTGTGCATGTCTCAGCTCTTGCAGTGTCGGAACGTCTTCAAGATACCGCCGTTCGCGAAACGCCGCTCCGCTTTGGGACAGCAGAGCCACTGCCTGCCGCGACTTCGAACACCGCGGGTTGTGCCAGATATCGATCATAGCCAGTCCTCTCGTTTGCTGCCGACAGCCTCTGCGACATTGCCAAATCCGTCCCGTTCCAGCAATCGGTCCAAACCGGTCGCGATCTCGCCAACGAGGGAGAGCCCGCCAAAAACCAGCGCGGTATATAGTTGGACCGCCGACGCACCTGCACAGATCTTGGCATAGGCTTGCTCAGCATTGCCAATCCCGCCGACGCCGATCAGGGGAATGTCACCGTCCAGCAGCGCGCTTAGTCGCGCTAGCACGCGGGTCGAGCGATCAAACAGCGGCGCACCCGAAAGACCACCGGTTTGGTCACGATGTGGGCTTTGCAATCCGTCCCGCGACAGGGTTGTGTTTGTCGCGATGATTGCATCCACATGCGCTTCACGGGCCACGTGGGCGATGTCTGCCAATTCCGCCTGATCCAGATCGGGCGCGACTTTTAGGAACACGGGCAGAGGGCCCGCCAGTTCCGTACAGGCCTCCATCACACCGCCGAGCAAGGCCGCCAAGGCCGCCTTGCCTTGCAAATCGCGCAGCTTTTCGGTGTTGGGAGAAGAGACATTGACCGTGGCGAAATCGAGATGCGCGCCGCAATGGCGCAGCACGCTGGCAAAATCACCGGGCCGATCCGTACTGTCCTTGTTGGCCCCGAGGTTCAGGCCAATCACCGCATTGCGTGGTCGTTTGGCCAGCCTTGCGCCGATCGCCTCCATCCCCTGATTGTTGAACCCAAACCGATTGATCGCAGCGCGGTCCTCGGTCAGGCGAAACAGGCGCGGGCGTGGGTTTCCAGGCTGCGGGCGCGGCGTGGCGGCACCCACCTCGACAAAGCCGAAACCGGCGCGCGACAACGGGGCGAGGGCTTCGGCATTTTTGTCAAAGCCGGCGGCAAGGCCTACGGGATTGGGCAGCGCTAGCCCGGCCACGTTGGTGCGCAGCCGGTCCGAAGTGATCGGCCCCGGCGCGGTGGTCAGCCCGGTTTGCAGCGCCCGCATTGCAAGCCCATGCGCGGTTTCAGGATCCACCCGATGCAGCGCCGCGAGCCCGAGTTTCTCCAGTACGCTCACGCCATATCCTCCGGGAACTGATGCGCACCATCAACCAGCGGCAATGGTTTGGCCCAAAGCACATCGGACCGACGCAGCACACGATAGAGATGCGGGAACAACGCGCCACCGCGCGAGACCTCCCATTTCAACGCATCGCCCAAGCTGTCAGCATCAATTGCCAGCAGAACCAGATTATCGGCCCCTGCAAAGTGCTTGGCTGCGGTTTCTGCGGCTTGTTCGGACGTCGAAAAATGCACGAACCCATCGGCCAGATCGACTGGAGCACCAAGGGTTTCACCGTCAGCCTCGAGCGCAGCCCATTCGTCGGCGCGGAATATCTTGTAGATCAACATGGCGGCGGTGATGCCCTGCGCGGTTTCAAGGGTCAAGCCTCTATGCCTGTCGCAGCGTCAGGCCGCCTGATCTGCTTTGACAAGTTCGGCAAAGCGGCGCAGGGTTTAGGCAAATTATGGAACAATTGGGAGTTCGACATGCTGAAAATACTTCTGACCTCTGCCGCGACGTTTGCACTGACAACGGGTGCGGCGCTGGCTGACTACACGCTGCACGTGATTCACATCAACGACCTGCACAGCCGGATCGAACCGGTCAGCAAGTATGACTCGACCTGTAGCGCAGAAGACAACGCAGCGGGCGAATGCTTTGGCGGTTATGCGCGGGTGGCGACAAAGATCGCGCAGCTTCGCGAAGAACTGGCGGATGAGAATGTCGTGGTTCTGGACGCGGGCGATCAATACCAAGGCTCGTTGATGTACACCACCTACAAGGGTGACGTCGAAATCGAGATGATGGAACACATCGGGTTCGATGCGATGGCGGTGGGCAACCACGAATTCGATGATGGCCCGGAAGGGCTCGGCAAACTTGTCGATGGAGTGTCCTTTCCCGTCATCTCGGGGAACATTGACGTATCGCAGTCGAATGTTCTGAACGGCAAGGTCGAAAACCATGTTGTGCTGGATGTGGGCGGCGAAAAGATCGGTATCGTTTCTGCGCTCGCAACAGATACCGTCGAAACCTCGAGCCCCGGTGAGGCGGTCATTTTCCAGGACGAAATCAACAGCCTGAGCGCCGATGTCGCGATGCTGCAGGAAGAGGGTGTCAACAAGATCATCGCGCTGACCCATGTGGGCGTGAACAAGGACATGGAAATTGCGGCAGCGGTTCCCGGCCTTGATGTGGTTGTCGGAGGCCATTCGCATACTGAGTTCTCCAATACCAAGGATGGCGCGATGGCCTATCCGACGATGATCGGCGACGTGCCGGTGGTTCAGGCCTATGCCTATTCCAAATACGTGGGGCACCTGATCCTGACCTTTGACGACGACGGCAATGTAGTCAGCGCAACGGGTGACACTATCCTGCTGGACGCGTCGGTTGAAGAAGACCCCGCCATCGTGGCCCGCGTTGCCGAACTGGCCGGCCCGATCATCGAGATGAAAACGAGGGTTGTCGCCGATACTTCGGAAGCCATCGAAGGGGGCCGTTCGGTCTGTCGCGCCGGGGAATGCCCGATGGGCAATTTGATTGCCGATGCGATGTTGGCCCGCGTCGCCGATCAGGGCATTGAGATTGCGATCCAGAACGGTGGTGGCATTCGCGCGTCGATCGATGCGGGCGAGGTGACCATGGGCGAGGTCCTGACTGTGCTGCCGTTCCAGAACACATTGTCCACCTTCCAGGTGTCGGGTGCCACTGTTGTCGACGCACTGGAAAACGGGGCGAGCCAGATTGAGGATGGGGCAGGGCGCTTTGCGCAAGTTGCGGGTATGACCTATGCCTTTGATGCGTCCAAACCTGCCGGTGAACGGGTGTCTGACGTGATGGTTGGCGATGCGCCTATCGAGATGGACAAGATTTATGGCGTTGTGACCAACAACTATGTTCGCAATGGCGGCGACGGCTATGCGATGTTCGCGGGCGACGACAAGAACGCCTATGATTTTGGTCCTGACCTTGCCGATGTGACGGCGGAATTCCTTGCCGAGAACGGATCTTATCAACCCTATCTGGACGGCCGTATCGTCGGTAGGTAGCGCACGATCATGCGCCATGCCTTTCGCTGCCCGCACGGGCGAGATAGAGAAAGGCATGGCCCTTAAATTTGATAATCTACCCGATCTTCTGGCACACGGATTTGACACCGTGATTGATGTGCGCAGCCCTGCGGAGTTTGCCGAAGATCACTTCCCGGGGGCAATCAACCTGCCGGTTCTCGACAATGCGCAACGGGCCGAGGTCGGCACGATTTACAAACAGCAAAGCCCGTTTCTCGCGCGCAAGCTGGGTGCTGCACTGGTGTTTCGCAACGCCGCACATCACGTGGAAACGGCGCTGCGCGATCACGAAGGCGGCTGGCGGCCTCTGGTTTATTGCTGGCGGGGTGGTCAGCGGTCGGGATCGTTCACATGGATGCTGCGCGAAATCGGCTGGCGGGCCGAGGTGATCGAAGGCGGCTATCGCAGCTATCGGCGGTTGGTGAATGCAGCGCTCTATGACGTGCCGATGGCGCACTGGTTGATTCTGCTGGATGGGTATACCGGCACTGCAAAAACCGATCTGTTGCATCGCTTGAAGGCGCGTGATGTGCAGATGCTCGATCTGGAAGGGCTGGCGGGGCATCGTGGGTCGTTGCTCGGGCGCATGGCGACCCCTCAGCCAAGCCAGAAGGCATTTGAAAGCGCGCTGGCGATGGAGTTGGAGAAGCTGGATCCGTCGCGCCCTGTGGTGATCGAGGCAGAGTCGAGCAAGATCGGCGAGAGAATCATTCCGCCCAGCCTCTGGGTCGCGATGAAGGACGCGCCGCGCATTCAACTCAATGCCCCGATTGCCGCGCGCACCGATTATCTCGTGCGGGCCTATGACGATGTGTTGTCAGACGGAGAGCGGATGATGGAACTGCTCGACTTGCTTCGCGCGTTTCGCGGCAACGCGGTGGTGGACGGCTGGCTCGAACGGATCAAGGAAGGTGACAAGCCGGGGCTTACGCGGGCGCTGATGGAACAACATTACGACCCGGCTTATGACAAATCGCGCAAGGCGATATCTGCGCGGGTGATTGCCGAAGTTCCAATGGATACGCTGGATGAGGTTGGGCTGGATCAGACTGCTGCGCAGATCAAGTGCATTGTGGCGGATCAAGGCACTTGCAAACTCAGTTGACCCACTGTGTTGGTCAGTCGGCCAATTTGCGCCGCCGGATACCCTGCCGCGCGTAATGCGGTGACCAGATCATCTGCCTCTGTGGCGGCAACGGCGGCGAGCAATCCACCTGCGGTTTGCGGATCGTAAAGCAGATCGGCGATCCCGCCGGTGGGCAGATCCGGCACCAAGGCACGGTTGTCGTCAAACAATGTGGAGCGGATGCCCGCGTCGGCCATCTCCAGCGCGCCATCCATCAGCTGTATTGCGTCGAGGGTCAGCGTGGCACCGGTTCCCGAAGCCTCGCAAATGCCATGCAGATGCCCGGCGATTCCAAAGCCGGTTACATCCGTCATCGCATGAGCTCCTGCAAGGATGCGCGAAGCCTCGGATTGCGGCTGAACCATATGGTCCAGCGCGGCAACGATCCATTCGCCATGTGCCTCTCCGGCCATGTCAGCGGCCATCAGGACGCCGCTGCCCAGCGGTTTGGTCAGGATCAGGGCGTCGCCGGGTCTCCCCCCCGCCAGCGTGACCGGGTCGCTGTCGCACAGCCCGGTGAGGGTAAAACCGATAGTTAGCTCGCTCCCAACCGAGCTGTGGCCGCCAACGATCTCGGCCCCGGCTGCGCGCATACATTCAGTGGCGGTTGTCATGATCTCGGCCAGCATCCGCTGTTGCAGCGTCGCGGACAGGCGCGGCAGGATCAGTGTCGCGGTTGCCGCCTGCGGTGCAGCCGCCATCGCCCAGATATCGCCCAACGCATGATTGGCGGCGATGCGGGTCATCATCACCGGGTCGTCGACCAGCGCCCGCAGATGATCCGAGGTCATCACTTGTTTCACGTCGCCTGTGGTCAGCAACGCCGCATCATCGCCGGGCAGCGGTGTAACATCTGCACGTTGATTGCCCGCCAATGGGGCCAGAGCCGCACGCAGGGCAGTGCGGCCCACTTTGGCGCCGCAGCCGCCACAAAGGGGTTTATCACCCAACGCTTCGGCAAGGCCGCTGGTGTGAACCGGGGGCAGGTCGGGGGCGTCCATTTTTGGCAAGTTACGGAATCGGTTCATGAAGGTCTGGTCGATATGATCCTTCCATCGCCACATCAGCGATCCGGTCCAGCTCCGGCCAAACCGTTCCGCCAGTGCGCTCTGCTGCCCGAGCGAGATGAGTTTCAAATAGTCTTTTTGCGGTTGATACGTCTGCAGGGCGCCACCGCTGAGCGCGGCGCAGAGGTTATCATAGAGGATCGGCGCCTGCCTCACCGCGTAAACCCCGGCCTTGGGGCGCGGTGTTTCCGTCATATGGGCACAATCGCCGACCGCGAAAATAGCGCCGTCACTGCTTTGCAGAGACCTGTTCACCGAGACAAACCCATTGTGCATGGTCAGCCCGCTGGCACCGAGCCAGTCATAGGCGCGCGCCCCGGCCGCCCCGGTTGTGAATCCGGACGCCACGCTACGCCCATCTTGCAGAACCACGGCTTCACTGCGTATCTCAGCGATTTCGACCTGTTCCAGAACCGTCACCCCTAGTGCCTGCATCTGTTTCAGGATGCGAGTGCGAGCGTGCGCGCCAATTGCCGTCAGGGCCTGATCCCGCTCGATCAGCGTGACCGTCGCCTTGCGGCCCCGCAAGCGGTGCGCCATTGCCATCGCAAGTTCGACCCCTGCTACACCGCCGCCGATCACCACCACATCTGCTGGGTTCGCGCTTTTCGCGAACCGGTCCCACCTTTCCGCAAACACTCCCAAAGGTTTTGCCGGCACCGCATGATCCGAAAACCCCGGCAGGTCGGGCATGTCAGACGTAATACCGATATCAATCGAACACAGGTCAAACGCCACTGGCGGGCGACCTGCCACATGCACCTGACGGTTGGCCGTATCGATATGGTGCGCCGCCGCCACGACAACCCGTGCTCCGGCAAAGCGCGCCAGCCGGATGAGGTCGATATCCAGATCGTCGCGCGTATAGTGACCGGCAACAAATCCGGGGAGCATGCCGGAATAGGGTGCGGTCGGGCCGGGGTTGATCAGTGTCATGCGCGCACCGGGCAGAGGCCGCATCCCCCATTTGCGCAGGAGCAGCGCATGGGTATGCCCGCCGCCGATCAGAACGACATCATGGGTGAGGGGGAGGTCATTTTGCATGCGTCGGTTCTATCGGATCGGGAACCCGGCGCAAGTTTGGCTTGCCGCAGGGAGCGTTAACGCAGCAAAGGGAACGTGATTGTGATTTCCGGCCCTCGGCGTCCTGCGGCAGTACTGTCGGTGGCGGCGAAAGGATTACCAACGATGCGAATTTTCGATTTTGCGATACTGGCCTGTTGGCTGAGCTGTGGGAGTGCGCTGTTTGCGGGGCCGGTCGCCGAACGCGACGGCTGGATCGTGATGCCGACCGATATGCCGTTTGAGACGCTTGTCACGGCGGTGAAAACCGCCACCAAGGCAAATGGCATGGGCGTCGTCACCGAAGCCGGGCCAACGGCGATGGCCGCCAGCCGCGGCATCACCATCCCCGGCAACCGGGTGATCGGCGTGTTCAACAATGATTTTGCGGTCAACGTGCTGGCCACCTCCACGGCGGCGATGATCGAGGCCCCGATCCGCTTCTATGTTACCGAATCGCCGGACGGTACGAGCACGTTGTCCTACAAGACACCCTCTCATGTCTTTGCGCCGTATGCGGATGAAGGTGGCGAGGACTTGTCTGATCTCGCAGCCATGCTGGATCAACGTTTCGCAGCGATTGCCGATGCTGCGGTCATGTCGTCACACTGACGTGATCGGGGTTGCGGTGGCCATCGGAACGGTCAATCTCGCCGCAAACGAAACGGAGTTTAACGACATGCCGCAACCCGACCTGCGCGCCGCAGATATTCTTGCCCGGCGGCTGTATGACGCTGGCTGCCGCCATGCGTTTGGCATGCCGGGGGGCGAGGTTCTGACAATGGTCGATGCGCTGGAGAAGGCCGGCATCCGGTTTGTCCTTGCCAAGCATGAAAACGCAGCGGGGTTCATGGCCGAAGGCGTGCATCACCGCGATGGCGCACCGGGCATTCTGGTGGCAACGCTTGGTCCGGGCGCAATGAACGGCGTCAATGTGGTGGCCAACGCGCTGCAGGATCGGGTGCCATTGATCGTTCTGACCGGTTGCGTTGATGAGGATGAGGCGCTGAGCTATACCCATCAGGTTCTGGACCATCAGGCGGTGTTTCGCCCGATCACCAAGGCCAGCTTTCGCCTTACCGCGGCGGGGGCGGGGATCGTAGCGGACAAGGCCGTGATGGCCGCCACGGCACCGCGCCCGGGTCCGGTGCATCTCGACGTGCCCATCGGGGTTGCCGATACGATGGTTTCACAGTCCGTCATCCGTCGCAGCCGCAAACCGGCCCCCGTGGTGCCGCACGGCGCAGACCTTGCGCAGGCCCGCGATTGGCTGGCGCAGGCGCGACGTCCGCTGGCTATTGTCGGGCTGGATGTTCTGGCGGATGATTCCGCCTGTGTATTGCGGGCCTTTGTCGAGCATTTCCAGATCCCGTTCGTGACCACATACAAGGCCAAGGGTGTCATTGCAGAGGATCATCCGCTGTGCCTTGGCGGGGCCGGGTTGTCGCCATTGGCCGACCAGCACCTGTTGCCACTGGTGCAGCAGGCTGATCTGGTGTTGGCGATCGGGTACGATCCGATCGAGATGCGACCTGGGTGGCGCAATGTCTGGGACACAACCCGGCAGAACGTGATCGACATCGCCGCCGAACCCAATACCCATCATATGCATCAGGCCGGGCTGAACCTTGTCGCCGATACCGGTGCCACGCTCGAGGCCTTGGCGCAGGGGACCCGTGTCGCAGAAACCTGGCCTGACCGCGAACCCGAGCAGGCCAAGGCCGGGCTGGCGCAGGCGTTTCCCATGGACGATACGTGGGGCCCCGCTGCTGTGATTGCAGAGGCGCGCGATGTGCTGCCCCGTGACACGCTTGCAACCGCCGACAGCGGCGCGCACCGTATCCTGCTGTCGCAAATGTGGACATGTCATGCGCCGCGGGATCTGGTGCAATCCTCCGCGCTTTGCACGATGGGCTGCGCGTTGCCCCTGGCAATCGGTCTCAAATTGGCGGAGCCCGCACGTCCGGTGGTCAGCTTTTCCGGCGACGCGGGGTTCTTGATGGTGGCTGGCGATCTCGCGACAGCAGCGGAGCTGGGTACACCGGCGATATCCGTGGTCTTTGTCGATGCTAGCCTTGCTCTGATCGAGCTGAAACAGCGCCAGAGACAGATGACCAATTTGGGCGTAGATTTTCTGCGTCACGATTTCGCGGCGATGGGCCGTGCCTTTGGAGGCAATGGCGTGTCGGTGAGCAACCGCGCAGAGCTGCGTCAAGCTCTGCAAGAAGCCCAGAGTGCCGACCGCTTTACCGTGATTGCCGCTGAAATCGACCCGGGCGGGTACGACGGCCGCCTGTAATTTGGCCGGATCGGTCAGAGAACTGGCAGAATAGCCACAGCTTAAGCGTGTTTCGCTTCAATTTAGACGTGTTTTTGCTCAAAACGCCTGTTTTGCTCGGCAACAATTCTCTCATCCATCACACGGCTCTTCACCAATGCGAGAGTATGAGACATAGCGATATTTCAATGGCCTACTGTTTGCTAAGCGAGTCGCAGTGCGTGATCTCCAAGCAGAATTGGACCCCTAGATGAAGTGTGATGTTTTCGGCCTACCTACCAGCCTCGAGCAGCCTGCCAGCCTGACAGACTGGAACGCGGCGATGTTGGGCTTTCTGGCGCATTCCGCCGTTACTCCGACCCATCTGATGGCGGTACTCAAAGCGGAACCCGGTTTCGCCTTGGGTCATGCGGTCAAGGGAATGTTCTATCTGTTGTTGGGGCGTCGCGAGTTGCTGGAGGTGGCGGAGGGCGATCTGGCCAATGCACAGCAGGCACTGGCACAGGGGCAGGCAACTGCGCGGGAACGATCCTATGTGCAGGCGCTGGACATCTGGATGACAGGCAAGCCCAGCGGTGCCATTCGCTTGCTGGAACAGGTGCTGCGCGATCATCCCGAAGACGCGCTGGCGATGAAGCTGAGCCACGCCATTCGCTTTGTCCTCGGCGATATTGCCGGTATGCGCCGTTCGGTCGAACGTGTGCAGCCCGCCTATGGCACGGATCATGCGGCGCATGGGTATCTGCTGGGCTGTCACGCCTTTACGCTTGAGGAAACCGGTGAATACGACCGCGCCGAGATTGCCGGGCGTCAGGCGCTCTGGACTGCGCCGAATGATGCCTGGGGTCTGCATGCAGTCGCGCATGTTTACGATATGACGGGCAACGCGAAAAAGGGGCTGGAATGGATTGCCGGGCGCGAAGGCGCTTGGGCGCATTGCAACAATTTCCGCTATCACGTCTGGTGGCACAAAGCGTTGATGCATCTGGATCAGGGCCAGACCGAGGCGGCGCTTGATCTCTATGATCGGGACATTCGCAGCGACAAGACCGATGACTATCGTGATATCTCCAACGCGACTTCGCTGTTGTCACGGCTCGAGTTGGAGGGTGTCGATGTCGGCGACCGTTGGCAGGAACTGGCTGATCTGAGTGCGGCACGAACCGAAGATGGCTGTCTGATCTTTGCCGATCTGCACTATCTGCTGGCCCTTAGTGCCGAGCGACGCGATGCCGAGGTCGCAAATCTGCTGCGGCGCATTCATCGCGATGCCGATACCAACCAGACCGAGATTGACCAGCGCATGGCGCGCCCCGGCGTGTCCGCCGCCGAAGGGTTGGCCGCGTTTGGCGAAAGCCGCTTTGCCGAGGCATTTGCCCATCTTTCCGCCGCACGGGGCGACATGCAGCTTGCCGGTGGCAGCCACGCACAGCGGGATGTTTTCGAACGGTTGACCATTGATGCCGGCCTGCGGGCAGGGCTGCTGGATCAGACTGAAACGATCCTGAACGACCGTTTGTCGCGACGGGGCAGCACAGACGCATATGAAGCCGCCCGACGCGAGCTGATCGAGGTTGGACGGAACCAAGACGCAGTGCAGAGCGTTCCTGCACAATAGACTTGCAAAAGGCCACATACAAACATGGCGACAATATCGCCCTCATCAGACTTTGCCCTCGCACCAGCGGCGCAAACCCCTCCGGTAGCGCGCGTGCGTGATCCCCGGCTTGATTTCTATCGCGGTATCGCGATGTTCATCATTCTGGTGGCACATATCCCGTCGA
The DNA here is from genome assembly GCF_039973035.1 of Sedimentitalea sp. NCBI lineage: Bacteria > Pseudomonadati > Pseudomonadota > Alphaproteobacteria > Rhodobacterales > Paracoccaceae > Sedimentitalea > Sedimentitalea sp. Next base: position 52,237 of record NZ_JBDWLR010000084.1, read on the forward strand.
ACGCCTGGAGCAGCTGGATTCCGGCACGCTTTGGCTGGTCGGACGCGACGGAGATCTTTGTTTTCTGCTCGGGCATGGCGTCTGCCATCGCCTTTGGAGGGGCATTCGCGCGCATGGGTTGGCCAATGGGAACGGCCCGCGTCGCCTATCGGGTCTGGCAGGTCTACTGGGCGCATATCGGGCTGTTCTTCTTTGTCGCGATGATGATGGCCGCGCTGGATACTTATGGCGTGTTCGAAAAGAGTTACGTCGACTCGCTCAACCTGACCCGGTTCTTCTCGGACCCGATGACGCAAATTGTCGGCATCTTTACCCTAACCTACGTGCCGAACTATTTTGATATTCTGCCCATGTACCTTGTGGTTCTGGCGTTGATGCCGCTGTTCATGGCGCTGTCGCGGATCGGATTTGCACCGGTCGCCGGGGCCAGTATCGCAATCTGGCTGGCGGCCAATATCGGTCTCTTGTCGATGCCGGCAGAATCGTGGTCAGAGCGGCCATGGTTCTTTAACCCGTTCGGCTGGCAACTGCTGTTCTTTACCGGCTTTGCATTCATGCGCGGCTGGATCCCTGCGCCGCCCGTGTCCAAGCCATTGATCTGGGCCGCGGCTGCGTTTCTGGTGCTGACGGCCCCGTTTGGATCGTGGAAAGTGTTCCAGTGGATCAACTCGGCCAGCCCTGATCTGGGCGCGAGTTTTCGCGAAATCTGGACAATGTTCAGCACGCTGGAGAAGGAAACCGGGTTCAGCCTGCGTAACAAGACCGAATTCGGCATCCTGCGCTATATGCATTTCCTGTCTCTGGCCTACCTGGCCTGGGTCGCAGCGGGCGAAGGCGGTCGGCGTTTGCAGGCGACCGGCACAGGCATTGCGGCGGAAATTTGGCGCAATCTTCTGAAAATAATCACCAAAGTCGGGCAACAGTCACTGGCGGTCTTTGTGTTTTCGATGTCGGTCGCGCGGCTTTTGGGCTTCGTTCTCGACCAGATCGGACGCAGCCCTGCGACAGTTTTGCTCGTCAATTTGACAGGCTTTGCAATGATCATCGCGGTTGCCTATATCGCATCTTGGTTCAAGTCTCAGCCATGGCGGGGCAAAAGAGCATGACACTTACTCGCAGACAATTTCTTCTTTCAACTACAGCCTTTGCGCTGGCGACAAGCGCCGGTGCGACATCGCCTGAAGCAGGCTTTGATCACGCGCGCGTTGTTGCGCTGGCGCAAGAGTTGGCCGCAGCCGACTATGCTCCGCGCGACATGGTTCCGCAGGCGTGGCAGGACCTGACATACGAGCAATACAAGCTGATCCGCTTCCGTCCAGAGGCGGCGCTGTGGTATGACAGTGAAACACCCTTCAACGTCGATTTCTTTACGCCGGGTCTCTATTTCCCGCGCCCCATCAAGGTCGAAACCGTCGAAAACGGTGTGGCGACGCCGGTAGCATTCGATCTGGCGATGTTTGAGAAATCGGAATCCGTCCCGGATTTGCCGGTCGACGACACGCTCGGATTTTCCGGGCTGAGGCTGCGCACTGAAATGCACCGTCCCGGCAAGACAGATGAATTCTGCGTGTTTCAGGGTGCCAGCTATTTCCGGGCCATTGGGCTTGACGAAATCTACGGCCTTTCTGCAAGGGGTCTGGCGCTGAAAACCGGCGATCCGGATGGCGAGGAATTCCCCGATTTCATCCGCTTCTGGCTGGAGCGACCGCGCCCTGACCAGCGCAACATGATTGTTCACGCGCTCATGGACAGCCCCAGTGTTACAGGGGCCTATCGCTTTGATATCACCCCAGGCCCGACCTGCGTGATGGAGGTTGAGGCGACCCTCTTTGCACGCGAAGAGCTTGACCATGTGGGCCTTGGTCCGCTGACCAGCATGTTCCTGTTTGACGAAACCAACCGCAACCGGTTCGACGATTTCCGCCCGGCCGTTCATGACAGTGACGGGCTGATGGTTTTGAACGGTAATGGTGAAGTGCTGTGGCGGCCATTGGCCAACCCCAAGCAACTTCAGATTTCATCGTTTATCGACACCGACCCGCGCGGTTTTGGACTGATGCAGCGGGCGAGGCGGCTCTCGGATTTTGCCGATCTCGAAGCGCATTACCACCGCCGTCCCGGTCTCTGGGTCGAACCGAAAGGCGATTGGGGCAAAGGGGCTGTGACACTGGTTGAGATCCCTGCGGATCGCGAGATTTACGACAATATCGTCGCCTACTGGCGGCCCTCGACGGCATATGAGGCTGGCGCGCAGATTGATATTGCCTATCGCTTGACCTGGGGCGAAGAGGCCCCGGTCGTCGCCACCTATGCGAAGATTCTTAATACCCGGATGGGGCAGGGGTTTCATGGCGATCGCGTGGTCACTGTGGATTTCGAAGCCGACCCGCTGTTTGACGATGGCCTCGATGCAATCACACCGGTCGTCAGCTCGCCTCATGTCGAGACGTCGGATGGAATACTGCAGTACAACCCTGAAACCGGTGGGCTGCGGCTAGCCTTTTCCTTTGAGCCGGGAGAGCGCGAACTTGTCGAACTGCGCGCACAGCTGCGCAAGGGCGACCAGATGGCCAGCGAAGTCTGGCTGTATCGGTGGTCATCATGAGTGATGAGTTTCGCAAAATGCCGCCGTGCGCGCCGATGGCGATGCCGGCGCAAGATTTCAGTGCCGAGTTCCGGGACCAAAGCGCGCCCGGAGCGGCGCCGGTCGAGGGCACGCGGCTGTGGAGGCTGATGGCCTTCAGCCCCGCAGTCGTCGCGACTCTAGGTCTGACGTGGGTTATTCACGGCTGGTTCGCCGCACAAGGCATCAATGTGATCGAGGCGATCCTGCTGACCCTGATCTGCTTCAACTTCTTCTGGATCGCCTTTTCCGTCAGTACCGTCGCCCTTGGGCTGGTGTCGCTGGCCCGGCGCGAACCACCGGCGCGGCCGACTGCGATGCAGCCGCAAAAGGTCGCGCTGCTCATGCCGATCTACAACGAGGTACCGTGGTACGTGCTGGGCAACGCCCGTTCGATGCTCGAAGAGTTGCGTGCGCGGGGCGGGCAACACGATTATTCTATGTTCATCCTCAGCGATACGCAGGACGATGCCATCGCCGCGCAGGAGCAGGAGAGCGTGCAGGCGTTGCTCGCTTCGCTGTCGCCGGGGCTGAAGCTCTATTACCGCCGTCGTTCGCGCAACACCGACCGTAAGGTGGGCAATATCGCCGACTGGGTGGCCAACTGGGGTGCAGAGTTTCCGGCGATGCTGGTGCTGGACGCTGACAGCCTGATGACAGGGCGCGCGATCCTTCGGTTGACTGATGCACTGGCTCGCGATCCCGGTGCCGGCCTGATCCAGAGCTTTCCGCAACTGATTGGCGCGCAGACCGTGTTTGCCCGGATGCAGCAATTCGCCAATGGCGTCTATGGCATGGCGCTGGCCGAGGGGCTGGCGCGCTGGTGTGGGCAGGAAGGCAACTATTGGGGCCACAATGCGATCATCCGCACGGCGGCGTTTGCGTCCTGTGCCGGGCTTCCGCATCTGCGGTCTTGGCGCGGACAAGACCAGTTGATCATGAGCCATGACTTTGTCGAAGCAGGTCTGCTGCGCCGGGCTGGCTGGGGCGTTCGGTTCCTGCCACGTATCCGGGGAAGTTATGAGGAAACGCCGCAGACGCTGATTGATCACATCCTGCGCGACCGGCGCTGGTGTCAGGGCAACCTGCAACATCTCAACCTGTTGTGGTCTCGTGGGTTTCGATCAATCTCGCGGTTTCACATGTTCAACGGGGCCGTGGGCTATCTGATGTCGCCGATCTGGTTCGCATTGCTGGTGATGTGGGCGTTGATCGGGATGGGCGAGAACGCCAGTGTTCTGACCTATTTCAGCGAAACCAACCCGACGATGCCTAGTTGGCCGGAACTCACTGAAACGCGCCATGTGCTGATCATTGTGTTGATGTACGCGATGTTGCTGGTTCCGAAGCTGATGGGAATCGCGGCGCTGCCGTTGAGCGGCATTCGGTTCAACGAATTCGGCGGTGGCCTCTGGTTCGCATTGTCGTTCCTGTCCGAGGTTCTTTTGTCGGTGATCTATGCGCCCATCCTGATGGTGCAGCAGATGATCGCCGTATTCCGGACCCTCTTCGGGCTTCAGAGCGGATGGTCGCCGCAGGCGCGCGATGGCGGGCAATACGGGCTGGGTACATTGTTGATGTGTCACGCGCTGGAAACCATCAGTGGTCTTGCATTGACGGCTGGGATCATTGCCGGGCTGGTGTCGCCATGGCTGCTGCCGATCTCGATCAGCTTGCTCTGTGCGGTGCCACTGTCGGCGCTGAGCGGGTTTTCAATGTCGGGGCGCACGCGCACATGGCTGGGGACCCGCGAAGACCATCGTGAGCCGTTGATCACGCAAGCCGCGCGCCATTACCGGACCGAGCTGAAATCGGTGTTGGAGCGCGACAAGGTACAAACGCCGGCCGAGTGATCAGTTGGTCAGGCTGTCCTCGAACCAGTCAAGAACCATATCTGCCCAACCCGGTGGTACGCTGTGGCCACCGGGAAAGAGGGCAAACTCCAGCGCACTTTCAGGAGCGCAACCTGTCCACGCCCGTCGCCAGAAGGCGTCGGTTTCCGAAAATTCGGTAGCCTTTTCATCCGGGCATTTATTTGCCGCACGCCAGATTTCGAGCCCGGCAAAGATATCGCCCTGCTGAAATTGACCTCCGCCGAGAAACCGGCCTTCCAAAGGCACGGTCGTGTCCCGCCAGCCGTGCGTGTGGAACAGTTGCACAGGGCCGGCGCAATCGGTTGGATGAGGGCGCCAGAAACCGCCCGAAACCGGGGCATAGGCGGTGAAGGCCGCAGGCTCTGCACAGGCGAGATAGTTCACCATGAACCCGCCGCCGGAAAACCCTGCAAGCACGGCATGATCCTCGTCCAGATCAAAACGCTCGGCGGCATCATCGCGGACGCGTTGCAGAAAGTCTATTTCGTCACGTCCTTCCCAGCCTGGGTAAAAGCTCCACCCGTGACCATTGCCGGACCCAACGCTGCGTGACCCGGTCGGCGCGACCAGCGCATAGCCGCGCGCCAGCAGGCTGTTGACGAGACCTGTATTCTTCAACGTGCCTTCACCGCTGCTCCCCCAGCCATGCAGGAACATCACCATCGGTGTCGCTGAGGTTTCTGTGTCAGGCAGCACGACATGGTACGCGCCGTCCTCAAGCAGACAAGCATCGGGCTCCGGGCCGCAGGTCGCCTGAGCTGTACCCGCAATCCCCGACAGAACAACAACAGAGGCAGTGACGATTTTCATTCCGATTTCTCCGAGATGGTGTTGACGGGTAACCCGGCGTCCAGCCATCCGGGACCGGCGGCAGAACCGAGCATACCCTCGGGGACATCAATGATGTTGGTATAGCCCGCATCTGACAACGCAAGCGCCAGTCGGACGGACCGCACACCGCGCGCACAAATCAACGCGATAGGGCGGGACCGATCCGGGCCGACAATTGCAGAAAGCGCCTGCCCAAAGTCGTCGCGGCGCATGTCCAGCGGCGCGGCGCCCGCGGGCACACCGGTCTGTTGCCATTCCTTCGGGCGTCGAATGTCGATCAGAACCACGTCGCCATCGGCGGCTTGCTGGTACGCCTCTGCAACGCTGAGGGAGTCGCCGGAATAGTCAGGCGGGATCAGCGATACACGATAGGCGATGAGACCTGCCGCGACGGCCAGCATGACCACCCCGATCAAAACGCGAAGGCGGGTCAATCGGTGTGCCTCTCGGCTTGCGAGAACTGCGTGGTGCGGCGGCGATGTTTCATGCGAATGTGCATATCACGGATGTGTCCCGGTGCACGTCATCTGATGCGTCTCGCTGATCAAGTTCACGTTAGAACTGTGCAGCTTCACGCCATGCTCTCTGTGTGTCCGAACCAAACTTGAGGCGACCGATGTTTGCGACTTCATGTCGATCCGAAACTTGCGATGACAATCGAGGATCGGCCCATAAGGCGCTATTTTCACGCCGGTTTTTCGGATGTCATTTTGGCGGCTTTCGGTTGCGTATATACAATCATGACGATTTTTCTTAGTATTTCTACGAATCGAGAAAAGAACAATTTCCATCCACGAAACAGAAGCTGTTCGGGATGGAAGAACGGGTGGGGCAAATTCGGGTGCGACTGATCGGGACCGCAATATTTCTATCGGCGCTCTGGCTTTTGATGTCCGGTCTGTTCAAGCCGATGATCCTTGCGTTTGGCGTCGTCTCGGTCTTGCTTGTTGTCTACATCCTTCACCGCATGGACAGCGTCGATGAGGACCGGGTCGCGCTGCCTCTGGGGCCGTTCGCGACAGTGGGGTATTTCTTTTGGTTGCTGGTTGAAATCGCCAAGGCCAACTGGGCAGTCACCAAAATTGTGCTGTCTCCGAAGATGCCGATCACCCAGCATCTGTTTTCCGTGCCCTATACCCAGAATTCCGATGTGGGTCAGGTGATCTTTGCGAACTCCATCACCCTGACACCGGGCACGCTGACGGTTGAAACTGATCTCGGGTATTTCCTCGTGCATGCGCTGGATTATTCGCCCGATGATCTGGAGTCACTGGCCGATATGGACGCCCATGTCACTGCCATAGAAACGGGGCGTGCAGGCTGATGTTTGTTGTTGCCACAGTCTCGTTGTTCATTGCCATGATCCTGGTGTTGATCCGCCTGTTTGCAGGGCCGTCGCTCTATGACCGGGTGTTGGCGCTGAACTCGTTTGGCACCCATACGGTTCTCTTTATCGGGGTGATCGGGTTCCTTATGGGGCGTCCGGATTTTCTTGATATTGCATTGCTTTATGCGCTGATCAACTTTGTTGGCACCATCGTGATCCTCAAGTTCTTTCGCTACCGCGCGATTGGTGATGTGCGTCGGGACATAGGCGAGGCGGACGGGTGAAGCCATGGATATGATCGTCAACATTCTCAGCTGGATTTTCATCGTTTCGGGATCGTTCTTTATGATCGTCGGGGCCATCGGGGTGCTGCGCCTGCCGGATTTCTGGACACGGCTGCATGGCATGTCGATCAGCGACAGCGCCGGCGTTATCCTTTTGATCCTTGGCATGGCCATGCAGGCCGGGCTGACGTTGATCACGGTAAAGCTGTTTATCATCCTTGCCTTCCTGTTCATCACGGGACCGACAGCGACGCATGCCGTTGCAAATGCCGCTCTGGTTTCGGGCCTTAAACCGCGATCGGATGTGCCGCTGGAAGACGATCCTGAATTCAACGCCAACCTCGATACAAAGTAAGGCAGGCCAGAGATAGAGACCTATATCGATATCGTTCTGTTCACACTGCTGGTGTGTACCGCATTGGCTGTCGTGCGTGCGCAGAGCCTGTTTGCCACTGCGATGCTGTCGGGCGCGTTCAGCCTGCTTTCGGCGCTGTTGTTTGTCACACTTGATGCGGTTGACGTTGCGTTTACCGAGGCTGCGGTGGGGGCGGGGATATCCACAGTCCTGATGCTGGGAACGCTGGCGCTGACAGCACGGTTTGAACGCCCTGTGTCGCATTCGCCGGTGATCCCGCTCTTTGTAGTGCTGGTGACTGGTATCGCGCTGATCTATGGCACGCTCGACATGCCCAATTTTGGCGACCCGAATGCACCGGCGCAGGTCCATCTGGCCCCTGATTTCATTCAGCGCAGCCCGAGCGAAATCGACGTTCCCAACATCGTGACAGCCATTCTCGCAAGCTATCGCGGCTATGACACGCTTGGCGAAGTTGCTGTGGTGTTCACCGCCGGTGTTGGCGTTCTGTTGCTGCTCAGCGGGCTGCGGCATCGCCGTCGCCGCAAAGAGAAAGAGGACGTCTGATGCGCCATCACCTCATCCTGCGTGTCGTGACCAAGCTCTTGATCGGCGTCATCATGCTGTTCGCGCTCTATGTTCAGTTTCACGGCGACTATTCCCCTGGTGGCGGCTTTCAGGCGGGCGTGATCATGTCCGTCGCGTTCATCATCTATTCCGTGGTGTTCAGCCTTGCGGATGTCCAAAAGGTGCTGCCCCCGTGGTTCGTGCACAAGCTGATGGCCCTCGGGTTGCTGCTCTATGCAGGGACAGGGGTCTACAGCATGTTGGTCGGCTACAACTATCTCGATTATGAGGCGATCAGCCCGCACCATCCCGTGCACGGGCAGCATTACGGTATTATCCTGATCGAGCTGGGCGTGGGCATCACAGTGACCGCTGTGATGGTGACGATCTTTTACGCCTTTGCGTCGCGTACTCCGACTATGGATGACGAAGCATGGTGAACGAAATCAGCCAGGATTGGACATTCGTTGTCGGCCATTTGAACTATTGGCTGTTCATCGTACTGATGATGACCGGCCTTTATATCGTGGTCGCCAAGGGCAATCTGGTGAAAAAGGTCGTCGGCCTGAACATCTTTCAGACCGCAGTCTTCATGCTCTACATCTCGGTCGGCAAGGTTAAGGATGGCACCGCGCCGATCTTTCCGGTCGACATGAACATTGACCCCAACGTGCTCTATTCCAATCCGCTGCCGCATGTTCTGATCCTGACCGCCATCGTTGTCGGCGTGGCGACAACGGCTCTGGGGCTGGCGCTGGCCATACGCATCCGTGAAGAATACGGCACCATCGAGGAAGACAGCATCCAGAAGATCGACAGGGAAACCGCCTTGCGGGACGCCAACCTGCACAGTGAAATCGTAGGCGAGCAGGGCTGATGGCAACCGAAACAGTGCAACACACGGCCCTGACGCTGGTCGATCATCTGCCAGCCCTGCAGATCCTCGTACCGTTTATTGCGGCGCCGATCATCGTGCTGATCGGGAGCCGCAAACTGGCCTGGCCTATTGCTTTTGCTGCGAGTGCAATTTCTTTCGTCATCGCCGTACTTCTGCTGACCTCGGTGCTGGATGGCAGCGTGATATCCTACCACATGGGGGGCTGGGCGCCGCCGGTGGGGATTGAGTACCGGGTCGATGCGGCAAATGCCTTTGTGCTGCTGTTGGTTTCGGCGATCAGCACCGTGGTGCTGCCCTATGCGCGCACCAGCATCGGCAAAGAGGTATCAGAACGCCATCACACGTTGTTCTACACAGCTTATCTGCTGTGTTTCAGCGGGCTGATGGGCGTCGCGATCACTGGCGATGCGTTCAACGTCTTTGTGTTTCTCGAGATTTCGTCGCTGTCGACCTATGTCTTGGTCGCGCAGGGGGCGGAGCGGGACAAGCGGGCGCTGACGGCGTCCTATGACTATCTGATAATGGGTACAATCGGTGCGACGTTCTTTGTGATCGGCATCGGATTTCTCTACATGGCGACGGGCACGCTGAACATGGCGGACCTTGCTGATCGCATTGCCGATCAGGGGGACAGCCGCACCATTCGCGCGGCCTTTGCGTTTATCGTCGTGGGGATCGGGCTGAAGGTGGCGATGTATCCGGTGCATCGGTGGCTGCCCAATGCCTATAGCTTTGCCCCATCGGCCATCACCGCATTTCTGGCGGCGACGGCGACCAAGGTTGCGGTCTATGTGCTGCTGCGTTTCATTTTCTCGGTGTTCCAGCCGGCCTTTCTGTTCGAAGTCAACACGCTGGAATTCATCATCCTTCCCTTTGCGCTGGTTGCCATGTTCGCGTGCAGCTTTGTCGCGGTTTTCCAGAGTGATTTCAAAATGATGCTGGCGTTTTCCAGCATCGCGCAGATTGGATACATTCTGCTGGGCATATCGTTCCTGAACGAAACCGGCGTCACGGCGGCCATCATTCACCTGTTCAATCACGGCATCACCAAGGCCGCGCTGTTCATGGCGGTGGGCGCCTATGTGTTCAGCGCAGGCGGATCGTTTTATGACACGATGCGCGGTCTGGGGCGGCGAATGCCGCTGACATCGGCCGCGGTCGTCATCGCCGGGCTCAGCCTGATCGGGGTGCCGGGCACCGCCGGTTTCATCTCTAAATGGGTATTGGTGCAAGGCGCGCTGGAAAAAGGCTGGTGGCCGATCGCAATTCTGATCGTTGCCTCAAGCCTGCTCGCCGTGATCTATGTCTGGCGCGTGATCGAAGTGCTTTACATGCAAAAGACACCCGAGGATTGCGAGGTGCGCGAAGTGCCGATGTCGATGCTGGTGCCAATGTGGGTACTGGCATTGGCCTGTATCTGGTTCGGCCTGAACACCGACATGACGATGACCGCGGCACAGGCGGCGGCACAGGGCCTGTTGTCCGGGTCCGCCGGAATGATGGGGCAGTAGGAGGGCGGCATGGATACCAATACAGCCATACTTGCCAGCATGCTGATCCCGCTGCTTGCAGCGATCGCCAATCTGGTCCTGCGCGAGGCCCCGAACCTGCGCGACGGCACCACGCTTGTCGCGGCAATCCTGACCTTTGGGTGCGTGCTGAACATCCTGTTCAACGAGGGCAGCGGCACCACTGAACCGATGGTGCTGTTCTCGGTGATGCCGGGGCTGGATCTGGCCTTCAATGTTGAACCACTGGGCCTGTTGTTTGCGATTATTGCCAGCGGGCTATGGATCATCACGCATCTCTATGGCGTCGGCTATATGCGCGGCAACAACGAAGACAACCACGCGCGGTTCTTCTGCTTTTTCTCGATCGCCATCTCGGCGACGCTTGGTATCGCATTTGCCGCCAATATGTTCACGCTGTTCCTGTTCTACGAGGCGTTGACGCTTTCGACCTTCCCACTGGTCGCGCACAAAGGCACGGACGAGGCGCGGGCGGGGGCGCGAGTTTATCTGGGCATCCTGATCGGCACGTCAATCGGGTTCCTGCTGGTGGCGGTGATCTGGACATGGACGCTGACCGGCACGCTTGATTTCACCAAAGGCGGCATTCTTGAGGGCCACGTCGCGGGGCCGATGGTGGCGATCCTGCTGGCGCTATATGCTTTTGGCATCGGCAAGGCGGCGTTGATGCCGTTTCACCGTTGGCTGCCCTCGGCCATGGTTGCACCCACGCCGGTTTCGGCGCTGTTGCATGCGGTGGCGGTGGTCAAGGCCGGTGTCTTTACCATGCTCAAGGTGGGCATCTATATCTTCGGCATCGATTTCCTCGCTGAAACCGGCGCGTCCGAATGGCTGATGTGGCTGGCGGCCTTCTCGATTGTCGCCGCCTCAATCGTGGCGATGACCAAGGACAATCTCAAGGCGCGGCTGGCCTATTCAACCGTGAGCCAGCTCAGCTACATCACCCTTGGCATGGCATTGGCCACGTCGATGGGGGTGCTCGGCGGCGGCATGCATATCGCCATGCACGCCATGGGCAAGATCACACTCTTCATGTGCGCCGGTTCGATTTATGTCGCCGTGCACAAGACCGAGATCAGCCAGATGAAGGGGCTGGGCCGGGTCATGCCGATCACCTTTGGCGCGTTCCTCATCGGTGCATTGTCGATCATCGGGCTGCCGCCTCTGGGTGGATCGTGGAGCAAATGGTTGCTGGTCATGGGGGCGGCGGATACCGGGCAATGGGTGATGATCGTCGTGCTAATGGTCAGCTCGCTGTTGAACGTGGTTTACCTGCTGTCGATTGTCGGGCGCGGCTTTTTCCTGCCGAACCCGGATATTCCGGCGGGCGCCGGTTCCTCCGAGGCGGGCGTGCTGGTCTGGCTGCCACCTGTATTGACCGCGCTTGGCTGCGTTGTTCTGTTCTTTTACGCGGGAGAGATCCAAACCTTTCTGTCCCCTCTGGTCGCTGAGGCAGGGATGAACGATGGACAATAAGACACCCGAAGATCCCAAAAAATTCCCGGCATTGGGGCGTGCGCTGCTGTGGGTCGAAAAACCGGGCGGCGTCGAAAAGATCGTCTATGCACTCTATGCGGTTTGCGCCGCGCTGTTCGTGGCGGACTTCCTCTATCACAAGCATACCTATCTCGCGATCGAGAACTTTCCCGGCTTTTACGCGCTCTATGGCTTTTTCATGTGTGCTGCCCTTGTGGTCTGCGCCAAGGTGATGCGGGTGTTCCTTGGCAGATCCGAGGATTATTACGCACCCAAGGATGTCGAATCCGAACCCTTCCCTGAAGATCAGCTTGAGAAGGTGGATTATGATGCTTGAATCACTGCCCATCGCCTTTCTGTTCTTTCTTTGCGCGCTGATCCTGCCGGTCCTGCCGCGCGGGCCTGTGCGTGGCGTAGTGTTGCTGATCGTTCCCGTTGTCGCCGCGTTTCTGGTCTATAACCTGCCGCTCGGCAATCTCGTGCAGGTGGAGTTCTTTGGCTTCACACTCGACCTCATGCGCGTCGACAAGCTCAGCCGCATCTTTGCGCTGATCTTCTGTATCGCTGCGTTTCTCGGCAATCTCTACGCTTGGCATGTCAAGGACGTGGTACAGCAAGTGGCGGCCTTGCTTTATGCCGGGGCGGCGGTTGGCGCGGTCTTTGCCGGTGATCTCATCACGCTCTTTTTCTATTGGGAAGGCACGGCGATTTCGTCGGTCTTTCTGATCTGGGCGCGCCGGACCGAAGGCGCGTTCTATACCGGCATGCGCTATCTGGTCATCCAGATCGGCTCGGGTGTGATCCTCTTGGCCGGGGTGATCCTGAACTATGCGGATACCGGCAGCATCGCATTTGAGCATATGGAACTGGGCACGCCCGCCACCTGGCTGATCTTTATCGCCTTTGGCATCAAATGCGCCTTTCCGCTGCTGCACAACTGGTTGCAAGACAGCTACCCCGCCGCGACGGTCACCGGTACCGTGATCCTGTCGGCCTTTACTACAAAGCTCGCAGTTTACTCGCTGGCGCGGGGCTTTGCAGGCACTGAAATCCTGATTTACATCGGCGCGGTCATGACGCTGTTCCCGATTTTCTATGCGGTGATCGAGAACGACCTGCGCCGGGTGCTGGCCTATAGCCTGAACAACCAGCTTGGCTTTATGGTTGTTGGTATCGGCATTGGCACCGAACTGGCGTTGAACGGAACGGCGGCGCACGCGTTTGCGCATATCCTCTACAAGGCGCTTTTGTTCATGTCCGTGGGGGCGGTGCTGTTCCGCACAGGTACGGCCAAGGGATCGGAACTGGGCGGGCTCTACAAGACGATGCCGTTGACGATGATATTCTGCGTGGTTGGCGCGGCCTCGATTTCGGCCTTCCCGCTGTTCTCGGGCTTTGTTACCAAATCGCTGATCCTGTCTGCCGCTGCCAAGGAACATTATTACATCATCTGGGGCATCCTGCTCTTTGCCTCTGCAGGTGTGTTCCACCATTCCGGCATCAAGATCCCGTATTTTGCCTTTTTCGCACATGACAGTGGCCTGCGCCCAAAAGAAGCGCCATGGCACATGCTCTGGGCAATGGGCTTGGCATCGTTCCTTTGCATCGCGATCGGCGTCTATCCGGCACCGCTCTATGCGCTGCTTCCGTTCGAGGTGAGTTATGATGCTTACACCACGACCCACGTGATCACACAGCTGCAGCTTCTGTTCTTCTCGGCACTGGCCTTCACGGTGCTGATGCGCACCGGCATCTACCCGCCGGAACTGAAATCGGTGAACCTCGATTTCGACTGGACCTACCGGAGGCTGTTGCCAAGGCTGCTGGCCTGGATTTCCAAGCCTGTCGGGGCTCTCTTTCAGTGGGTGGACGCCTTCAAGACCGGCACGATGAAGGGTCTGATCCTTTATCTCTACAACGTCTTTGGTCCGCGTGGGCGCACCTCGCAATTCTGGCCGACGGGTGCGATGGTGTTGTGGATCGCAATCCTGCTTGGCGTCACTCTGCTGGTGAATTACGCGTCCTGATATTCACGCCGATTTCCAAGCTGTCTGGGGCTGGCGTCGGGCGGGCTTGCCGTGCATGGTGTGGCCAATTGCTTTGCGATCCAAGGAAAGACGCCCGCCATGACCTTTCAGCCAAATTCGCCCGAAGCCCGCGATGTAGCGTACCACATGCACAGCTACACCAACGCCCGAACCCATCAGGAAGACGGCCCGCTGATCATCGAACGCGGTGACGGCGCCTATGTCATCGACAACAGCGGCAACCGCTATCTCGAAGGTATGGCCGGGTTGTGGAGCGTCGGCGTTGGCTTTAACGAACCGCGACTTGCTGCGGCGGCGGCAAAGCAGATGGAGAAGCTGCCCTTTTACCATACATTCGGCGGGCGCTCGCACGGACCAGCAGTCGACCTCGCGGAAAAGCTGATACAACTCGCGCCGGTGCCGATGAGCAAGGTATTCTTTACCAACTCCGGTTCCGAGGCCAATGACTCGGTGTTGAAGCTGCTTTGGTATCGCTCAAACGCGATGGGCCAGCCACAGCGCAAAAAGATCATCAGTCGCCTGCGGGGCTATCACGGCGTTACTATCGCTTCGGCCAGCATGACCGGCCTGCCGTCAAACCACGAGTCGTTTGACCTGCCGATAGCCAACGTTCTGCACACCGGTTGTCCGCATCACTATCGCGACGCGCAGGAAGCCGAGAGTGAGGCGGAGTTTGCCACCCGTCTGGCCGTCGAACTCGAGGAGATGATCGTGGCGGAAGGCCCGGATACGGTGATGGCGTTCATTGCTGAACCGGTCATGGGTGCTGGCGGGATCGTAGTTCCGCCGGAAACCTATTGGGCCAAGATTCAGGCGGTGCTGCAAAAATACGATATCCTGCTGGTGGCCGACGAGGTGATCTGCGGGTTCGGGCGCACCGGGCAAATGTTCGGCTCGCAGACCTTTGGCATGCGGCCTGACGTTATGGTCATGTCCAAACAGATCACGTCGAGCTATTTCCCGTTCTCGGCCTTCATGATCAACGAACGGGTGTTCGAGCCACTGGCCGATGAATCAAACCGCATTGGCGTTTTGGGCCATGGTTTCACCGGTGCCGGGCACCCCACCGGGGCGGCCATTGCGCTTGAGAATCTCAAGATCATCGAGGAACGTGGCCTTGTTGCCAACGCTGCCGAAGTAGGGGTGTATTTGCGCGAACATCTGAACAGCTTTGGAGATCACCCGCTGGTTGGTGAAGTGCGCGGTGTCGGCCTGCTTGCTGCCATGGAACTGGTGCTCGACAAGGACACAAAGACCGCTGCCGAGAAGCCGGGACAACTCGGGAAATACGCGGCTGAGCGGTTGTTTGCACATGGTGTCATTTCGCGCCCGATGGTTGATGCGCTGGCCTTTTGCCCGCCGATGATCGTCAATCGTTCTGATATCGACGGGCTTATTTCGGCACTTGGCAAATCGCTTGACGAAACTGCCGCCGCGTTCGATATCGCGATCTGACGGGCAGGGGGCAGAGCATGGCTGGACCACTTGACGGCGTGCGCGTCATCGACCTCACCACGATGATCTCGGGGCCGCTGGCCACGATGACCCTCGCCGATCAAGGGGCCGAGGTGATCAAGATCGAGCACCCGGATGGCGGCGATCACAGCCGACAGGTGGCGGATCGGCGCGGTGGCTTTGCCGCGTCGTTTCTGAACAACAACAGAGGCAAACGCTCTGTCACGCTGAACCTCAAGGACCCGCGCGGGGTCAAAGCGGCGTTGAAACTCTGCGAAACCGCCGATGTGTTCATCCAGAACTTTCGCCCCGGTGTCGCCGAACGCATTGGTCTGGGCGAGGCCGCAGTCCGCGCCGCGCGGCCAGATATCGTATATGCGTCTATTGCGGGGTTCGGCTTTGAAGGCGAATGGGCGCCAAAGCCAGTCTATGATCCGCTGATTCAGGCACTCTCAGGGCTGGCAAGCGTCCAAGGCGGCGGCACGCGGCCCCGTCTTGTGCGGACCATCGTGCCCGACAAGGTCACGGCGCTTCAGGCCAGTCAAGCGATCACTGCCGCGCTCTTTGCCCGTGAGCGCAGCGGGGAAGGCACCCATCTGCGGCTGTCAATGCTCGACACGATGGTCGCCTTCTTGTGGAGCTCGGACATGGCCGGCTACACCTTTGTCGGGGACGAGGCGCCCGAGGAAAAACGCGATCAGGCGCAGAGCTATGTGGAACTGATTTATGAAACGGCTGATGGCTGGATGGCGGTTTCGGCACATACCGACAGCACGTGGGCTGGTCTGTGTGCCGCCGTTGATCGCCCTGACTGGCTGACAGATCCGCGTTTTTCCACCGTCGCTGCGCGCGAAATTAACAAGCCCGCGCGGCTGGAGCTGACGCAGCAGGCGTTGTTGACCGATACCACCGCCAATTGGATGGAACGGCTGCCCGCCCATGACGTGCCCTGTGCGCCGGTCTTGTCGCGCCACGAAATGTGCGAACACCCGCAGGTCATCGCCAACGGTTCGGTCATCGAAACCGATCATCCTCAGGCGGGTCGGTTGCGTCAGGCGCGGCCACCGGCACAGTTTTCGACAACACCGCTCGATACGCCGCAGCCCGCGCGACGTCTTGGCGAGGATACCCGCGCGGTGCTTGCCGATGCGGGTTTTGACACCGCGAGCATCGACGCCATGATGGCCGATGGCGTTGCCACCGAAGCACAGGACAGCGACCGATGATCGATCTCTATTACGCCCCCACGCCGAACGGCTGGAAGGCCGCAATCATGCTTGAGGAATGCGGGATCGACTATCGTCCCAACCTCTTGCGCCTGTCCGAGGGCGACCAGTTCGCACCTGAATTCCTCGCCATCAGCCCCAATGCCAAGATCCCTGCGATCCTTGATCACGATCCCGCGCCGGACTGGGGCGCGGGTCCGGTGCCGGTGTTTGAATCCGGTGCCATCCTGCTCTACCTCGCGGAAAAGACCGGACAATTCCTTCCTGCTGCCAATGATTTGCGCGCTCGCAAGGAGATGACGGAGTGGCTGTTTTGGCAGGTTGGCAATCAGGGACCGATGGGCGGACAACTTAGCCATTTTCGCAACTATGCGCCCGACGATCAGAAGGACTATGGCTTCACGCGTTATCTCGGCGAATATGACCGAAACCTCGCTGTGCTTGAGAACCGCCTGACAGATCGTGACTGGATTCTCGACGACTATTCGATTGCGGATATGCTGATTTTCCCGTGGGCCTTTATCGCGAAACCGCTCGGAGCCTCGCTCGATGCCTTTCCCAACGTCGCCGACTGGCGCGCCCGGATCAAATCGCGCCCCGCGGTGCAGCGCGCGATTGACCTGAACAAATCCGACCAGAACCGGGGGCGGCACCGGGTCGACAACAACAGCGTACTTTTCAACCAGTCCGCTGACTCGCTTCGACCCAAGTCCGGCGCGGAAAAGGAATAGCCCCCGGGTTATTCAGATGGGTTTTTCGGAGCAGGAAATTCGACCGGGCCGCCTTGTTTTTCCCAGGTTGAAAACCCTTCCTTCAGATGTGCGGCTTCAAACCCCATGTCCTGTAATGTCGCGACAGACAATGCTGATCTCCAGCCTGAGGCACAGTGGAAGACGAACTGTTTGTCCTGCCCAAAGACGTCCTTGTAATAGGGACTTGCCGGGTCGACCCAGAATTCCAGCATCCCGCGCGGACAGTGAAAGCTGCCGGGGATAAAACCGCTGCGCTGGCGCTCGCGGACGTCGCGGATATCGACAATCACGACGTTGGGATCATCGACCATCGCGATGGCATCGGGGGTTTCGATTTCGCGAATGCGGTCACGGGCCTTGGCCACCATTTCAGCGACGGATGTCTTTAATTCTGGCATCGGGATTCTCTCTTTTGCAATCGGGACCTGTTGTTGATTGACCTGATCGCGCAACCAAATCAAGGTCGGATCACCACAGGCCGACCAAAGGAAGACACGTGATGACTGAGAAACCCATTGCACTGGTAACCGGCGGAGCACAGGGGATTGGGCTTGCCTGCGGACAGGCGTTGGCGGCGGACGGGGCGCGGGTCGTGCTCGCCGATATCAAAGCAGAAACGGTGGAGGAGGCGGCGCAGAGCCTTGGCGATGATGCGGTCGGAATGGCCGTGGATATGGCCGACCCTGCACAGGTAGACGCATTGTTTGACCGGATCGAAGCCGAGGTCGGGCCGGTATCGGTTCTTGTCAATAATGCGGGGATCGCTGTTTCAGAAGACTTTCTGGCCATGTCGATTGAGGATTTCCGCAAGGTGATCGACATCAATCTGGTCGCGGTGTTTCAGGCCACGCAACGAGCCGCCCGCACCATGGTCGAGCAGGGCATTCGCGGCGCGATCATCAATATGTCGTCGATCAACGCGGTAGTCGCGATCCCGAAGATCGCAGGTTACTGCGCGTCCAAGGGCGGTGTGATGCAGTTGACCAAAGTGGCGTCACTGGCACTGGCACCGCATGGTATCCGGGTGAACGCGGTTGGCCCCGGCTCCATCGACACGGCGATGATGGCCGGAGTCAATGCCAGCCCCGATGCGTTGGAGACGGCCCTGTCGCGCACGCCCCTGCGGCGTCTTGGTGAGGCGCGTGAAATCGGTGATACCGTTGCGTTTCTGGCCAGCAACAAGGCCAGCTATATCACTGGTGAAACCATCTATGTCGATGGCGGGCGGCTGGGGTTGAACTATACCTGCTAAAGGCGGGGGCGGGTATCGGCGGCGTTGAACCAGCCTCCAACGGCGTCTTCATAGGCCAGTGCCGCCTGAAACGCGACCGCGTCGCGATAGGTGGGGGCGACGATCTGGATGCCAGTCGGAACGCCATTGTCACCAAAGCCTGATGGAACAGAGATCACCGGGCAGCGGCTCAGCATGTTGAACGGCGTCGTCAGGACCCATTCCAATGTGGTTCCGATCGGGGTGCCATCAACGTCAAGACTGTCCCTGGTTGAATCGAAATCCGCAGGAACACCGGGCAGCCCCGTTGTCGGGCAGATCAGCACATCATAGTCTTCCAGCATCGGGCCAAGTGTCTTATAGGCGGCCCCGGCAATTTCCATCGACCGCACCAGATCGCGCCCGCTGGATTTTCCGGCGTTCTCGGCCAGATCGCGGACATAGCTGGTCAGATCATCGGCGTGCGCGTCCAAAAGCTCTGTCAGTTCTCCGCCAAAGATATGCCCAAGATGGGTGTGACAGGCCTCTTGCACCTCGGGTCCCCAACCCAGATCGACCTCTTCAACGGTCGCGCCCAGGCTCCGGAACACCTCGACTGCGGCCAGCGTGTTGCGCCGCACCTGATCGCTGATCACGAAGCTGCCGAGATCCATGGACAGCGCGATGCGCCAGCCGGTGAGATCGGGATAGACCGTCGGCAGGGTCAGTTTGGGATAGAGCGAGGCGATGTCGCGCGGGTCAGGGCCACACATCACGTTCTGTAACAGAATGGCGTCCTGAACGCTGCGCGCCAGCGGGCCAGTGTGGCAATAATAGTCGAGGTTGAACGGGGTGTCGTCCGGATTGCGCCCATAAGGAGGCTTGAACCCGACCAGACCACAGCAAGAGGCGGGCACACGGATCGAACCGCCGATATCAGACCCTGTCGCCAGCGTTGTCATGCCCGCCGCCAAAGCCGCTGCCGCGCCACCTGAGGATCCGCCGGGTGTGAATTCCGGGTTCCAGGGGTTGCGGGTGACGCCCCATAACCGAGACCAGGTGACAACCGCGCTTGAGAATTCGGGCGTCGCTGTGCGCGCATGCACGATCGCGCCTTCGCGCAGGATGCGTTCGTTATTGGCCGAGGTGTCGTCAGGAACAAAGTCCTTCATCACCAGCGATCCATAGCTGGTCGGTTTCCCGGCGATATGGCTTTCGTCTTTGATCGCGACAGGCAGGCCATCAAGGCACCCCATGGGGTCGCCAGCCGCCCAACGGGCCTCGGACGCGCGCGCGGCCTGCATCGCTTCTTCGAAGTAGGTATAGGTAAAGGCGTTCAGCGTTTCGCTCTGCGCTTGGGCGCGCTCGATCTGAGCGGACAGCAATTCGACCGGCGACAGGCTCTTGGCCTCAAAGCGGGCCAACGCTTCGGTTGCTGGCATATAGATCAGATCGTCCGACATTGCGCGCGCTCCCATGCGTAAAAGAGCCAGGGCCGCGCAGGACGCGGCCCCGGTTCGTGGTTCATTTCTGAAGGTCGGTCCAGATGCGGGTATAGATCGACTGCACGTCAGGTGGGCAGGTTTCGTTGAACACGCCCACGCTCTTTAGTTCTTCGGGAATGACGATTTCCGGTGCGGTTTTCATGTCTTCCGGCATGAATTCCTCGGACCCCATGATCCCGTTGGCGTAACGCGCGAATTCCGAGATCAGCGCCGCGTTTTCTGGTTCCATGATAAAGTTCTGGAATGCCTTGGCTTCGTCGACATTCTGCGCATCTTTCAGGACAGCGACCGCAT
Organism: Sedimentitalea sp.; assembly: GCF_039973035.1. NCBI lineage: Bacteria > Pseudomonadati > Pseudomonadota > Alphaproteobacteria > Rhodobacterales > Paracoccaceae > Sedimentitalea > Sedimentitalea sp. The sequence goes on from NZ_JBDWLR010000084.1 coordinate 72,491, forward strand.
CCATCCAGACCGGGTAGCCTTCTTTGGGATAGCCGTATGCGATGTCTTCGTTTTGCAGACGCATCCGGAAGGTCGATCCGTTCCAGTTTACGCCGGCCCACAGATCCTCTTTGGCGAACTTTTCAAGGTTGCCATAGTCCATGCCAAGCCAGGATTTCTTGGCCTCGACCAGCGTGTCGCGGACTTTCTTGAGCACTTCCTTGTCGCCGGTGCAGGGCTCGCCACCATGGTACATGATCGCCAGCGCCATCACGTCGCCCATCTCCGGTACGACGTTGATCTTACCCTTCAGTTCTTCGGGGGGATCAAGGAACATGGCGGAGGTGTTGATGTCGCCATCATAGTATTTGGTGTTCACCACGACCCCGGTGGTGCCCCACTGCCATGGCACAGTATAGTGACGGCCCGGATCCCATTTCACGTCGACCCACACGGGATCCATGTTCTTGAAATTCTCCATCTCGTCCGGGCGGCTTTCCAACAGCAGGTCTTCGCCGATCCAGATCGGAACATAGGTGTGCGTGGGCACAACGATATCGAACCCGTGACCCCCGGCCTTGACCTTGGCAAGTGCGGTATCGTTGCTGTCGAAATCGGTGACCGTGACCTTGATGCCAGTCTCGGCCTCGAATTTCTCGATCAGCTTGGGGTTGGTATAGTTGCCCCAGTTATAGATGTTCAGTTCCTGCGCGGCGGCGCCAGTCGCCAGCAGCGCAAGCGCCGAAGCGGCGGATAGCAGATGTTTCATTCGATACACTCCATGTAGGTACTCTGGTTCGTGGTCCCGGTTCGTTGCGACCGGGTTTGGTCTGGTCAGCGTTTTCGCATCGTCAGCAGGAAAAACAGGCTGACCAGAATTGCGCCCGCGACGAGAATCGCGGTCGAAATGGCATTGATTTCGGGGGTGACGACCCGCCTGAGTTGGCCGAGCATATAGGTCGGCAGCGTGTCCTGCCCGGCGGATTTGACAAATTCGGTGATCACCACGTCATCCAGCGAGATCACAAAGGCCAGCATCAGACCAGCCACGATCCCCGGCCACATCAGGGGCAGGGTCACGCGGCGGAAAACCTGCCAGCGCGAGGCATAGAGGTCGGCGGCGGCGGCTTCGAGCGAGGTGTCCATGGTTTCGAGCCGCGCGCGGATTGGCAGATAGGCAAAGGGCACGCAAAAGGCGGTGTGCGCGACGATCAGGTAGATCATGCTGGTGTGCCCGGTCCAGACCTTGACCGCTGCGAACACGATCAACAGGGCCACGGCGGTCACGATTTCCGGCACCATCAGAGGCTGGTTGAGCAATGCATAGATCATCGTGCGTCCGGGAAACCGCCGGACCCGCGTGGTGGCCAGCGCTGCCATCGTCGCGGCGATGGTTCCGATCGATGCCGCTGCCGTCGCTAGATACAACGATCTCAGCGCGGCGTCCTGCACCTGTTCATTTGCAATGGCTTGCTGGTACCAACGCAACGAGAATCCCTCCCAAATCGCCAGCGATGTGCCTGCATTAAAGGAAAAGACGACAAGGATCATGATCGGCGCATAAAGCACGACAAAGGTGAACAACGCCACGATGGCAAAGCCGGGCAGGGTGCGCACGGAATAGCCGCGCGCCTTTGACTTTGGAGCGGCTTGGGTTGGTTCAGCCATCGGCCTGCTCCCGCGAGGTGACGCGCACGTACCAGATCAGCGAAACCATTACCGCCGCCATCAGCATCAGCGACAGCGCCGCCCCGAGAGGCCAGTTTCGCCCGGCCCCGAATTGCAGTTCGATCAGGTTGCCGAACATCAGGTTCTTGCCGCCACCCAGAACGCGGGGGGTGACATAGGCGCCAAGCGAGGGGATGAATACGAGGATCGAGCCGGCGATGATGCCGGGCTTGATCAGCGGCAGGATCACCCGGCGGAACGCAGTCCAGCGCCCGGCGTAGAGATCATGCGCGGCTTCGACCAACCGGAAATCCAGCTTGTCCACTGCCGCATAGACCGGCAACACCATCAGCGGCAGATAGACATAGGTCATGCCGAACGCGATGGCGAAATTGGTGAACATCAACTGGATCGGTGCGTCGATGATCCCGATGAATACGAGGATATTGTTGAACACCCCCTCGGCCCGCAGCAGTTCCTGAATGGCAATTGTACGCACCAGCAGGTTGGTCCAGAACGGGACCGTGATCAGAAACAGCCAGAATTCGCGTTTACCGGGAGGTTGTGTGGCGATGAACCATGCGGTCGGGACGCCAAAGATCAGGGTCATGACCGTGGTAATCATCGACAGTGACAGGCTGCGCCAGAAAATCGACAGATGCGCGTCTGCCCACATCAGTGTGTCGTCAAAAATATCCCGCTGCAGAAAGATGTTGACCCAACCGTCGGTCGAAAATTCCCATTTCACATTGCCGTAGTCGCCCGGCGTGAGGAAGGAATAGACAACCATCACCATCAACGGGCCGGTTGCCGCGCAGACGATGATCACCAGCGCCGGTAAGGACAAGAGCCAGCGCCGCTTGGTATCCTGGCGTTGTGCTTCGGCCTCAAGATCGCCGGGTGAAAATGAGGGGGTGGTCTCGGTCACGGCCTCAATCCTTCAGCACGGTAATGGCACCCGGCGCGATGGTCATGGTGACCGCACCGCCTTCGCCGGGCAAGTCGCCGCTGGACCCCGGCGCGTTTGACATCCGCGCCTTGACCAATTCGCCAGTGCCCAGACGCATATGGACGGCGGTGGCATCGCCGGAATAGACGACGGTTTCGATCGTCGCGCCAATCTCGCCTTCCCCTGCGGCCCCGACACGCACCTGCGCATGTTCCGGCCGGACCAGCACGCTGACCGGTCCGTCGGCGAGTCCGTCAGGGACCTGCACCTCAAATCGCCCTCCGGCCCGCAGCGTCACGCTGTTGCCAGTGAGGTCGGCATCCAGAAAGTTGGACTCGCCGATGAAATTTGCCACGAACCGCTCGGCAGGTCGTTCATAGATGTCTCGGGGCGAGCCGACCTGAAGTATCTTGCCTGCACTCATCACCGCAATGCGGTCGGACATGGTCAGCGCTTCTTCCTGATCATGGGTGACAAAGATAAAGGTGATCCCGGTTTCATGCTGCAACCGCTTTAGCTCGATCTGCATTTCCTTGCGCAGCTTGAGGTCCAGCGCCGACAGCGGTTCATCCAGCAACAGAACCTCGGGGTGGGGCGCAAGCGCGCGGGCGAGGGCCACGCGCTGTTGCTGTCCGCCCGAAATTTCGGAGGTGCGCCGCGATTTGAGCGCCTCCATCTGCACCAGTTTCAGCATCCGGTCCACTGTTTCAGCGATTTCGGCCTTTGGTTTGCCAAGCATTTCGAGACCGAAGGCGATGTTGCCTGCGACGCTCATATGGGGAAACAGGGCATAGTTCTGAAACACGGTGTTGATGGGTCTCTGGTTCGGCGGCAGTCGGGATATATCCCGCCCCGCCAGCTGCAATGTTCCCATCGTCGGTGGTTCGAACCCGGCGATCAGCCGCAGCAGAGTGGTCTTTCCGCAGCCGGACGGGCCAAGCAGGGTAAAGAACTCGTTTCGGCGGATCGAGACGGACACATCGTCAAGGGCGCGAACTTCCTGCTCTCCGCCAAAAATTTTCGAGACACGGTTGACGTCAACCGCAGAGACATCAGACGCTAGGTCCGGGCTTGATAATTGATCCATGTTCCCCGTTGGTATTTTTGACCCGTGCAATGGCCGGGTCCTGTTTTCTTTCAGCCTATAACAATGCGTGCACGATGCAATACACACATTGAGATCGGCATTGCCAAGACGGTACAGTGCTCAGGAACTGTTCAAAGATGGCCGGTTCTATAGGGATTGGGCTTGCCGAGCGGGACAAGAGGTGTTAGCGCTATCATCGACCTTTGCTTCACCAGTTGCGCCATAGGTCCTGGTATTTTCGGGCGGTGTTGTCGAGACGTCGCGAAAGGGCCACTATACCGGACAAAAGCGCGACCAGACTTGAAAGAGAAAGCTCTCTCATGGTTTTACACGCCAAAATTGCCGAAGTCACTGACCGAATTATCGACCGTAGCAGCGAAACGCGCGGCAAGTATCTTGATCGTATGCGCCAAGCTGCCGACAAGGGGCCGGCTCGCGCGCATCTGTCCTGCAGCGGGCAGGCCCATGCTTTTGCGGGTGCTGGCCCTGATCAGGATGCGCTCGCGACGGGGACGGGCGGCAACCTTGGCATTGTGACGGCTTATAATGACATGCTGTCCGCCCACCAGCCTTTTGAACGCTATCCCGAATTGATCCGCGCCGCCGCCCGCAAGGTTGGTGGCACGGCGCAGGTTGCAGGCGGCGTTCCGGCGATGTGTGATGGTGTCACCCAAGGCGAAGTCGGCATGGAGCTCAGTCTGTTTTCGCGCGACGTGATCGCGCTCGCCGCCGGTGTCGCGATGAGCCATAACACGTTTGACGCGGCGGTTTTTCTAGGCGTTTGCGACAAGATCGTTCCGGGTCTGGTCATCGCCGCCCAGGCCTTTGGTCACCTGCCTATCGTTTTCCTGCCTGCGGGTCCGATGACCAGCGGGCTGGCCAATGACGACAAGGCCAAGGTCCGCCAACAATTCGCCGCAGGCGAGGTCGGGCGCGATGCGCTGATGGCCGCAGAAATGGCCGCTTATCATGGCCCCGGCACCTGCACCTTTTACGGCACGGCCAACACCAACCAGATGTTGATGGAATTCATGGGCCTGCATCTGCCCGGGTCGAGCTTTGTCAATCCCAACACCGATCTGCGCGACGCCTTGACCGCCGAAGGCGCTCGTCGCGCGCTGTCGCTCAGCGCACTTGGCAATGATTACACTCCGGTTTTTGACATCCTTGATGAGCGCGCCTTTGTGAACGGGATCGTCGGGCTGCATGCCACGGGCGGGTCCACCAACCTGCTCATCCATCTCGTGGCTATGGCGCGGGCCGGGGGCATTGTTCTGGATTGGCAGGATTTCTCGGAACTCTCCGAGATCGTGCCGCTGATGGCACGTGTCTATCCCAACGGTCTGGCGGACGTGAACCACTTTCACGCTGCGGGCGGCCTTGGCTATATGATCGGTGATTTGCTGTCATCCGGTCTGCTGCATCCCGACACTCGCACCGTCGCGGGCGAGGGGCTGGAGCATTACACTGCCGAGCCCAAGCTGAAAGACGGTGTGCTGAGCTGGGAAGCAGGCAGCGGCAAATCGCTGAACGACAAGATTCTGCGTCCGGCATCGGACCCTTTCCAGGCCAACGGAGGATTGAAACGTCTTGAGGGAAACCTTGGCACGGCCGTCATGAAAATCTCGGCTGTCGCTCCGGATCATCGGGTGATCGAGGCCCCGGTCCGGGTGTTTCACGATCAGGAAGACGTCAAGACCGCCTTCAAGGCCGGTGAATTCAACAGCGATACCATCGTCGTCGTCCGCTTTCAGGGGCCAAAGGCCAACGGCATGCCCGAACTGCACAGCCTGACACCGATGCTGTCGATCCTGCAGGGTCGGGGCCTCAAGGTTGCGTTGGTCACTGATGGGCGCATGTCTGGCGCATCGGGCAAGGTCCCTGCGGCAATCCATGTCAGCCCCGAGGCACTGGATGGCGGCGTCATTGCCCATCTACAGGATGGTGATATTCTGCGCGTCGACGCCAATACCGGCGCGCTTGAAATCCTGACAGAAGGTGTCTTGGACCGCCCTGCCGCAACTGCCGATCTTTCCGCAAACGAAGCCGGATTGGGCCGCGAACTCTTTGCCAATTTCCGCCGTGCCGTCTGCTCTGCAGACAGCGGCGCCACAATATTCGGAGTATGAGCCATGTCTCTGTCCCCTAAAGACGCCAGCCAGCGCACCCGCGAGATTTGCGCGCGCGCGCCCATCGTGCCGGTGCTGGTCATTCACGACGTCGCCCATGCCCGCCCATTGGCCGAGGCGCTGGTTGCCGGTGGATTGCCCGCGCTCGAAGTGACCCTGCGCACGCCGGTCGCGCTCGAAGCAATCCGGATCATGTCCGAAGTTGAAGGCGGTATCGTCGGGGCAGGGACGCTGGTCACCCCCGCCGACGTGCGCGCCGCCCGCGAGGCCGGGGCGCTGTTTGGTGTTTCGCCGGGGTCAACGCCGGCTCTGCTGGATGCCTGCGAGGCAGAAGACCTGCCAACTTTGCCGGGTGCCGCAACTGCGACCGAAGCGATGATGCTCTTGGAGCGTGGCTATGACATGCTGAAATTCTTCCCCGCCGAAGCCTCTGGCGGAGCGCCCGCGCTCAAGGGGATTGGTGCGCCACTGCCGCAGATCACCTTCTGCCCGACCGGTGGTGTCAGCACCAAGAACGCCAACAGCTATTTGTCCTTACCCAACGTGCTGTGCGCGGGCGGCAGTTGGGTCGCGCCTGTCGATCTGATGAAATCCGGTGACTGGGCTGGCATCGAAGACCTCGCGCGCGAGGCCAGCAAACTTTCGGCCTGATCTGCGGTTTATTCAGCCGTTTTCTAGACTTGCCCTGATCCCGGCAGCACAGAAACGCACCAGTTCCCGTTGCCGGTCAGGGCCCCCAGGATTAACGGCACCCAGAGTCTCGATGCGCCAGCCAGAGGTGAGCAAGGCCAACATTGCGGACACGGAATAGACAAATCCCGCCGCGATCGCACCGCGTTTGGCGTCGGGGAATACCAACGCGATTTCATCGATAAAACGATTTGCCGTGGGGTCGAAACAGACCGCCGCCAGATCCCGCCATCGTGGGTCAGCGGACACATGCGCCACCAACCGCGCATAGGCCAGCCATTGGATGTCACCGCTCGCCGCACGTTCCAAGTACGGGCCGACAAAGCACTCCAGCAGGCTTTCAATGGTCATCGGCCCGTCGGCCTTGCGCGCTGACAGCATATCGATTCGCAGTTTTGATAGATCATCAGCCCGCCGCGTCACGGTCTGCGCGAACAGTTCTGCCTTGCCGCCGCCATGGTGATGGACCAGTCCCACTTGCGTCTTTGCCGCAGCGGCAATATCGCGGATGGTGGCGCCATCGAACCCCTTGTCCGCAAACACGATTTCCGCGGCATTCAGGATGCGTTCCCGTGACTGGATCGCCCGCTTGGATGGGGCCCGTTGACGTTGGGTTTCTGAAATCTTCATAAAATCACCTTGCCTTATATTGAACAGTTGTTCAAGTTAGTGCGAGATTTCTTTTGGAGAGGATGCATGACCGAAACGCGCGAACAATTTGCCCTGATTGGTGCCGGGCCAATGGGATTGGCCGCTGCCAAGACATTGCAGGACCAAGGCATCGCCTTTCAGGGGTTCGAATTGCATTCCGGTGTCGGCGGCCTCTGGGATATCGATAACCCGAAATCCACCATGTACGAGAGCGCGCATCTGATCTCATCCAAGCGGATGACGGAATTTGCCGACTTTCCCATGCGGGATGAAGTGGCGGAATATCCTTCGCATCACGAAATGAAGAGATATTTCAACGAGTTCGCCGATCACTTTGATCTGCGACGTCACTATCGTTTCAACGCCGAGGTGCTGCGCACCGAACCGTTGGGGGGGAATGGCGATGGCTGGCGCGTGGTCTGGCGGGACGCAGATGGCGAGCACGTGGCGATCTTTGCCGGCGTGTTGATTGCCAATGGTACGCTGTCGGAACCCAACCGGCCCAGTTTTGAGGGAACATTCGATGGCGAGTTGATCCACGCAGCCGACTATCGCAGCGCCAGCCAGTTTGATGGCAAACGCGTTCTGATCGTAGGCGCGGGCAATTCCGGCTGTGACATCGCGGTTGACGCGATCCATCACGGGCGCAGCTGTGATCTGTCGATGCGTCGGGGATATTATTTTGTACCCAAATACGTCTTTGGCAAACCTGCCGATACAGTGGGCGGCGGTATCAAGCTGCCCAAATGGCTCAAGCGCAAGGTCGACGCGCTGATACTCGACTGGTTCGTCGGCAATCCGCAGAAATACGGATTTCCCAAGCCCGACTACCAGCTTTACGAAAGCCATCCGATCGTCAATTCACTGGTTCTTTATCACGCCGGACATGGCGATTTGCGCGTCCGGCCAGATGTCGATCGGCTTGATGGGCAGACCGTTCACTTCAGGGATGGCAGCCAGGCGGATTATGACATGATCCTCGCGGCCACGGGGTATCGGCTGCATTATCCGTTTATCGATGATGCCCTGCTGAACTGGCGGGGTGATGCGCCACATCTGTTCCTCAACGCCATGCATCCAGAGCGCGACGACCTGTTCGTACTGGGCATGATCGAGGCGACGGGGCTTGGCTGGCAGGGTCGACACGAACAGGCCGAGATGGTCGCGCGTTATATCGCAGGCTTACGGCTCGCGCGGAATGAAGCGCGGTTATTGCAGGCGGAGAAAGCTGATACATTTGCCCGTGCAACCGGTGGCATGAACTATCTGAACGTCGCGCGCATGGCCTATTATGTGGACAAGGAAACCTATCGCGGCGCGCTTAACGCCTGGATCAAGGCGCTTGGCGGGCAGGGCGTATGAACAGTATCGACGAGGTCGTACTGAATTTCAGTCCCGGTTCGCTGATGGCGCTGAACACGGTGCTGGCGGTCGTGATGTTTTCGGTCGCAATTGACCTCAAGCCCTCAGATTTTCACCGGCTGGTCCATGCACCCAAGGCGCTGATCACCGGGTTGGCCTCGCAATTCATCGCGTTGCCTGCGCTGACCTATTGTCTGGTGCTGGCGACGCAACCGCGTCCGTCAATCGCACTTGGCCTGATCCTTGTAGCGGCCTGTCCGGGCGGCAATATATCAAACTTCATAACGCACCGGGCCGGGGGGAACGCGGCGCTTTCGGTTTCGATGACGGCCTTTGCCACGATCGCCACCATCTTTGTTACGCCGTTCAACATCGCCTTTTGGGGCAGCCTTTATGCGCCCACCCGTGAGATTTTGCAGCGGACCGAGATTGATCCTTTGACCGTGGCAATCACCGTCGGGCTTATGCTGGTGCTGCCGCTTGTATTGGGTGTGATGCTGAATACCCGGCGCCCGGATATCGCCGCCCGCATTCGCCCCATGTTGCAAGGGATCTCGTTTGGCATTTTCGTGGCCTTTGTCGTGCTGGCGCTTGTCGCGAACTGGGCATTCTTTCTGCACTTTGCCGGGGCCGTGGCGTTGTTGGTGATCCTGCACAACACGCTCGCGCTGGCGGCGGGGTATGGCTGTGCCACGCTGGCAGGGGTTTCCCCCTATGATCGGCGCGCTATCACCATCGAAACCGGAATCCAGAATTCCGGTCTTGGTCTTGTGCTGATCTTCGGTTTCTTTGGCGGGCTTGGCGGCATGGCGGTTGTCGCTGCGTTCTGGGGGATCTGGCACGCGATTTCGGGGCTGGCGTTGGCGGCGATCCTGAACAGGACAGAGGCGGCACGATGACCCGTATCCTGATTACTGGCGCATCCGGCATGATTGGCCGCGCACTTGTGCGCTCACTTGCGGGGCATGAGGTCATCGCGACGGATCTCGCCCCTGCGGATGATTTTCCGTCTGATGTGATTTTCGAAGAACTTGACGTCACGGGTGAGGATGCAGGACGCGTCATGTCCCGGTATCACCCCGAAGTTGTCGTGCATCTGGCGTCGATTGTAACGCCACCCAAGGGGATGCACCGCAAAACCGCCTATGCGGTCGATGTCACCGGCACGCGCAACGTGTTGAACGCGGCGCGAGAAAACGGTGTCCGGCGGCTGGTCGTGACCTCTTCGGGTGCGGCCTATGGGTATCACGCAGATAATCCGGTGCCATTGCGCGAAACCGATCCGCTGCGCGGCAACACGGTCTTTCCCTATGCCTACCACAAGCGGCTGGTCGAAGAGATGTTGGCCGAGGCGCGACAGGTCACACCCGAGTTGGAGCAGGTCGTGCTGAGGGTGGGAACGGTTCTGGGGCAGGGGACCGACAATCAGATCACCGCGCTGTTTCACAAGCCACGCCTGCTGGCTATTCGCGGTTGCGACAGCCCGTTCGTCTTTATCTGGACCGAGGACCTTGCCCGCATCCTGCAGCGGGCCGCCACCGATGGACCCGCAGGTATTTTCAACGTCGCCGGAGACGGAGTCATGTCGATCGAAGACCTCGCGAACGCACTTGGCAAATCGGTGCTGCATCTGCCCGCTGGGCTGCTCAGGACCGCACTTGCCATCGCTCATCCACTGGGTGTTAGCCGTTATGGTCCCGAGCAGGTGCGGTTTCTGCAATACCGCCCGGTTCTGGCCAATGATGCACTGAAGTCGGTGTTTGGCTATGTGCCGGCGAAATCCAGCCGCGAGGTTTTTGACATCTGGAAACAGGCGGCGGGGCTATGAGAACTGCGGTTATTTCCGGAGGTGCGGGTGGTTTGGGCCGCGCCTTGGCTGAACGCTTGCAGGCGCGGGGCTATCGTACGATCCTGTTGGATCTGAACGTCGATGGACTGGACGAAACCGCGTGCCAGTTGCCGATCGCTTGCGATCTGACCGACCCGGAACAGCTTGCCGCAGCCAAAGGTCTAATTCTGCGCGACTGCCCGTCGATCGACCTGGTGATTTATAATGCCGGCATCACCCAGATCGGCGCATTCTCCGACATGCAGGAATCGACGCATCGCAAGGTGTTCGAGGTCAACTATTTCTCTGCAACGGCATTGGCGAGCGCGCTCTTGCAGCCGGTGCGCGCGGCGGGGGGCACACATCTTGCGATATCCTCGGTCGCCGGGTTTGCACCGCTCTTTCATCGCACGTCCTATGCCGCCTCAAAACATGCGCTGGAAGGGTTTTTCAAATCTCTGAGATCCGAAGAAGCCCCGCATGGTGTGCGGTGTCAGATCGCCGCGCCGTCCTTTGTTGCGACGAACGTCGGGAACGCACAACTGCGCGCAGACGGGACATCCCGCCCCGGCGCAGCACCGGATGGAGTAGACTATATGACCGCTGAGCAGGCGGCGGATGCCATCGTGCGCGGGCTGGACCGGCGCGCACCGCTGATCCCGGTCGGTCGGGTGGCGCTGCTGGCCTGGTGGATCAACAGCCTGTCGCCACGCCTGTTTCAGCACTTGATGGAGCGAAACATCCGCGACGCGTGATGGCACGGTTTCACACTGCTCTTGCCCAGCCCGCCGATTTCCGGCAGCACACCCGTGGAACGGAACGGGAGATTTCGGCGATGGCATTGGCCTATATCAGAACCATGGCACGTGGGCAGGCCGACATACTGCTGTCGGAATTTGCGAACAGGCTGATCGCACAGGGTGTGCGCGTTGGTGGAGTCGTTCAGTCCAACACCACCTGCACCGACACTGATCTATGCGATATGGATGTGCGTGTGATGCCGGACGGTCCCGTGTTCCGCATTTCGCAATCGTTGGGCGCGGGATCGCGTGGGTGCCGATTGAACCCCGATGCGCTTGAACAGGCCGTTGGCCACGTCTCGCAATCGTTGAGCGCGGCATCGGGCCAATTGCCGCAATTGTTGATCGTCAACAAGTTCGGCAAACACGAGGCAGACGGTCGCGGATTTCGCCCCCTGATCGCGGATGCGATGATGGCCGGGGTTCCGGTGCTGACAGCGGTGAATCCAACCAATCACGCAGCCTTTCAGGAGTTTGCCCAAGGCATGGAGACATGTCTGCCGGGGCAGTTGCCGGCACTTCTTGATTGGGCCGCAGAGCTTCAGATGCGAAGTGAACAAACCGTCTGAACGGATCAAGGCACAATCCGAGTTCGAAGCAATGCGCCGCGACGGCGCCATCGGCGAAAGCTCTACTCGTCAGCTTTAACCAGAAAAGCCGCTTCCAATTGGCTTGTGAGGCTTGCTTCAAGTTCTTCGTGAAACCGGCGATTTTTGACGAATTCCACGAGGTCTGCATCCGATGACAGATCCTTTTGCGCCAACAAAACGCGTTGTTCCGCCATCATCTCGGTCTTGCCGTTCCGTGCTGCCGCCAGATACTTTAACAACAATTCGGTTTCGGATGTGCGTGTCGTCAGTGGGGCAGTTGCCGCAAGTGCCGCCGCATCGTCTTCTTGAAGCGCTGCGAAAAAGGCCGGAGTTATAAAGAAACCACTGGGCGGCGCATTCTCAAGCGCGATGGCCTGTTGCACAAGATCGTGCCCCTCGGGCCAGCGGCCATCAAACTCTGAGATCAGGGAACCAATCAGCGCCAACGTCGGGGGATGTCGTGGGAACAGTTCCATCAACTTACGGCCAAGTTGGCGTGCACGCTCCAGATCTTGCACGGGTGCCTGCACAGACAGGACGACACCGGCCATTAGGGGTGCGTTTCTGAGAGGCGCCAGTTCAAGGCTTTTGTCGATTGCGGCGCGGGCCTCAGCCCATGAATCGTGCCCTGGACGCGGATTTCGTCCAAAGCGCACCTCGTCCATGTAAAGGACACCCAAGGCAGCCCAGGCTTCTCCGAACTCCGGAAACGCATCGACCGCATCTTCCAGACAATTGCGCAGTCGAAGATGTTCTGTCCGGGTGGGTTCGACCGCGTATCGATAGGTGCTTATGAAGCACAGAAACCCTTCAAGGTTCGGCTTGGAATTGCGCGCGTTGCGGGCGACGATCAGGTCGGGGGAAATGCTGTTCTCCGATCCCAGACTGGTCGCGATCCCGCTGGTGATCTGCAGTTGCGTATCCTGTATGTGCTCGACCGTGGTGGGGATCGAATAGGATTTGCTCCAGACCAGCCGCTCTTCGGGAAGGGATATCAGTTGGGAATTGGTCTGCAGGTTGTCGCCCTGCCATAACAGCTGGCTTTTGAGCGCATAGTCCGCGCCAATCTCGTTCGGGTCCAAAGGCGACACAACTGCGATCCAGGGATAGGCGGACAGGTCCAGCGAAAGTTCTGTGTAGAGGCCAAATGCAACCTTTTCCAGGTTCGGATGATCACCTGCCGCTTCGAAAGGCATCACCGCAATCCGCAGCACTGGATAGGGGGCCGTCGGTTCTGGTGCCGGAGCCGGTCGCATCGCGTAGTAGAGCAGGGGCAGCACCACCAGAATCGGCAAAATGATAAGCGCCCAGCGGTTGAGATGTGCGGGTTGTGGCGGTGACACGGGTTCGACACGCGGCGGTGTCAGCGTTGGTCGATACGTGCCCTTAGGGATGTCGATCGTCCAGAGATCGGGATCGGTGCATTCGCCATAGAAGATGCGCAGACCATCCCGAAGGCGGCCAACTTCGACCCTAACGATGCTGTCCGAGTTTGGATCAAAGGTCTCGTCGCGCCCGAACACATCCAGAGCGATGGCATAGGCTTTGATCTTGTCGCCCTCTCCGGAGGTTTCCCGCGCAACAAGGTAACGGAGCAGTTTGGCGCGTCGCTCGGAATGTCCAAGCGCGCCGGACGCAAGAACAGCGCTGAGCGTGCGGTCGACTCCACGCGAAGCATCGCCTTCGTTTCTGTCGTCTGTGGTGCCGTGCAACTCTGCCACGTCAGGGCGACCTCATTATAAATCTTGATAAATCAATATGTTGTTGTTTTTGTTGCGGTGTACGTACTTAAAATCACCTTGGGCTTGACGTTCTGTCCGCGTGAGTTCAAACGGAGAATTTGAGATGGCTGACGACGACAAGATCGCAAAGGAAGGTGCATTTGCACAGGGCTTTGATGCAAAATTGATTGAGGAGCTTTATCGGTTGGCCGAGATTGTTCAATCGGACACTCAAAACGGCGATAGCGAACGCAAGCGTATTGCGGCTGAACGTATGGCAGAAATCCTCAAGGCCTCGGCTTTGATCCATCCTCCGCAACCGCCGCGCAATACCGAACATCGATGGATACTCGATGTGCTGCTGGATCTGGTCCATTATGCCGAGACCTATGATCTGGAAGATGTCGACAAGGTGCTTAGCGAGGCGCGTTTCAAAACGACCCAGATCCTGAACCGGAAATAGAGGTTGCAAGCGTGAATGCGGTGATCACCCGGCGTGCATCGGTGCGAAACGACCGCTTTAACGGGCGTGCGTCGGCACCATCGAGATCAACGCATAATCCTGATGCTGCATCACGGTATCACGCAGGGCCAACAGCACGCGATTTTCTGATGTTGTCAGAACATCAGCCGGCAAAATGTGACCTTGATCCGACATGAGGGTGATGCAGTGCGTTTGGCGTGCCCGAACGACTGCAGTACCAACTTCGACGACCATACGAAACTCGATCGTGGCGGTTTCGCCTTGGACGCTAATGTTGGACTGATTGTGCTGGTTCAAGACAGGAAAACGATATTGGTCGCCGGCAATCAAATCGTTCACAGCACTGATCGATTGCTTGTGGCAGACGCCGTCCACGACTTTGACCTGTTCTAGAAAGACGCAGTGACATGTTTCGTGATGCTGGTTCGGGTTTGTCGAAAAGGTTCCGTCGGGTTGCGACGCAACATCTGCAGCGGTCGCTTGCACAACAGAATACTCTTGATTGGTCACCATCACTTACCAAACCTTAAAAAAATCGTTACTTTACCTATTAACCTCGCACCCGAAAAATGGAATATAAAGTTGTTCACAATGTGACAAGTTTCGAGTTTTGTTGCACAAATCCGCCGATTGTCACCGGTTACAGGGCTTGGGCACGCCTCAAAATTGTGCGGCGGCGGCTTGTTCCCGTTTGGCGATAATAAACTAATAGCGCTAAGATTGTTGATCTTGGGGCGCATTATCCAGCAAGTTGTGAGCGAGCAAAGAGAGGCGAACATGACGAAGTTATGGGAAATGACAGGGGCCGCGCTTGCGCAGGCGATACGTGGCAAACAGGTCTCTGCCGTCGAGGTGACGCAGGCACATCTGGATAGGGCGGACGAAGTCAACGCCCGGATCAATGCGGTTGTCGACAGTTTTCATGACGAGTCGCTTGCGGCTGCACGGCAGATCGACGGGCAGATTGCAAAAGGTCAGGACCCGGGCCCCCTCTGCGGTGTGCCTGTGACAATAAAGGTCAATGTGGATCAACGGGGGCGCGCCACCACCAACGGCCTCAAACTGCAGGAAAATCTGATTGCGCAGGACGATAGCCCTGTCGTCGCCAACCTGCGCAATGCGGGGGCTGTGATCGTGGGGCGCACCAATACCCCGGCCTTTTCCTTGCGTTGGTTCACCCACAACGACTTGCATGGTCAGACGCTCAATCCGCGCGATCCGTCGATCACACCAGGCGGTTCATCAGGCGGAGCGGGTGCTGGGGTGGCGGCCGGGTTATGTGCTATCGGACATGGCACTGACATCGCGGGCTCGGTCCGGTATCCGGCCTATGCCTGCGGATTGCACGGGCTCAGGCCGAGTCTGGGTCGCGTTCCCGCGCATAATGCGACCGGGGGCGATCGTTTCATAGGAGCGCAGATCATGGCGGTGTCGGGGCCGCTGGCCCGCAGTATCGAAGACATCCGTCTGTCGCTTGTCGCCATGGCGGCGCGCGATCCACGTGATCCGTGGCAGACCGTTGCGCCAATTGAACAGGGCAATTTTGCAAAGCGGGCGGCGCTGTCATTGCAGCCAGATGGAATGGAGGTCGACGAGAGGGTACAGGCCGCACTTCTGGATGCAGCAGATCGTCTCCGCGCCGAAGGATGGACTGTCGATCAGGTGGAATGCCCGTCGTTGCAAGAGGCCGCCCGCATCAACGCCATACTCTGGATGGCCGAGAACCAGTTCGCCGCAGGTGATATGTTTGCCAAGGAAGGCAACGCCGACGCGTTGTTCGTTGCACAACAGATGATCGCGGATGCCGGAGAGATTGATCTTGAACGCGTCATGATTGCGCTGAAGACCCGCGTGGGTTTGATCCGGGAATGGGAGCAGTTTCTTGATCGGTATCCGGTGCTGCTCTGCCCGGTGTCAGGTGAACTGCCATTCGAACAACAGCTTGACGTGCGATCCGAAGCAGATTTTGCGCGGGTGTTCCGGGCACAGCTGTCGCAACGGGCGTTGCCGACATTGGGATTGCCGGGGCTGTCGGTGGCAACCGGACAGGTCGGCCGGATACCGGTTGGCGTGCAATTGATCGCTGGTCGATTCCGCGAGGATGTGTTGCTGGCGGCGGGGGCGGCCATCGAAAAGGGTGGGCCACCCATTACTGTTGCTCAGCCGGCCGCCTGATTTATTTCGGTGACGTTTCGATGCTGGACATGAGGTGTCGAAATTTTTCTCCCTGCACGGCGACGTGACCCCGAAGCGCGTCTGCCGCGCCAAGATGATCCCCGTCTCTGAGTGCGCTGACAATGGCCTGATGCTCGGCCATCGATTGCGCCATGCGCCCGCGCAGGTGCAATTGGATGCGCCGATAGGGCTTAAGGCGATGCTGTAGGCGACGCGCCTCCTTGGCGAGAAAGCTGTTGCCCGACTGATCATAGATCGTCTGATGAAACCGTTCGTTGGACTGGTAATACCCGTCGATATCCTTGGTCTTGATCGCCTGCAGGCACTCCTGGTTGATCGCGTCCAATTCCTCGAGTGCGGCATCCGAGATCCGCATCGCCGCAAGACGCGCGCAAGCGGCCTCAATCTCGGCCATGGTCTCGAACATTTCCATCAATTCCACCGGACCGGGCTGCGAGACAAAGACACCTCGACGGGGCAATTGCTCGGCCAATCCGGAGGCGACCAGGCGTTGAAACGCCTCGCGGATCGGTGTGCGTGACACGCCGAACTGTCCTGCCAGACGGATTTCATCCAGTCGATCGCCGTCCTTGAACGTGCCGGTAAAGATCATCTTTTCCAGTTCGTCAGCGATCAAATCGGCACGGCGCGTATCCATGCCGGAATGCTAGTGTCTCCCTACTTGGTGTGCAATACAGATGTTATTGTATACAAAAAGCTTGACTCAAAATGCCCCAACCCAAACACTGCCGCGCAGAGGTCCGGATTCGATAAACCGGGCATCATGGGAGGAAAGAATGAAAACCAATTTGCTGACAGCTGCCGCATCAGCGGCGGTGATGATCATGGCGAACGCGTCTAGTGCCACCGAACTGCGCCTGTCTCACCAATGGTCGAACAAGGATGTACGCCATCAGGTCGCTCAGATGGTCGCGGACGACGTCGCGGCGGCGGATGTTGATCTGGAAATCAAGATTTTCGGCTCAAAATCCCTGTTTAAGCCCCGCGAGCAGTACAAGCCCCTGTCGCGTGGCCAACTGGACATGACGGTGTTTCCGCTCTCTTACGCCGGTGGACAGCAGCCCGCCTATAACCTGACATTGATGCCTGGCCTCGTGAAAAATCACGATCATGCCGCACGTCTGAACGAGAGTCCGTTCATGGAAGCGATCGAGGCCAAGATGGCCGAGGACGATGTCATGGTACTGGTGCATGGCTATCTGGCGGGCGGTTTCGCGGGCAAGGACAAATGCATCACTAAGCCGGAGGACGTGCAGGGCCTTCAGACCCGCGCGGCGGGCAAGGCGTTTGAGCAGATGTTGGCAGGGGCAGGGGCGTCGATCGCATCGATGGCCAGTTCCGAGATCTACAATGCCATGCAAACCGGCGTGCTGAACGCGGCGAACACGTCATCTTCGTCGTTCGTGTCCTACCGCATCTACGAGCAGGTTGCCTGCTATACTCCGGCGTCCGATGTGGCGTTGTGGTTCATGTATCAGCCGCTGTTGATGAACAAGTCGGCCTTTGAGGGGTTGAACGAAGCACAACAAGAGGCGTTGCTCGCCGCTGCTGCCAAGGCCGAAGCCTTTTATCTCGAAGAAGCCAAGAAACAGGATGCGGCCTCGGTTGAGGTGTTCCGCGACGCCGGTGTCGAAATCGCCGAGATGACGCCGGAGGATTTTGAAGCCTGGCGCGCGATTGCGATGGACACCAGCTACAAATCCTTTGTCGAGTCTGTTCCGGACGGGCAGGACCTGCTCGACAAGGCGCTGGCTGTCGAGTGATCGACACGGGCGGCCTTATCGGGCCGCCCACCAATAAATCAAGGGAATAACGCATGTCAGGTCACAGCACGGCCACCACCGCCAAGGTCGGAAACAATCCGTTCCTGCGGGCAATCGCCGGTCTTTCGACATTGGCTGGATGGATCTCGGCCGCGATGATCGTGCTTGCGGTTGCGATCACTTGCCAGATGATCTTTGTCCGATTTGTGCTGAATGGATCGACCATCTGGCAGACCGAGGCGGTGATCTATCTGATGGTCGCGGCTACGCTGATCGGGTTGCCATACGTGCAGCGTCTGCGCGGGCATGTGAATGTCGATCTGGTGCCCCTGTCGCTGCCGATGGGCGCGCGTAAGGTGCTGGCCATTTTCACCCTGTCTCTGTCTATCGCAATCGTCGCCGTCATGCTGTGGTACGGCTATGACTACTGGCATTTTGCCTGGGCGCGGGGGTGGACATCGGACACCGTCTGGGCGGTGCGTCTGTGGATCCCTTATCTGGCGCTGCCGGTCGGTTTTGGCCTCTTGCTGCTCCAGCTCGCCGCCGATCTTATCGCGGTGATCACAGGCGTTGACGCGCCATTCGGGCTGGAGGACAGCTGATGGACCCGCTCCTGCTTGGCGCGGTCGTCGCCGTCGTCACCATTCTTGTGCTGTTCTCCGGGGTTTCGGTGGCGCTTGGGCTGCTGATCGTTTCTGCTGGCTTCCTGATCGTGTTTGACGGAATTCGCAGCCTCGAACTGATGCCGGAAATCCTGTTTGGAAAGCTCGACAATTTCGCGCTGCTGTCGATCCCGATGTTCATCATCATGGGTGCGTCCATCGCTTCGACCCGCGCGGGAGCGGATCTTTATGAGGCGCTGGAACGCTGGCTGACCCGCATTCCCGGCGGGTTGGTGATCTCCAACCTCGGGGCCTGTGCGCTGTTTGCAGCGATGTCCGGGTCCAGTCCCGCCACCTGTGCCGCCATTGGCAAGATGGGCATCCCCGAAATGCGCAAGCGCGGCTATCCTGATGGAGTTGCTGCCGGGTCCATCGCTGCCGGTGGTACGCTTGGCATTCTGATCCCGCCTTCGGTCACAATGATCGTCTATGGGATTGCCACTGAAACCAGCATTGGACGCCTGTTTCTGGCAGGCGTGTTTCCGGGCTTGCTCCTTGTCGGGTTGTTCATGGCCTGGTCGCTCTATTCGACCTGGCGTTCGGGCAACACGGCATTACTGAACTCGGGCAGCTATACATGGAAAGAGCGGTTTGAAATTCTGCCGCGCGTCTTGCCGTTTCTCGCGATCATCCTTGGCGTTCTGTATGCCATGTATGGCGGCATCGCGACGCCGTCAGAGACCGCAGCTGTTGGCGCATTGCTTTGTCTTGTCATCGCGATGGTGATCTACAGCCTGTGGCATCCGCGTGACCTGTGGGTCGTGCTGCGCGACAGCACCAAGGAAAGCGTGATGATCCTGTTCATTATCGCCGCTGCGGGCGTGTTTTCCTACATGCTGTCGAGCCTTTTCATCACTCAGTCCATCGCCGAATGGATCGGGACGCTGGATGTGAACCGCTGGGTGCTGATGGGGGCGGTTAATGTGTTCCTGCTGATCGCGGGGTTTTTCCTGCCGCCGGTCGCGGTGATCCTGATGGCCGCGCCGATCCTGTTGCCGATCATCACCACCGCCGGGTTTGATCCGATCTGGTTCGCGGTGGTTCTGACCATCAACATGGAAATCGGGTTGATCAGCCCGCCGGTCGGTCTGAACCTCTATGTCATCAACGGCATCGCGCCTGACATCTCGCTCAAGACCATTCTGCTGGGTTCCTTGCCATTCGTGGCCTGCATGGTGCTTGCGATCGTGATATTGTGCCTGTTTCCCGGGATCGCCACATGGTTGCCCGATGTCGTGATGGGAGCCGCGAGATGAGCTTTTTTTCGGACCTGATATCGACCGTCTTTGAGCGTCAATATCGCAGCGCCTCAGAACGTGATCACTCTGGTCGTAGCATCGAAGAACTGTCCGAAGCGTTGCTGGGCAGTTCCGGCGAGGTTTCGGGCATGACGCTCGCGCGGCATGTTCTGGATCGTTATGCCGAACTTGATGATGACGGCAAGCATGCTTTCTTTGCCTTTCTGACGGATCAGCTTGGCATTGATGCCGAACGGGTACGCACGACCCTTGCCGCATACGAATTCGCTCCGACCAAAGCCACGTACCGTGCGTTTCTTGCCGCATCCGAAGCCCGTCGTCAGGAGCTGGCCCGGCGGCTCAACCAAGTGCCCGGTGCGACCGGGCGGTTGGTCGAAATGCGCAAGGATCTGCTGCGGCTGATGCGTGACGCGCCAGAATTGGCGGTGGTCGATCTCGACTTTCGTCACCTCTTTGCCTCCTGGTTCAACCGCGGCTTTCTGGTCCTGCGCCCGATCAACTGGGACAGTCCGGCGGGGATCCTCGAAAAGATCATTGCCTATGAGGCCGTGCACGAAATCGGCAGCTGGCAAGAGTTGCGCGGCCGCGTTCAACCAGAGGACCGCCGCTGTTTCGCGTTCTTTCATCCGACCATGCCCAATGAACCGCTGATCTTTGTCGAGGTGGCGCTGACGCGAGGGATTGCGTCATCGGTTCAGGGTGTGCTCAGCGACAAGCGTGACATCATCAGGGCGGATGAAGCCGACACCGCCGTGTTCTATTCGATCTCGAATTGTCAGGACGGGCTTGCGGGCATCTCTTTTGGCAATTCCTTGATCAAACAGGTGGTGGCCGATCTCTCGCGGGAGTTGCCGGGGCTCAAGACCTTTATAACGCTCTCACCGATCCCCGGTCTTAGCCGCTGGGTCACGGAAACCGATACGAAACTGCCTGATGACACGTCTGAGCAACAGCGCCAACGTGCAGCGTATTACCTGCTGAAGGCAAAGCGGGGAGATGGTACCCCATTTGATCCTGTGGCGCGCTTTCATCTTGGAAACGGTGCATTGGTGCATGCCGTACATGCTGGAGCGGATGTTTCCGAAAACGGGCTCGCCCAATCTGGCGGAGCCATGGTCAATTACCTTTATGATCTGTCCTTGATCACCCAGAACCATGAGCGCTATGCCAGCAGCCAGAAGATTGCTGCCTCATCCGAAGTGACCGCACTGGCGAAGGCAGCGCAGAAACAAACCGCTTGAGAGGCGCAGACCATGGCCAATCCACTTTATGACACGCTTTTCGGGCGTTATTCCGGGCAGGGCACGACATTTCTGCACCTTGCCGATGGCCGCAATGTTACTCATAGCGCGTTCCTGGAACAGGCGGCACAGTTTGCCCATGTCTTTGCGGATCTTGGCGCAAAGCCCGGTGATCGGCTGGCGGTTCAGATCGAGAAATCACCCGAAGCGCTGGCCGTCTATGCTGCCTGCGCCCAATCTGGCATCATCTTTTTGCCTCTCAATACGGCCTATACGGCGGATGAGGTCACCTATTTCGTAGAAAACAGTGGCGCGCGCATTCTGATTTGTGACGGGGCGAATGCGGATGCGCTCGCCTCGGTCGCTGACGCCGCAGGTGCTGCACAGGAAACCCTGAATGCCGATGGCACTGGGTCGCTGTCGGACAAGGCGCAAGGCAAGCCCGTCGTGTTCGACACTATCTCTCGCAGTGCCGATGATCTGGCCGCCTTTCTTTATACCTCGGGTACCACTGGCCGGTCCAAGGGGGCGATGCTGACGCAGAGCAACCTTCTGTCCAATGCCGAGGTGCTGTCCGACTACTGGCGGTTTGACGAGTCCGACGTGCTGCTGCACGCGCTGCCAATCTTTCATACGCATGGGCTGTTCGTGGCGACCAACATCACCTTGATCGCGGGCGGCTCGATGATCTTTCTGCCAAAGTTCGATCTTGATCAGGTCATTGCAGATCTTCCGCGCGCCACGGCGATGATGGGCGTTCCGACGTTCTATACCCGTTTGCTGGGCGATGCGCGGTTCACGCGCGATCTCGTGCAGCATATGCGGCTCTTTGTGTCGGGGAGTGCTCCACTGCTCGCGGAAACGCATGTTCAGTTCGAAGAACGCACCGGGCACCGTATTCTCGAACGCTATGGCATGACAGAAACTAACATGAACACGTCCAACCCATATGAGGGCGAGCGGCGTGCGGGCACAGTAGGCTTTCCGCTGCCCGGAGTCGAGCTCAAGATCACCGAAGCCAATAGCGGTGCGTCGCTGCCTGATGGCGAGGTCGGACAGATCGAGGTGCGTGGCCCCAATGTGTTCAAAGGTTATTGGCAGATGCCAGAAAAGACCCGCGAGGAACTGCGCGAGGATGGATTCTTTATCACTGGCGATCTTGGGTTGATAGACGATCAGGGATATGTCCAGATCGTCGGGCGCAACAAGGACCTGATCATTTCCGGGGGCTATAACATTTACCCCAAAGAGATTGAACTGGTTCTTGATGAACAGCCCGGTGTGCTGGAAAGTGCTGTGATCGGCGTGCCGCATCCGGACTTTGGTGAAACTGTCGTTGGCGTGCTGGTCGCCCAACCCGGTGCGACGCCGGACACCGATGCCATCGCGGCCGCGGTCGGCCAGTCGCTCGCGCGTTTCAAGCATCCTCGCAAGCTGGTGATGCTGCCAGAGCTTCCGCGCAACACGATGGGAAAGGTGCAAAAGAACCTTCTGCGCGACCAGTTTGGCGGATTGTTCACCTAAGACATCGCGTCGTTGATCCGAGCATTCGCGCGCATGTGGTGATGCGCGAACTCACCAGTCCGGTGCGACCACGCGCCACACGTTTCACGCGAGCGGAAATGTTGCTATGGTACGATGGCGAGAAGTTTCTGATACCTTCGTAGTCTACTTAACCGCCGAAGGTTAACAGGTGACGCAAAAGCGCCAGCCACCAAAAAACATGCGAGACCGAAAATGCATCCCATCGTTCGCAACCTGACGATTGCTTCATTGCTGCCTCTGGCCAATACCGCCGCAGCCGAGATGAAATACGAGAATGGCAACGGGGGCAGCGTGCTCTTGTATGGCCAGCTTGACCCCGCCTATCTGTCGTTTGATGATGGCGTTGAAACAACTTCGGATTTTGTCGACAACAGCGCTTCCAACAGCCGCGTCGGCCTTTGGCTCCGCCAAGATTATGGCGCAAATGTTCTGTCATTCAACTTTGAGACGGCGCTAGGTTTTCGGCAATCTGGCGGCCTATCCCAGATCTTTACGCCCAAGGCGGTCAACTGGCAGCGGACGAGCATCCGTAAGGTTGATCTGAGTTTCAAGACTGATCGTTTTGGTACCTTCTATGCAGGGCAGGGCAGCATGTCGACAGATGGCGTTGCCGAGGTCGATCTGTCTGGCACAACGCTGGCAACCTACGTGAGTATCCCTGATACCGCCGGCGCTTTTGAATTCAGGGATAGTGCGGGTGCGCTATCGGGGCGTTTCATTGTCGGCTCCTTCAGTGATTTTGACGGAGGGCGTCGTGGTCGGGTGCGCTATGACACCCCAAGCTTTGCCAACTTTACCCTGTCGGTGTCTTGGGGCGAAGAGATCCTGGTCGAAGACAGCGATCTTGAATCGACCGCCATCTCGTTGCGCTACAAGAACACTGTTGGTGATTACAAGATTGAAGGTGCCCTTGGGTACTCAGAGATCCGGCCCGCAAAGCTTGTCGACAAGTTTCATGATACGATCGGATCCATCAGTGTTCTGCATACTTCGGGCGTCAGCGTCACGTTGGCCTCAGGGGATCGTTCGAACGAGGGCAACTATACTTATGGCAAGCTGGGGTACCAAGGTGACTGGCTGAGCATCGGCAAGACGGCCGTGTCTGTCGACTATTATCGCGGCAGGGAAAGATCAGCAGAAGGGTCGTCCGCGACATCCGTTGGCTTTGGCGCGGTACAGAGCTTTGACAACGTAAATGTGCAGGCCTATTTCGGCTATCGCACGTATGAATTGTCGGAACCTGTTGAGAGCTATCAGGATGCGTCTTCTGTTATCTTTGGTGCGCGCTGGAAATTCTGAACCGACAGGACCACAATCCAGGATCATGAAACGCGCCTTTCGGGCGCGTTTTTCTTTGATATCCACGACTGCAGGGGGTTCGCGCCTGAATGCCTCTTGCGCCGCCTCGCCCTGACCAATAGAAGGCCCCAAATTCGCAAGGGTGCGCGGGGCGCACACCGGAACCTATGGGGAAACACGATGCAGGTCACCGAGACGCTGAACGAAGGTCTGAAGCGCGGCTACGCGATCACTGTCACCGCCGCCGAACTGGACAACAAGGTCAATGAGAAACTGACTGAAGCCCAGCCGGAAGTCGAGATGAAAGGCTTTCGCAAGGGCAAGGTGCCCATGCCGCTCTTGAAGAAACAATTCGGTCAACGCCTGATTGGCGAAGCGATGCAGGAAAGCATCGATGGCGCGATGAGCAAGCATTTTGAGGACAGCGGCGATCGCCCGGCGATGCAGCCCGACGTCAAGATGACCAACGAAGATTGGAAAGAGGGCGACGACGTAGAAGTTGAGATGTCCTACGAGGCACTGCCCGAAATCCCCGAGGTCGATCTGAAATCCATCACTTTGGAAAAGATGGTGGTAAAGGCAGACGAAGCGGCCGTTGAAGAGGCTTTGAGCAATCTGGCCGAAACTGCGCAGGATTTCAAAGCCCGCAAGAAAGGCACCAAAGCCAAGGATGGCGATCAGGTTGTTCTTGATTTCGTCGGCAAGGTCGATGACGAGGCGTTTGAAGGTGGCTCTGCCGAAGATTATCCGCTGGTCCTGGGCTCCAACAGCTTCATTCCTGGCTTTGAAGAGCAACTGGTCGGCGTGAAAGTCGAAGAGGAAAAGGACGTTACCGTCAGCTTCCCCGAAGATTATCAGGCCGCGCATCTCGCCGGAAAAGAGGCTGTGTTTGCCTGCACCATCAAAGAGGTGAAGGAACCGGTTGCTGCAGAGATCAATGACGAGCTGGCCAAGAAATTTGGTGCAGAGGATCTTGCCGCTCTCAAAACGCAAATCGGTGAACGTCTGGAAGCAGAGTACTCCGGCGCGGCCCGTGCTGTGATGAAACGCGCGTTGCTGGATGCGCTGGATGACATCGTATCCTTTGATCTGCCGCCCAGCCTGGTTGGCGCCGAGGCCAAGCAGATCGCGCATCAGCTGTGGCACGAGGAAAACCCTGACGTCGAGGGCCACGATCACCCCGAGATCGAAACCACCGATGAGCATACCAAGCTGGCCGAGCGTCGCGTTCGTCTAGGCTTGCTGCTGGCCGAACTGGGTCAAAAGGCCGAAGTCGAAGTCAGCGACGCCGAGATGACTCAGGCGATCATGAATCAGGCGCGTCAGTATCCGGGTCAGGAACGTCAGTTCTTTGAGTTCGTTCAGCAAAACCAGCAAATGCAACAGCAAATGCGCGCGCCGCTGTTTGAAGACAAGGTCGTGGACTATGTGTTCGAACTGGCGAGCATCACCGACAAAGAGGTGAGCAAAGACGATCTCCAGAAGGCCGTCGAGGCGATGGAAGACGAATAATCAATCCGCAATTCGGATGAAATGGGTCGCCCAGTGGGCGGCCCTTTTTCGTACGGGACGCGGTAAACATTCAAGGAAGTGATACAGAAAGCCAATATTTCCCAGTATGTTCTTTGGCCGCATAGGTAATAGTGCGTATAGAGAACACATCACTGTGAACAGGAGTTACTGATGTCAAAGAAGATGATGGCCGAGTTTTTCGGCACCTACTGGTTGGTTTTTGGGGGGTGTGGTAGCGCGATCCTTGCCGCTGGTGTGGCGGATGTCGGTATCGGCTGGCTTGGTGTCAGTCTTGCATTTGGTCTGACGGTGCTCACCATGGCGTTTGCTGTGGGTCATATCTCTGGCGGGCATTTCAATCCGGCGGTCACGCTTGGTCTGGTTGTGGGCGGACGTCATCCTGCGGGTGAATTGCTGCCGTATTGGGCCGCGCAGGTCCTTGGGGCGATTGCTGCTGCGGCAACGCTCTACGTGGTGTTTTCCGGCACAGCTGATTTTCAGGGGGTCGGCGGTTTCGCCTCAAACGGCTTTGGCGATGCCTCACCTGAAAAATACGGAATGATGTCGGCGCTTGTGATCGAAATCGTGCTGACTGCATTCTTTCTGATTATCATTCTTGGCGCAACATCCTCGGGTGCTCCGGCAGGTTTTGCGCCAATTGCAATCGGTCTGGCGCTGACACTTATTCACCTGATCTCGATCCCGGTCACCAACACTTCGGTCAACCCGGCGCGTTCGACGGGAATGGCGATCTTCGCCGAAGGCCCCGCGCTTTCACAATTGTGGCTGTTCTGGATTGCACCGCTTGTCGGCGGTGCGTTGGGCGCGGTCATTTGGAAAGTGATGACCACCGACGACTAAGCGATGCTCCGACAAAGGGCGTGGGCCGCAGCTTTGGCGGCCCAGCCCGAAACAGGCGCTTAATGTTCAGGGGGTGACCAGTCCGGTCTCGACCAGCATTCCGCGCCGTTTGGCTTCATGCCAATAGCCACGTGAATAGTGTTTCACCGCATTGTCATAGCTGCCGTCCGAGATCAGCCACGCGCCTCGCAGGTATTTTCCCGCGTATTTCAGATTGGTTTCGGCATCCAGCAGGTCCTTGGGTTGGCCTTGGAACCCCATGGACTTGGCCGTTGCCGGAAGGATTTGAAGCAGCCCGTAATAGGGGCGGTTGACGGCTCCGGGTCGGTGCGTGCTTTCGCGGATTGCGAGGCGGTGCACCAGCGGGCGTGGAATCTCGTAGAGATCCGCGTATTCGTTGATGAGAGCCCGCAGTTCCGGCGTTTCATTCGGATAAAGAGGCGGGCTCGCGACAACAGGGGCCGGAGAGGTGGTGGCACATGCTGCCGTGACAAGGCACATGGCCATCACGGCCAGCGCACGACGGCGGGGCAGCGGTAACATGAAATGTAGAATCCAGTTGTTAATCCGAGCGCAATTTAGTGATCAAATGGCTCTCAGCAAGCAGCGGGTAGCGTGGCGTTGGTTTTGCGCGGCGGATTGCCGATCGCTGGCTTGTTTTTGCCCATGCGACAGGCCACTCTTTGCAAGAGCAGGATGAGGGAAAGCGGATGGTATATCTGGGATTTGGAAAAGAAGACTACGAGGCGTTCAAGGCCAATGATCGCGCCGGATCGATACATATGTTGAACCTCGTGAAACTGCGCGAACGGGCCGAGTATGAAGATGGCACCGATACATCAGGCCAAGAAGCGTATGCCACCTATGGCCGTCTGAGCGGCCCGGTATTCGAGCGTGTGGGGGGCCGCATCGTGTGGCGTGGCGCGATGGAGCAAATGGTGATCGGGCCCAAGGATCTTCAGTGGAATTTGTGTTTTATCGCAGAGTATCCGCAGCCCGGGGCATTTCTCGAGATGTTGAAAGACCCGGAGTATCGTGTCGCCATGGTGCATCGTCAGGCAGCAGTTGCGGATTCCCGACTGATCCGTATGGACCCGATCGAGGGTGGAACGGGATTTGGCGGCGATGATGCCAAAGGCGATTGATTGCAATGCTGTCTGAAGTCGGACAATGCCTGAGCGAAAGCTGGTCTCCTACGATCGGTGATCCGGGCGTGATGGGATGGGCCACGGTCGCGGTCTATGGGGTTGCTGCGCTGCTGTGTGCAGTGGCCTTTTACAAGCAACCTTCGGGGCGGCTGAAGGTCTTCGGCTATGGCCTGACGCTCTTGCTGGTGTTGTTGATGGTCAACAAGCAACTGGACCTTCAATCGGCCCTCACCGCCGGTGCGCGCTGCTTGGCACAATTGCAGGGGTGGTACGAGGACCGGCGGGCGATCCAGGTAGGCTTTATCCTGGTGCTGCTGCTCTATTGCATCGGCTTTGGGCTTTTCGTGGTCTGGGTGATGTGGCGGCATCTTGGGCAGATCTGGCTGATGCTGCTGGGCCTAATTCTGCTCTTGGCCTTTATCGCGGTGCGCGCGGTCGGGTTTCACCACTTTGATGCCATCATCAACGCACAGGTCGGCAACGTCAAATTGAACTGGGTGCTGGAACTGGGCGGCCTGACATTGATCGCGGTGAATGCGTTCTGGTTGATCGTCAGGCGCCGGGCGTGACACGCTTCAGAGCCGGGCCACAGGCATGAAAAAAACCGCGCGGGGCAGGGCCACGCGCGGTTTGATGTGAGTGTCTTGTCCGACGAGCAGATCAGGCCTTGGAGGCGTCGTCCGCGTCAGTTTCTGCAGCGGCGTCGTCAACACCAGCCGCTTCGGCCAGTGCGTCGTCGTCAGATGCGGCAGAGCCGATATCGTCAAACAGTTCCGCGATCTCGAATTCGGCCTCGGCCTCTTCTTCTGCGGCCAGTTCCTGAATCGATTTGCCGGATGCTTGCAGTTCTGCCTCTTCGGGCGAACGCGCGACGTTCAGCTTCATCGTGACATCGACTTCGGGGTGCAGGTTCACTTCGACTTCGTGCAGGCCCAATGCCTTGATCGGCAGGCGGATCAGGACTTGCTTGCGATCAATGGTGAACCCGGCTTCGGTCGCGGCATCAGCGGCGTCACGTGGTGTGACAGAGCCGTAGAGGTTGCCGCCGTCGGAGGCCGAACGAATCACGATGAACTGCTGACCGTCGAGCTTGTCGCCAAGCGCCTCGGCTTCCTTGCGGGTTTCTAGGTTGCGCGCTTCGAGTTGCGCTTTCTGTTCGTCGAACGCTGCGATGTTCGCTTTACTGGCGGTTAGCGCCTTTTTCTGCCGCAGCAGAAAGTTGCGCGCATAACCCGCTTTGACGTCTACGACGTCGCCCATTTGGCCCAGCTTTGCGACACGTTCCAGAAGGATGACTTGCATGTGCTTTCTCCTTACTTGACGGCGTAGGGCAGCAGGGCGAGGAAGCGTGCGCGTTTGATGGCGCGGGACAGCTCGCGTTGCTTCTTGGCCGATACGGCGGTGATGCGGGACGGAACGATCTTGCCGCGTTCGCTGATATAGCGCTGCAGCAGACGTGTGTCTTTATAGTCGATGGCCGGTGCATTGTCGCCCGAGAAGGGGCAGACTTTGCGGCGGCGGAAAAATGGTTTGGCTGCCATGGTTTACAGTCCTTTTCTCAAGCTATTGATCAGCGGCGTTCGCGGCGGTTGTCGCGTTCGTCACGCTTTTGCATCTGGACCGACGGGCCTTCTTTATGCTCGTCAACCTTGATGGTCAGAACCCGCATGACGTCGTCGTGCAGACGCATCAGGCGTTCCATTTCCTGAACGGCCGGTGCCGGGGCATCGGTGCGCAGATAGGCATAGTGGCCCTTGCGGTTCTTGTTGATCTTGTAGGCCATGGTCTTGACGCCCCAGTATTCCTGGTCGACCAGCGTGCCGCCGTTGTCGGACAGCACAGCACCGAAATGTTCGATAAGGCCTTCAGCTTGCGTGTTGGACAGATCCTGACGCGCAATCATGACATGCTCATAGAGTGGCATGTTGACTCCTGTTCTTGTTTCAAGGCGCATTTCAAAGGTGGGGCCAGTATCCCTTCGCGGCCCCGCCACGAGAGACTGCGCGGTTCAGATCGTTGCGAAAGGAACGCTCCATATACACTGATTTGCAATCAGGGCAAGTCCGAGATGCGCCGTTGTTCTACGTGGACAGCGTTCCGGCGCTTACCTGCATGGCCGATTGCAACCAGACCCTTTAGAATCTGACACAAAGGCCGATGTTTCAGGCACAATTCACGGCTCTTTGTTCACACGGGATTACAATCCGTTGGGGCACTGTTCATCTGCTCACAGATCCTGTTTGGTTTTCCAGAGTTGGTTTCCCGCCGACAACGCATAGGTAGGTCGGGTGAGAGATACCCTGATCCCCAAGAGGAACACTGAGAATATGAAACCCATCCTTTTTGCCGCTGCACTTAGCCTTGTCGCGACAACGGCTGCCGCCGAACCAGAAGCCTACACACTGGACCCCAGCCACAGTCAGGTTCTGTTCAGCTACAACCACCTAGGCTATTCGACGACCTGGGGCATGTTCTCGGGTTTTGAAGGCAAGATCAGCTTTGATGCTGACGTGCCTGAAGCGTCGAGTGTCGAAGTTTCCATGCCTGTCACGTCGATGCTGACGGGCTGGGAAGACCGGTTCAAGCACTTCATGTCGCCGGAGTTCTTTGGCGCTACTGATGACGAGATGATCACCTTTGTCTCCACGGGAATCGAAGTGACCGGAGAGAATACCGCGCTCATCACCGGGGATCTCACGCTGAACGGAGTGACCAAAGAGGTCGTTCTGGATACCAAGCTGAACCAGGCGGGGATGCACCCGATGGCGAACACGCCTTGGGCCGGATTTGACGCGACGACGCAATTGGTCCGTTCCGACTATAATCTGGGTATGTTCGCGCCTTACGTAAGCGACGAGGTCGAGCTTAAAATCTCGGTCGAGGCACAAAAAGCAACCGGCAGCGACGAAAGCTGATCGCTTCATTTACCGCGGGTCTGCATTGGGCCCGCGGTATTTTTTTGCCCTGCGGTCTTGTTCCCTGTGCGTCAAGCGCGCAACGTTGTCGGGATAGGGTGGCCGAGTTTTCCCGGAGGATTGTATGAGCAGAAAGACGATTGCGGCAGGTGTGCTTGCGGCGTTTGCGATGGCTTCGGCTGCGCAGGCAGAAATCTGGATGGTGGACCCGGAACATACCGAAGTTCGCGTCTATTGGGACCACGCCGGATTTTCAGAGCAATCGCTTGAATTCACCGAGGTCGATGGCTCGCTGAACTTTTCGCTGGATTCCGTTCCGAGTTCGACCGCGTTTTTTACGATCCCGGTCAGCAGCATGGAAACCGGTGTTGAGCGGTTCAATAATGATCTTTGGAGCGACACGTTCTTTGATGTCGAAAACTATCCGTTGCTCAGCTTCAACTCGACCTCCTTTCAGCAGGTCGGCCCAAAGCAGTTGAAGGTCAAAGGCGATCTGACGATCAAAGATGTGACCAAGGAGGCCGAATTCGATGTCACCGTTCACAATGTGGGCGAACATCCGGTTGGCAAATACTTCAAGTATTTCGCAGGCAAGTGGTTGGGGGTGACCGCTGTTGCGACGATCAAGCGATCCGAGTGGAACATGGGCGCGTTCGTACCCATGGGATCGGACGAAATCCGCATCGTGATCAATTCGGAACTCAAGGAACAGTAGGGCAGTTAACGCCAGCTGGCTGTTTGCTGATCGCGGCAATTTCCCGCGGTGCTGGCTCTGCAGACATAGGTGCTGACTGATCAGTCGCTGGCCGAAGGTTTCGTAGCGATGAGCGAAACATTGATATCCACGGCAAATCCCAACGACGTTTCGTCGGGCATGTTTGCACCGATACCGTAGTCGAGCCGCTGGAGCGTCAGTGTGCCGTTCATTGTTGCGGTCTCGCCCTCAAGTTTCAGATTGAACGGCAATGTCACAGGGATTGTCACGTCACGCAGGGTGAGCGGCCCGGTGGCGACATAGCCGGTTTCGGTCTTGGTTATGTCTGCGGCGAACCGAGCGGCGGGGAATGTCTCGGCATCAAAGAAGTCCGGACCCATGGCCTGCTGCGTGACGCTACCCAATGTCAGAGACGGGATCGCGACGCTCACCTCCACGTTTCCGGCGGGGCCGGGGGCTGTAGGGTCTTCAAAGATGATATCGGCGGTCCAGTCGTCGAACTGGCCAGTGACGGT
This sequence comes from Sedimentitalea sp., assembly GCF_039973035.1. Lineage (NCBI taxonomy): Bacteria > Pseudomonadati > Pseudomonadota > Alphaproteobacteria > Rhodobacterales > Paracoccaceae > Sedimentitalea > Sedimentitalea sp. The sequence continues at coordinate 104,060 of NZ_JBDWLR010000084.1, forward strand.
GCTGCCCATTTGGGTGATAGAGAGTGCCAGCATTCCTTCGGTGACCTGCCAGCCGGACGGTGCGGCGTCGGCGGTCTGGTTCGTCGCTGCTGGCTCTGCCGGGGATTCGGTGACCCGAGTCGGGGTGTTCGTTTCTGCCGTTGTATGTCGCGTTTCTGGAGCGAAAAGCCCGAGCAAAGCTGCGATGCCAAGCGCGGCACACCATGTAGCAAGTGCGGCAGCGAAAGGCAGTGCAAGATGCGCTTTGCCTGTGGCGGTTTCCTCGATAACGCCGTCGCCGGGCAGCATTCGACGCAGCGTGGAATCGCGATCAACAATCTGGTGTTTGAGCGCGCCTGCGATATGCAGAATGAGCGACACGAGAAGAACCCGTTCCAGTACCATATGAAGCGTGGCGAAGAGTTCTGAGACGGCCTCGTCCTTGGGAACGAACGGCAGCGACTGTCCAAATGGCCACCAGATTGGCGCAAAGCCGACCGTGGCGGCATGATGAATCCATCCCGTCAGGGGAACGAGCACAAGAGAGCCATAGAGCAGCCAATGCACGGTCTCGGCCAGAAAGGTCTCAAGACGGCGATCCGGGTGCAGTGGTGCTGGTTTTGGCTGTGTGCAGGCCCAGAGGATGCGGGCGAGGGCCACGACAAAGATCAGCACACCCGTGGTTTTATGCATCGAGAACAGAAGTGCTGTGCGCAGGATGTCATCCTGGGTGCTGGCCACCTCGGGATTGCTCAGGTCGTGCGCCATATCGTGCGCAATCAGACCAAGGGGAATCACGGTCAGGATCAACAGCGCGGTGAGCCAGTGAAAGCTCTTGCTGACAGCACCGTACCGGATCGAGGTGTTTTTCAGTGCCATCGTTTTCTCCGCAGGCGGTTTCGGAGAAGATAGGGAATTTGATCGCAGGCACAACGGCGGGCATGCACAGAAGGCGCGCAAGGACGCACAGGGTTGTGTACCGTTGCCTCTATTAGCGCGGCGGGATATGCCAAAGACGGGTATTTGGAGGCATTACATGAGCAAAGCATTTGTTTTTCCCGGTCAGGGCGCACAGGCGATAGGTATGGGGCAGGCGCTCGCCGCCGCGTACCCTGAGGCGCAGGCAGTATTTGACGAAGTAGATGACGCGCTAAACGAAAAGCTGAGCGCGTTAATCTGGGAGGGCGAAATTGCTGATCTGACCCTGACGCGAAATGCGCAGCCGGCGTTGATGGCGACGTCGATGGCGGCGATGCGGGCCTTGGAGGCCGAAGGGGTAACAATTTCGGCAGCCGGGTTTGTGGCCGGGCATTCACTGGGCGAATATTCCGCACTCGCAGCGGCCGGGGCATTGAGCGTTGGCGATACCGCCAAGCTGCTGCGCACCCGCGGCCAGGCGATGCAGGATGCGGTGCCGGTAGGTCAGGGTGCGATGGCCGCGATCCTTGGGCTGGATCTGGCTGCTGTGCGCGAGGTTGCCGAGGCGGCAGCGCAGGGCGACGTCTGTCAGGCGGCGAACGACAATGATCCGACACAGGTCGTGGTGTCCGGTGCCAAGGCGGCGGTTGAACGTGCCGCAGTGATCGCCAAAGAGCGCGGCGCAAAGCGCGCGGTCATGCTGCCGGTGAGTGCGCCGTTTCACTGTGCACTGATGCAGCCTGCGGCGGATGTGATGGCCGAAGCACTTGCAAACGTGGCGTTTCAGGCTCCGGCAGTGCCAGTGGTGGCAAATGTACGGGCCGAGGCGGTCAGTGACCCGGATACGCTCCGGGCCCTTTTGGTCGAGCAGGTGACCGGTGCGGTGCGGTGGCGCGAGAGCGTTGAGTACATGGGGGCACAAGGGGTTTCGGAGGCATGGGAGATCGGTGCAGGCAAAGCGCTGTCAGGCATGATCCGCAAGATCAATCGCGAGATAACATGCAAGGCCGTGGGTACGCCGGATGATGTGAAGGCAGCCGCCGAGAGCCTCGGTTGAGAAGAAAAGGAAAACGAGATGTTTGATCTGACGGGAAAATGCGCGCTGATCACTGGTGCATCAGGTGGTATCGGCGGTGACATCGCGCGGGCATTGCACGGAGCTGGCGCGACTGTGGGTTTGTCGGGCACGCGGGTGGAACCGCTTGAGGCGCTGGCGGCAGAGCTTGGTGAGCGCGCGCATGTGTTGCCCTGCAATCTGAGCGACCCGGAGGCTGTCGATGCGTTGCCCAAGCAGGCGATCGAGGCGATGGGCGCAGTGGATATCCTCGTAAACAATGCCGGGATCACGCGCGACAACCTGTTCATGCGCATGTCGGTCGACGAATGGCAGAGCGTGCTTGACGTGAACCTGACGTCTACCTTCCGGCTGTGCAAGGGCGTGATACGCGGCATGATGAAATCCCGGTGGGGACGGATCGTGAATATCAGTTCGGTCGTCGGGACGACGGGCAATCCGGGGCAGGCCAACTATGCGGCATCAAAGGCCGGCATGATCGGTATGTCCAAGAGCCTAGCCTATGAGGTCGCGAGCCGGGGCATTACCGTGAATGCGGTTGCGCCGGGGTTTATCACGACTGCGATGACCGACAAACTGACTGAGGATCAGAAAGCTGGTATTCTGGGGCAGGTGCCAGCGGGGCGAATGGGCGACGCCGACGAGATTGCCGCGGCTGTCTTGTATCTGGCCAGCCCCGAAGCGGGTTATGTGACTGGCGCGACCTTGCACGTGAATGGCGGCATGGCCATGTTGTAAGGCCGCTTCAGCGCTTGTCCTGATTGTCTGACCCGGATGACCCGAGTCGCAGCAGGCGAAGCACGAGGAAACTGAGGATCAGAACAGCGAGGAGGAGGAGCAGGCTTTGCGCTTCGTGCAATTGAATCATCGAATTGTCTCCTTGCGGCATTTGCCCTGCAGTCAAGGGTTTCATGTTGTACCCCCGGGCCTTCGGCCCTTGTTTCGCGACTGAGGACAGTTTATCTCCGAAAAAGGACAATTTTTCGGCAGGTTCTAGACCTAAAGATGAAGTGATTGGGTCTTTTCGAAAGCGTTTGCCTATTTGCAACTCTGTGCTATAGGCGGCGCAATCCTGACAGGCGGCGGTACAACGTCCGGCTGTCATACCCGGAACGCCGGGAACGAGCCGCCCAATCGGGCGATACCAACCGACCCCGAGCGGGCGAGGGCAGACTTGGGCGAAAAGCCCGCAATGGAATGAGGAAGTAACATGAGCGACGTCGCAGACCGCGTGAAGAAGATCGTTGTAGAACATCTGGGTGTTGAAGAGGACAAAGTGACCGAAAACGCTTCGTTCATCGATGATCTGGGCGCAGACAGCTTGGACACCGTTGAGTTGGTCATGGCCTTTGAAGAAGAATTCGGCATCGAGATTCCGGATGATGCGGCTGAAACCATCCAAACTTTCGGCGACGCAGTAAAGTTCATCAACTCGGCGTCCTGAACCGTTCCAAACGGATTACAGATTCGGCGTTTCCCAGTGGGAAGCGCCGTTTTTTTGTCTGATGCGCCTTGTGGCTCTTGCGTCGACCGGGATTCTGTAGACATCTTGGAGTTGAGGCAAGCAGACAAGAAACGGCGCAATGATCCGTTCAATTCCCAATATCAATACGTCGCGCCTGATCCTGCGCGCGATGAAGCCCGAAGATTTCAATCGCTTTGCCCAGATCTGGGCAACGCCTGAAGTAGCGCAAAACAGCAGCGATCAACCGACAAGCCGTGGCAAGGCGTGGGATGCGTTTCTTCGCAACGCCGGCCACTGGGAAATGACCGGGTTCGGGCAGTGGGCCGTGATCGAGCAACGGACGCGAATCATGGTTGGTCAGACCGGATTTTTTTTCAGCGCTTGCGCCTATGGCGAAGATTACGATCCCTTTCCCGAAGCGGGCTGGATCCTGGCACCTGACGCGCGGGGGCGCGGGCTGGCACGAGAAGCGGCCGTGGCGGCGCACGACTGGTTTGACAGGGTCATCCCCGGAACGCTGGTGGCCCGGGTCGGTGCGCAGAACACCACGTCACTGAATCTGGCGGCGCATCTGGGCTATGAAGAGATGCGGGAAACCGAATGCTGCGGCGAATCGATTGTCCTTTTGCGCAGAAACGGACCGCCGACGGTCGGCTGACGCCGCAAATAGAGCGGACAGCGCCGAAAAAATGCGACGGCACCAACCGCTTTGTGGTACCCTCTGGTTGAAATTGATGACCAACATCGGGGGCAAGGTCATGTTGATATTTCCGACAATGGGGTTGCAGGGTGGACGCTGCGTGACGCTGGCCAAAGGCCGGCTTGACGAGCCATTGATCTGGCATGTGGATCCGGTTGAAACCGCGCATGGCTTTGCAGCGGCTGGCGCGAGCTGGATGCATCTGACAGATTTCGATGCGGTCGAGGGACGTACTGACAATGCCGAACTGGTTCACGAGATCATCCGCAGCGCTGGCATTCCTGTGCAACTGGGAGGTGGGTTCCACAGTCGCGAGATGGTGGAACATTGGATCGACAAGGGCGCAGGCCGTATTGTGATTGGGACGCTGGCGGCGCGTGATCCACAGCTTGCGCGCGAGCTGGCCAAGTTTCACCCCGACCAGATCGTCCTGGCGGTTGATGTCTGGCGCGGTCAGGTGATGACCGAAGGCTGGAGATCAGCCAGCGCCTGGACACCCGAAGCCTTTATCGATGCCTTTGGCGATGCACCTTTTGCCGGGATCATCATCACGGATATCGAGAGTGATATGGATGAGGTCGAGGCACAGCTGGGCTTGATTGCCGGCTTGGCAGCGCATGCACGCTCGCCCGTCATCGCGAGCGGGGTGGTGCGATCAGTAGATGATATTGCAAGGCTGACCTATGTCCCCAACATTGCCGGGGCGTTGGTCGGCCGGGCGCTGTTCCGCAAGAGCGTCGATCTGGGCGAGGCATTGCGAATTGCGCAGCCCGGACCAGAGCCGGTTGCCGAATTTCAGTAGGACGCTGACTGTCTAACTGTAAAGTGTTACAGACCGTAACCACCGCATAGAGCGCGGAAAGGTGCCGCATCGCGGTGCGCTGCGCTCTTGCCCCCATGCCCCGGTGCAGGGTAAGAGCGGTTCGCAATGGCAAAAGGGGCAAAGACCGTCATGCGCAGAGTAGTCGTAACCGGACTGGGATTGGTGACACCGCTGGCAAGCGGAGTTGAGGAAAGCTGGTCCAGGCTGTTAGCCGGGCAATCAGGCGCTGGCCCGATCAAGCAATTTGATGCCGTGGCGAGCGGCGTCACCACTACATATGCCTGCGAAGTGCCGCTTGGCGATGGTAGCGATGGCACGTTCAACGCCGATGAGTGGCTGGCGCCCAAGGAACAGCGCAAGATCGATGATTTCATCCTCTATGGAATCGCAGCTGCGGATATGGCTTGCCACGATGCCGGTTGGACGCCTGAAGACGAGGCCGACCGCCTGCGCACCGGCGTGATGATCGGATCGGGTATCGGTGGTCTGAGTTCGATCGCGGATACGGCAGTGATGATCAAGGAGCGTGGACCACGCCGGGTCTCGCCCTTCTTTATCCCCGGTGCGTTGATCAATCTGATTTCCGGACAGGTCGGAATCCGGTTTGGGTTCAAAGGACCAAACCATTCGGTGGTGACGGCCTGCTCGACTGGCGCGCACGCCATCGGAGATGCATCGCGGCTGATTCAGCATGGCGACGCCGACGTTATGATCGCAGGTGGGGCTGAGGCCGCGATCTGCGAGATCGGTATTGCCGGGTTCAATGCCTGCAAAGCGCTGAGCACCAAGTTTGCGGACAATCCACAGGCGGCGAGCCGTCCCTATGACGCGGATCGGGATGGATTCGTGATGGGCGAGGGCGCTGGTGTGGTTGTTCTGGAAGAATACGAACACGCCAAGGCGCGCGGGGCCAAGATCTATGCAGAAGTGCTGGGCTATGGTCTGTCTGGCGATGCCTATCACATCACCGCCCCTTCGGAGACCGGTGACGGCGCCGAACGGTCGATGCGTGCGGCACTGGACGGGGCAGGGCTGAAACCTGCGGATGTGGATTACATCAATGCCCATGGGACCAGCACAATGGCCGACTCCATCGAGCTGGGTGCGGTTGAGCGGATGATGGGGGATGCGGCATCAAAGGTGACGATGTCGTCCACCAAGTCGATGACCGGGCACCTGTTGGGTGCAGCGGGTGCGATTGAGGCGATCTTCTCGATCCTCGCGATTCGTGATCAAGTGGCTCCGCCGACAATCAATCTGGATAATCCGGCCGTCGAGACCGCTGTTGACCTCGCTCCGAATGCCAAGCGCGAACGAGAGATCAACGTGGCGCTGTCCAATTCGTTCGGCTTTGGTGGCACCAATGCCAGTGTTGTCTTTGGGAAAGTTGGCTGATGTGGCGCAGTCTCGCCTCTAACATGCTGACATTTTTGGTCGTCGGATTGTTTCTGGCGGTTGGTGTCGTGCTGTGGGGGAAATCACAATACACTGTCGAAGGTCCGCTGAGTGAGGCGATTTGCCTGCGAGTAGAGCGTGGCTCGAACATGAGCAAGGTGAGCCGCGATCTCGAAACGCAGGGTGCAGTGAGCCACAGCACCATCTTTCGACTTGGGGCGGACTATGCCGAAAAGGCCAGTCAGCTAAAGGCCGGTAGCTTTTTGATAAAGCCGGGGTCGTCGATGGAGGAAATCGTCGATCAGGTCACACGTGGCGGGGCCAGCACCTGTGGCACAGAGATTGTCTATCTCGTGGGTGTGACCCGGACCGAGGCGCGTGTGCGCGAACTTGATCCGGCGACGGATCAGTTTGTCGAGATTGCCGCGTTTGATCCGACCACCGAAGAGGCACCCGAAGGATACACAGCCAAACGCACCGACGCGGATACCCGATTTCGTATAGCGCTGGCCGAGGGCGTGACCAGTTGGCAGGTGGTCGAAGCGCTGAATGCGATCGATGTGTTGAGCGGTGAAATCACCGAGCGCCCTGACGAAGGTATGCTGGCACCCGACAGCTATGAGGTGGTTTCCGGTGCGGACCGCACGGCACTGTTGACGCAGATGCAGGAAGTTCAGGAGCTGCGGATCGCTGCGGCGTGGGAGAGTCGGCAGGAGGGTCTGCCTTTGGCGAGCCCCGAAGAAATGCTGATTCTGGCGTCGATCATCGAAAAGGAAACCGGGGTTGCCGAAGAGCGCAGGCAAGTTGCGAGCGTCTTTGTCAATCGACTGAACCGTGGCATGAGACTGCAGACTGATCCAACGGTGATCTATGGTTTGACAAAGGGTCAGGGCGTGTTGGGCCGTGGTTTGCGCCAAAGCGAGCTGCGCAGCAGAACCCCTTGGAACACCTATGTTATCGAGGGTTTGCCGCCTTCCCCGATTGCCAACCCCGGCATGGCGAGTCTGGAGGCTGCGGTTGCGCCGGCCGAGACGGATTTCGTCTTTTTTGTTGCGGATGGTACGGGTGGTCACGCCTTTGCCGAGACGCTGGAAGAGCACAACCGCAATGTCGCGAAATGGCGCGAGATCGAGGCGCAACGGCAGAACAACTGAAGAGCTGCGCCCGCCATGTACAAACAACCGGGTCAGTTGCGCCGAACGATTTTCAAGGCGCTGACTACCAATGGGTTAGGGTGAGGGTTAAGCCGGGCTGGAACCCTGGGTGCAGCGGTGCAATGTTTGCAAAAAGCGTGCCTGCGTTAATTGGTTTTTACCAAACGGTTGATTTCTTAGGTCATCTGGTGGATGCATGTAGCAGAACTGAAATGAGTATGCCGTCGATGAGCCAGATAGATGTTTTGTTGGGCAAGAGTATTGCCAAGCAACGAGTTGCAAGAGGAATATCCGTAGAGAATCTCGCAAGGAAAATCGGTCTATCTGCAAGTACGGTTGCCGCATTCGAACAGGGGACTCGGCGAGCCAGCGCCAAGCAGCTCTTCGAAATCGCGGATGTCCTTGAATTGAAGGTCCAACGGCTCTTCAATTGCCCGGACAATGAACCCGTTGAGGTCAGGCCGACAACGGCAGCATTCTCCGGGCAGGGTGAGGAAATCGCCGGTCATTACGATGCGCTTTCAAAATCTCACCGAGTCGCAATCTTTGCATTCCTGCTTGCCTTGAAGTCTGATAAAGAAGAGAACCATCCCTTCATGCAGTAAATGCGGGCGGGGCATGCGCGCGAAAGAGGCCCCTTGTGTCTGTTATCGACCTCAGCAAACTGAAATTTCCAGAGAATAACTTTCGGTTGTTCCTCGATACAGTTTGCGAAACGCACGAACTTGATTTCGCCGCATATGCTGGCGTGAATCCGGTTGCCCAGTCAGTCCATGGTGTTGTCAACTATCCGGACGAGTGGCAGGCGCGTTACGTGAAGAAGAGTTTCCAGCACAAGGACCCGACCTTGCTGGTGGCAAGCCGCAGCATCGCGCCAGTCGACTGGCAGCGCTTGCGCGAGGAAACGTCGTTCAAGACGGTGTTCCACGCCGCCCATGATTTTGGGATCGCTGAACAGGGTGTGACCATCCCGGTGCGCGGTCCGTATGGCGAGGTCGGCCTGTTTAGTGTCACTCGCAACTGTTCCGACCGGGAATGGAACCTGCTCAAGCCCAAGATCATCGGCGGTTTGCAGAGCGCTGCAGTGCATTTGCATGATACTATCATGCAGTCGGATGCGATGAGCCGTGAATTGATGCGGCCATCGCTTTCGGCTCGGGAAATCGAGATATTGCAATGGATTGCGGCGGGTAAGTCGCAGCAGGACGTTGCGGACATTTTGTCAATCTCGAGCCGGACAGTGGAGGTGCATTTGCGCTCTAGCCGGAGCAAGCTTTGCGCGCTTACGACCCCGCAAGCGGTGGGCCGTGCGGTGGGGTTGGGATTGATTTATCCCAACTGAGCGTGACCTACGGGATTTCCACAATAGCGGAACGACTGCTAACATATGATCATCTCCGTGGGGACTAAAGAACGGAGAAGGCTCATGATCATTGTGATCGACGGAATAAACAGGCACCGATACACTCGGCTCCTTGATGAAATGTATGAACTGCGGGCACGGGTTTTTGGCCAACGCTTGGGGTGGGAAGTGGAAATCGAGGATGGCAAGGAGATCGACCAGTTCGATAGCCTCGACCCGGCCTATGTAATTGGATTGAATGACAACGGGCGCGTTGTGTCCTGCGTCCGCGCCTTGCAGACCACAGGGCCGCACATGCTGTCGGATGTGTTTTCCGACATCCTAGATGGAGAGCCGCCGCTGCGCGGGGCGACGATATGGGAATCGACGCGATTCTGTGTCGATACCGACATTCTTGAACGCGGCACTTCGCGTAATTCGGTGAGCTACGCGACCTGCGAACTGATGGCAGGTTCCCTGGAATATGCGCGCAATTCCGGGATCAGCGATATCGTCACCGTGATCGATCCAGTGATGAACCGCGTGCTAAGACGTTCGGACTGCGCGCCTTATGGCTATGTGGGTAGCACTAAACCGATGGGCAAGGTGTCTGCGATGGCGGCATTGCTCGACTGCACCGATGACCGCATCGATCGGATCCGGAAATTCGCTGGCATCGAAGGTGAGATCTTTGTTGATCGGTGGATTGCCAAGGAGCTGGCGGATCCTGAGCCGCCCGTGGCTGAGACCAGCGTGGTCGTCTGGCCCTTTGGAAAGCAACGTGGGGACAGCGATTTGCACAGCCAGCTTGAGCAATATTGCCTTGATCAACTGCTGGACGCATCGACTCAGGATGAGCTGGAGGCGGCCAAGCGCCTGACGGAGATTCTCCGCGGCGAGGAGATGATCCGGAGCATCACGCCGCATTTGCCGGCCTGTTGAGCACGTTTGACCGACATGACCGGCAGTGCCGATCATTGAGGGCAAGGGGCTCTGGCCTTCAGCGGAATAAGGATGTTGCAGTAGAAAGGAACAAGTTCGCCTCGGGTTCGTTGCGAATGTTCGGAATGTCGAGGCGCTCGACGGTCTGGGTTTTTATGGTTGGCTGGGTGGGGGCACCCTTGGCCAGATCGTTTGGTAACCCGTCATTTATAAATGATATCAAGAAGTTAACTTGCATGAACGGTGGGTCGAGTTGACTCACCGTGCGGACTAACGTATAGGTTGTGTCATGCTAGAAGACGTGGGTGAGCGGCCACGGGGAAACCCGGAGGCCGTTTTTTCGTGTCTCTCGTGCGGAGAGTTTTCACGCATGAGGCAAAAGAGCAAACATGACTTTGATTACCCCGGAGGAGCGTATTTCGCAGACGGCCGACATTCTACGGTCGCTTGAGGAATCGGTGAAAAGTTTGCGCAAGCAGGCAGAAGACCTGCGAAAGCAACTTGAGGCCGGGGAGGATGCAAACCTTGTGACAGGCAGTCGAAATTTGCTGGAGGCGGAGAAGCTTATCAGCAGCTGCCGAAGAGTGGAGATGAGCCTTGACGAACAATATAGAAGACAAGCGGGAATTGTTCAGGGGGGATATGCCCTGGACCTCGACGCCGCCCGATCTGAGATCGGGTGCCGTCTGTCTCGCCTCAGAAACTGCTGTGATTCGTGAAGGCTTTTTGGACAGTCTTGGGGAGGGAGCGCTTTGTGCGCTCCCTTTCCTTTTTGAATTCTGGGCGCTTGAACATCAGTTGGCGCCCGAAGGTGACTGGCGATCTTGGGTGATCATGGGCGGGCGCGGGGCGGGTAAGACGCGCGCTGGGGCCGAATGGGTACGCAGTCAGGTTGAGGGCGCACGACCGCTTGATCCCGGAGCCAAAAAGCGCATGGCGCTAGTCGGCGAGACCTATGACCAGGTGCGCGAGGTCATGGTGTTTGGCGATAGCGGTATCCTGTCCTGTTCGCCGCCGGATCGTCGCCCGACGTGGAAGGCCACCGAGCGCAAGCTGATCTGGCCCAATGGCGCGGTGGCGCAGGTGTTTTCGGCGCATGACCCCGAAGGATTACGAGGCCCACAATTTGATGCGGCCTGGGTTGACGAGATGGCCAAGTGGAAGAAGGCGCGCGAGACTTGGGACACGCTGCAATTCGCGCTGCGTCTGGGAGAGTTGCCGCAGGTCTGTGTCACGACGACGCCGCGCAATGTGGGGATCTTGAAGGAGTTGCTGACCTCGCCATCGACGGTGGTGACCCGTGCACCGACCGAAGCTAATCGGGCGAACCTGGCGGCGAGCTTTCTGGAAGAAGTGCGTAGTCGGTACGAGGGAACACGCCTTGGTCGGCAGGAGTTGGACGGCGTGTTGCTGGCGGATGCAGAAGGCGCTTTGTGGACGACCGAGATGATGCAGACAGCGCGTATTGAAACAGTCCCTGCGCTTGACCGCGTTGTCGTGGCACTCGATCCGTCGGTCAGTTCTGGAACTGGGGCGGATGAATGCGGGATCGTTGTGGTCGGAGCGCAGACCGATGGGCCACCTCAAGACTGGCGTGCGTGTGTTCTTGCCGATTGCACAGTGCAAGGTGTTGGACCGAGCGGATGGGCGCGAGCGGCGATTGCGGCGATGGACGAGTACGGCGCCGAGAGGTTGGTGGCGGAAGTCAACCAAGGCGGGCAGTTGGTTGAAGAAGTGCTGAGGCAGGTGGATCCGTTGGTGCCGTTCAGAGCGGTGCATGCATCGCGCGGCAAGGCCGCGCGGGCGGAACCTGTGGCGGCGTTGTATGAGCAAGGGCGCGTGCGGCATGTGCGGGGGCTCGGCAATCTGGAAGAGCAGATGTGCCTGATGACTTCGCGCGGTTACGAGGGGCAGGGTTCGCCTGATCGCGTGGATGCTCTGGTCTGGGCCCTGCATGACCTGATGATCGCCCCGGCGGCTGGGTTTCGGCGTCCGCGAATCCGTTCCCTGTAAGGCGTTCAGAGCACCGCACGGTGGGTTTCAGGAATTTTACCAAAGGTCCGTCAGAAAGGGCGCAACAAAAGGGCGGCGCGGAACTGACGTGCGGCGGAGAGCAAATAGGAGCATCGGGAATGGTTTTTGATTTCTTGCGTCGTGGCGCAAAGGCCGAGGTGCCAAATACCAAGGCAAGCGCGACCGGACCAGTTGTCGCCTATCATTCGGCGGGTCGTGTCGCCTGGAGCCCGCGCGATACCGTTTCGCTGACGCGGACAGGGTTTTCGGGAAATCCGGTTGGGTTCCGGTCAGTTAAGCTGATTGCCGAAGCTGCTGCGGCCCTGCCGCTTGTCTTGCAGGATCAGCATCAGCGTTATGATATGCATCCGGTCCTGAGCCTTGTGCAACAGCCCAATGCCGCTCAGGGGCGCGCCGAGTTGCTGGAGGCGTTGTTTGGCCAGTTGCTGCTTTCGGGGAATGCCTATGTCGAGGCCGTAGCTGGTGACGGCGCGCTTCCGCTTGAGTTGCACGTGTTGCGGTCGGACCGGATGACGGTGGTGCCCGGTGCCGATGGGTGGCCGGTGGGATATGAATACAGCGTCGGCGGGCGCAAGCATCGGTTCGATGCGACAGGTGCTGTTTCTCCGATTTGTCATATCAAGTCGTTCCACCCGCAAGATGACCATTACGGGTTTTCACCTATGCAGGCTGCGGCGATGGCCGTGGACGTGCATAACAGTGCGTCGCGTTGGTCCAAGGCGCTGCTTGATAACGCGGCCCGGCCAAGTGGGGCGCTGGTCTTTAACGGTGTCGACGGACATGGCGCGATGGCCGATGATCAATATCGGCGTTTGTCCGAAGAGATCGAAGCGAACTATCAGGGCGCGCGCAATGCAGGACGGCCGATGGTGCTGGAGGGCGGACTGGACTGGAAGCCGATGGGATTTTCGCCCAGCGACATGGAATTCCAGAAAACCAAGGAAGCTGCTGCGCGCGAAATTGCCCTGGCTTTTGGGGTGCCTCCGATGCTGATCGGCATCCAAGGAGACGCGACCTATGCAAACTATCAGGAAGCAAACAGAGCGTTCTATCGTCTGACGGTCTTGCCACTGGCGACACGCGTGGCCTCGGCGTTGAGTGATTGGTTGTCGCAGTTCACGGGCGAGGTGCTGGAGCTGAAACCCGATATGGATCAGGTCCCGGCACTGGCCGCAGAGCGCGATGCCCAGTGGAAACGCGTGTCAGACGCGCCGTTTCTGACTGAGGCAGAAAAACGCGCGTTGCTGGGATTGCCGGCGTTGTCTGAAGGTGGCGCGGATGGATGAGAGCCGTCCACGATACGAGGCGTTTGACTGTGCACCGGGCCTGAGGCTTGCCGCGCACGAGCGGTTGAGCCAGGTGCATCACGATAATCTTGTGAGGCGACTGGACCGGTTGGACGAGATGATCGAGCGACTGGAACGCCGTCTTTGGCTCGCCGTCTATGGAGTGGTCGCAGTGATACTGGCGCAGGCGGTGCAGTCGTTTCTGGTCGCTACGCCCTGATTGGCAGATTTTTCAAGGTTAACAAGGAGTGTGTCATGGATATGGACACCGGGTTGGAGCACAAATTTGCCCGTTTTGGTGACGGATTGAGCGTTTCCGAGGGGGCCGTGATCGAAGGCTATGCCAGCCTTTTCGGCGAGGTCGATCAGGGCGGCGATGTCGTTCGGAAGGGGGCTTATGCGACCTCGATCAAGGCACTGGAGCAGAGTGGGCAGCGGGTCAAGATGTTGTGGCAGCACGACCCGGCGCAGCCGATCGGGGTGTGGGACGAGGTGCGCGAGGACGCCCGCGGCCTCTGGGTCAAGGGGCGGCTGCTGGACAGTACCCAGAAAGGGCGCGAGGCCGCGGCGCTGATCGAGGCAGGGGCCATCGACGGATTGTCGATTGGTTATCGCACGACGAAGGCAGGCAAGACTGACAAGGGCCAGCGGCTCTTGACTGAACTGGAGCTTTGGGAGGTGTCCTTGGTGACCTTTCCGATGCTGCCCAGTGCGCGGGTGGCGGCGAAGGGCGACATGCTGACAACCGAAACCGTTCTGCGCGAATTGGCGGCGACACTGGAGAGTGCGCGGCTGGAGCTGGCGCGCCGTTAGAGAGTGTCGCGTCGAATCGTGTTCATTCGATCAGTCAACACGTTTGCTTTTGCGAGCAACGTTGGGGGCTGAATGCTTGACCGTGGTCCGAAGCGACACACTGTAAACGCGCTATTTTCTCACCCATAGACAGGATGTTCCGATGAGCAAGACCGAGCGGCTGGCAACGGCCCAGGAAGGTGCGCCCCTGGTTCGGGAGGTGAAGCAGGCGATGACCGGCTTCGTGAGCGAATTCAAGGGCTTTCAAGATGATATGAACATGAAACTTCAAAAAATGGAAGAGCGACTGACCATGCTGGATCGTAAATCTCAAATCGCGGCACGCCCGCACCTGTCCGCTGCAACGGAAGAAACCGTACCGCATCAGAAAGCGTTCAACGCCTATCTGCGCAGCGGCGACGATGACGGCCTGCGCGGACTGGAACTGGCCGGCAAGTCGATGTCGACTGCCGTCAACAGTGACGGTGGTTACCTGGTCGATCCGCAAACGTCGGAAACCGTGCAGTCGGTGTTGCACTCCACGGCGTCTCTGCGGTCGATTGCGGCAGTTGTAAATGTCGAAGCGACGAGCTTTGACGTGCTGATGGATCATTCGGATGTGGGGGCCGGCTGGGCGACTGAGACAGATGCCCAGACCGAAACCGATACGCCGCAGATCGACCGGATCACCATTCCGCTGCACGAATTGAGCGCGCTGCCCAAGGCAAGCCAGCGGCTGCTGGATGACAGTGCCTTTGATATCGAGGGCTGGCTGGCCTCGCGCATTGCCGACAAATTTTCGCGGGCCGAAGCGGCGGCGTTCATTTCGGGTGACGGCGTGGACAAGCCGCGTGGGGTTCTGACCCATTCGAAGGTGGAAAACGACAACTGGGCTTGGGGTAGCGTTGGATATGTCGCGAGCGGCGTCGACGGCGATGTTGGACCAGGGGATGCCATTGTCGATCTGGTTTACGCCTTGGGTGCGCAATACCGTGCCAATGCCACGTTCGTGATGAATTCCAAGACCGCAGGACTTGTTCGCAAGCTCAAGGATGCGGATGGCCGCTTCCTCTGGTCGGATGGTCTGGCGGCGGGTGAACCGGCGCGGCTGATGGGCTATCCTGTGGTGGTCGCCGAGGATATGCCGGATGCGGCCAGCAATTCATACCCGATTGCGTTTGGCGATTTCAACGCAGGTTACACGATTGCGGAGCGTCCCGATCTGCGCGTGCTGCGTGACCCGTTCAGCGCCAAGCCACATGTTCTGTTCTATGCAACCAAGCGGGTTGGCGGCGATGTGTCCGACTTTGCCGCGATCAAGTTGCTGAAATTCGGCACCTCCTAAACGGAGCCGAATGCGGGGTCGGGTAACCGGCCCCTGGGTGGGCGCGCGTCACACGAGAACCTTCATGTTGTCTAGCTGCTCCCCTCCGTCCGAGCAATGTGGGGCGGCGCGCGTCCATCAAATCAGATCGAACTGGCCCGGAGGGGTCCGAGCTTGCGGAGTAAAATGATGATGTTGATCGAAGAAACCACCGTGCCTGACGTGGCGTTGCCGGTGGCAGAGTTCAAAGCGCATTTGCGGCTAGGGACCGGGTTCGGCGAAGATAGCCTTCAGGAGGATGTTCTGAAGGGGTTTCTGCGGGCAGCGATTGCGGCCATTGAGGCGCGAACCGGCAAGGTTCTGATTTCGCGGAACTTTACCTGGACGCTGACCGGATGGCGCGACCGGGCGGGACAAGTGTTGCCGGTCGCGCCGGTCACCGAGATCACGCAGGTTACGATGATCGATGCGATTGATATCGAAACCCAGTTGACCGCGAGCGATTATCGACTTGAACCTGCCAGTCAGCGCCCACGATTGCGCCCGGCGGGCAGTCTATTGCCGATGATCAAGACCGGCAGCACGGTGCGGATCGGATTTACGGCAGGGTTTGCCGAAACCTGGGGTGGGTTGCCAGCTGATCTGGGGCAGGCGGTGTTGCTGCTTGCTGCGCACTATTACGAGTATCGCAACGAAACCGCGCTGAGTGATGGATGCATGCCATTTGGTGTGACCAGCCTGATCCAGCGATATCGGGCGATACGGATAGGTGTCGGAGCAGGGCTATGAGCATGCCTATTCTCAACCGAAAGCTGGTTCTTGAGGCCCCTCAAAGGGTGCCGGATGGCGCCGGCGGATATGCTGAAAACTGGGAAAGTTTGGGTGAGCTTTGGGCCGAGGTTCGTAGTCGCACGGGTCGTGAGCGGGCCGAAGCTGGCGTTCCGGTGTCGTCTGTCGGTTACCGGATCGTGGTGCGCGGGGCGCCGTATGGAACGGCCGCCCGGCCGATGCCCAATCAGAGGTTTCGTGAGGGCGCACGCCTGTTCGTGATCCAGGCAGTAGCGGAGCGGGACGTGGACGGGCGGTATCTGACTTGCTTTGCGGATGAGGAGGTCGTGGCATGAGCTATGCAATGGCGGGGGCGCTGCAAGCGGCCGTGTACCAGCATTTGCGGGAGGATCCAGGTGTGAGTGCATTGGTGGGAGACGCGATTTATGATGTGGTGCCTGCTGGCGATTTACCGGACGTATATGTGGCGCTTGGCCCTGAGACGGTACGCGACAGTTCGGACGCCGAGGGTGCGGGTGCCGAGCATCGGTTTACCGTTTCGGTGGTGACCGATCTGGCAGGCTTTGCCGTGGCCAAGGACGTTGCTGGCGCGGTGAGCGATGCCCTGTCCGGAGCGCGCCCGAACCTGAGCCGGGGGCGCGTGGTAGGCCTGTGGTTTGAACGGGCGCAGGCCCGAAGAGCTGGCAAGGCTGGACGCGTCAGGCGGATCGACCTGCGGTTTCGTGCGCGCGTCGAAGACAATTAAGCAAATAATCTTTGGAGACACGATATGGGTGCCCAGAACGGAAAAGACCTGTTGGTCAAAGTCGACATGACCGGCGATGGCCTGTTTGAAACCATCGCCGGGCTGCGTGCGACGCGCGTCAGCTTTAACGCCGAGAGCGTCGATGTCACGAGCCTTGAGAGCCAAGGGGGATGGCGCGAATTGCTGTCTGGCGCCGGGGTCAAATCTGCCGCGATCTCGGGGTCTGGTGTGTTCAAGGACGCCGGCACGGACGAGCGCGCGCGGCAATTGTTCTTTGACGGAGAAACGCCTGATTTTCAGGTCATTATCCCTGATTTTGGAATCGTCGAAGGCGCGTTTCAGGTGACGTCGATTGAATACGCAGGCAGCCACAATGGCGAGGCCACGTATGAGATGTCGATGGCCAGCGCCGGTGCCTTGAACTTTACAGGGCTGTGATCTGATGGCCAATCCGTGGACGGGAGAGGTGGCCTTGGTCATCAATGGGCAGCGGCGGGTTCTTAAGTTGACGCTTGGGGCATTGGCGGAACTGGAACAAGTGCTGGAGACGCCATCGCTGGTGGCCTTGGTCGAGCGGTTCGAGAGTTCATCGTTTTCAATGCGCGATGTGATGGCGTTGCTGTCGGCGGGCCTACGCGGCGGCGGCATCGAACTGAGTGCGCACGAGCTTGGCCAGGCTGAGATTGAGGGCGGCCCGATGCAAGCAGCGCGGGTGGCCGCCGAACTGCTGGCGCGGGCGTTCATGGTGCCTGATGAAACATGAGTGGGTTTGACTGGCCTGCCCTGATGCGGGCCGGTGTGCAGGGGCTTCGGTTGCGTCCAGACGAATTCTGGCGACTGACCCCTGCTGAATTGCGGCTGATGCTGGGACAGGGGGGAGCAAGTGCTGCCTTGTCCCGGACCGGGCTGGACGCGCTTTTGGAAGCGTATCCGGACAGGCAACGAGGAGAGTGCGATGAGTGATCGCGATGGAATAGTTGACCTTGAAGATCAGGCCGAAGCGCTGGAGGACAGCCTGGGGGCTGCTGCCAGCATGGCGGCCGGGTTTGACAGTGAGTTGCGCCGGGTTCGGGATGCGTTGTCCGCAACGGGCAAGGATGTTTCGACATTGGAGCGCGGTCTGTCAAAAGGTCTGCGCCGCGCCTTTGATGGTTTGATGTTTGATGGCATGAAATTGTCGGATGCATTGGAAACCGTCGCAAAGTCGATGATCCAGACCACCTATTCGGCAGCCGTCAAACCGGTTGCCAACCATTTCGGTGGGCTACTGGCGGATGGCGTGAGCGGTGTCGTCGAGGGGCTGATGCCCTTTGCCGATGGCGGAAGCTTTTCACAAGGTAGGGTTATGCCGTTCGCAAACGGTGGGGTGGTCTCGGGACCTGTGACCTTTCCAATGCGGGGCGGTACCGGGTTGATGGGAGAGGCCGGGCCTGAGGCCATCATGCCCCTGGCGCGAGGGGCCGATGGCAAGCTGGGTGTGCGCAGCGCGGGCGGTCGCGGTGTCAGCGTGGTGATGAACATTTCAACACCTGATGTGCAGGGCTTCAGCCGCAGCCAGGGCCAGATCGCGGCCCAGATGAGTCGGGCGCTTAGCCGCGGTAATCGCAACAGGTAAATCGGACGAGAAGGGGAGAACGCGATGAATTTTCATGAGGTGAGATTCCCGGCTTCGCTGAGCTTTGGCTCGGTTGGGGGGCCGGAGCGCCGCACCGACGTTGTGACGTTGGCCAACGGTTTCGAAGAGCGCAATACGCCCTGGGCGCACTCCAGACGCAGATATGATGCCGGTTTGGGCATGCGGTCGTTGGATGACGTCGAAACGCTCATCGCGTTTTTCGAAGCGCGACATGGCCAGATGTACGGGTTTCGCTGGAAGGACTGGTCGGATTTCAAGTCCGGTCGAGCCTCGGTCGAAACGGCATTTGATGATCAGGTCATCGCGACAGCAGACGGCGCGCAGACGGCGTTTCAATTGATCAAGACCTATCGGTCGGGCGCGTTTTCCTATGCGCGACCGATCAGCAAACCGGTTGCGGGGTCCGTTCGTATCGGGATCGAGCAGGATGAAATGCGCGAGTCTGTGGAATTCGAGGTAGATTTGGCCACGGGTCTTGTCCAGTTTGACAAACCGCCAGCCAAGGCCATGCGTGTCACTGCCGGGTTCGAGTTTGACGTGCCTGTGCGGTTTGATACGGACCGTATCCAGACCAGCGTCGCCAGCTTTCAGGCCGGGGATGTCCCTAACGTTCCTGTTGTCGAGGTGCGCGTCTGATGACCGGGATGGATGAGGATTTCACGGCGCATATCGCCACTGGTTTGACAACATTGTGTCGCTGCTGGGCGATCACACGTCGTGACGGTGTCGTGCTGGGGTTTACGGACCATGACGTAATGCTGGATTTCGAAGGGGTGACGTTCAAAGCTGACAGCGGCCTGTCCGCTCTTGCATTGCAACAAAGCACGGGTCTTTCCGTTGACAATTCCGAGGCCGTCGGTGCGTTGAGCGATGCATCTGTGCGGCCAGAAGACATCGACGCAGGTCGCTTTGACGGCGCTGAAGTCCGCGCGTGGCTGGTGAACTGGGCTGATGTGAAAGTCCGCTGGTTGCAGTTTCGCGGCTCGATCGGAGAATTGCGGCGTGTCGGCGGCGCCTTCCATGCCGAACTGCGCGGATTGACCGAAAATTTGAACCGGCCTTTGGGGCGCATCTATCAAAAACCATGTACCGCAGTGCTTGGCGACAGCTCCTGCCGCTTTACATTAGATACCCCGGGATACCGGGAGGAACGCGCGGTCGAGACTGTCGTCGAAGCGCGCACTTTTGTCTGGAGCGACATGCCCGAATTCGAACCTGGATGGTTTCAGCGCGGGCGTCTGACCGTTCTGACCGGTGCGGCGCAAGGATTGTGGGGAATGATCAAGCAGGATCGTTCCATCGCCAATGAACGCAGGCTGGAATTGTGGGAGCCGATCCGCGCGGCGATTGGTCATGGCGATATCGTTCGTCTGGATGCAGGGTGCGACAAGCGCATGGAAACCTGCCGCCTGAAGTTCAACAACATACTCAATTTTCAGGGTTTTCCGGATCTGCCGGCCGAGGACTGGGTGATGGCGGTTCCCAAGCAAAGCCAGAGAAACTCTGGCGGGAGCCGGCGATGACAATAGCACCGGACACCATAGTGGATATTGCGCGCGGTTGGGTCGGCACGCCCTATCGCCATCAAGCTGCATGTCGGGGAGCGGGCACGGATTGCCTGGGCCTCGTTCGAGGCGTTTGGCGCGAAGCCATAGGAAGCGAGCCCGAGACACCACCAGCCTATTCGATGGATTGGTCCGAACCGCAGGGGCAGGAGCGATTGTGGCACGCGGCGGCGGACCATCTTCGCGAACAGGCGCAAGTGACAGACGGATTGGCGGCGGGAGACGTCATTCTTTTCCGGATGCGAAGCGGTGCGGTTGCCAAACACCTGGGTATCGTATCGGCAGTCGGGGCACTGCCGACGTTCATTCATGCCTATGAGAAATACGGAGTGGTCGAAAGCCCGCTGAGCCGCCCCTGGCAACGGCGCATTGTTGCGCGTTTCAAATTTCCCATGGAGGTTTTCTGATGGCGACGATTCTTCTTTCGGCAGCGGGCGCGGCCATTGGCGGCTCGATCGGCGGCACGGTGGCCGGGCTATCCTCGGTTGCGATCGGTCGCGCGGTCGGTGCCACATTGGGTCAGGCCATTGATCAACGGCTTTTGGGTCAGGGGTCAGAGTCTGTTGAAACCGGGCGTGTAGATCGATTTCGGTTGACGCAATCCGGCGATGGCAACCCCATCTCGCAGGTCTTTGGCCGGGTGCGCATTGGTGGGCAGGTGATTTGGGCGTCGGACTTCCTAGAGCGGAGCAGTACAACGGGTGGCGGCGGTAAAGGCGGTAGCCCAAGCACGCCGGAAGTGACCAGTTTCAGCTATTACGTTTCGCTGGCAATCGCGGTGTGCGAGGGTGAAATCGCAAGCATCGGCCGGGTATGGGCGGATGGTGAAGAAGTCTCACCCCCCGATCTGAACATGCGCGTTTACGCTGGCACCGATGACCAATTACCTGATCCGCTGATCGAAGCAATCGAAGGCGCCGGGCTGGTTCCGGCCTATCGGGGGACTGCCTATGTTGTGATGGAGCGTTTGCCACTTGGTCAATTTGGCAATCGTGTTCCGCAGTTCTCGTTCGAGGTGCTGCGGGCTGAACCGTCGGACTCGTCAACCTACAACACTGATCTGGCACAGTTGGTTCAAGGTGCAGCGTTGATACCGGGTACCGGGGAGTATGCGCTTGCCACGACACCAATCCACTACACCAAGGGACCGGGTATCAACTGGGCTGCGAACTCTAACAGTCGTTCTGGGAAGACGGACTTTCTGACATCGTTTGAGACCCTGACCGAGGAACTGCCTGCCCGCCAATCAGTTTCTCTGGTTGCGTCGTGGTTCGGTAGCGATCTGCGATGTGGTCAATGCGAGGTGAAGCCCAAGGTCGAACGTGCAGCCATCGAAGGCGGCAACATGCCATGGAAAGTCACAGGCCAGACACGCGGGATGGCGGACGAAATCGAACTACAGGATGATCGACCGATCTATGGCGGTACACCAGCAGACGAGGCGGTGATCCAGGCTATCCGGCACATGAATACCTCTGGTCGGCGCGTCATGTTCTATCCATTCATCTTGATGGAACAGACAGAAGGAAATGGGTTAGAGGACCCCTGGACGTCTGCTGCAGATCAGCCGGCGCTGCCGTGGCGTGGACGAATTACCTTGTCCACGGCACCGGGGCGCAGCGGCTCGCCCGATGGTACGGCGCTTGCGGATCAAGAAGTGGCGGCCTTTTTCGGGATGGCACAGGCATCTGATTTTTCCGTTGTTGGCAATCAGGTCACCTATCGTGGTCCGCAGGAGTGGGGGATGCGCCGGTTTGTCCTGCACTATGCGGCGTTGTGCGCTGCGGCCGGCGGCGTGCATGCGTTTTGCATCGGGTCAGAGATGCGGGCGCTGACCCAAATCCGTGGCGCGTCCGGTTTTGCAACAGTTGAAGAGTTGCGGGCGCTCGCAGCTGAAGTTCGCGCTTTGCTTGGACCCGATACGCGCATCGGTTACGCCGCAGACTGGAGCGAATATTTTGGATATCAGCCACAAGATGGTAGCGGTGATCGATATTTTCATCTCGATCCGCTATGGGCGGATGACAACATCGATTTTGTCGGGATCGACAACTACATGCCACTGTCCGACTGGCGGGATGGGGATGATCACGCGGATGCCGAATGGCAGAGCATCTACAATCCGGATTATCTGGCTGCCAACGTCGAGGGCGGTGAAGGATACGATTGGTACTACCATTCGCCCGAAGCCGAAGCCGCACAGATCCGAACGCCGATTGAAGATCAGGATCACGGAGAACCATGGGTCTGGCGCTATAAGGACATCCGAAACTGGTGGCAGAACGCGCACCATCAACGCATCGGCGGTGTACGGCAGCAGGAACCAACGGATTGGATTCCAGAGTCAAAGCCGATCTGGTTCACCGAATTGGGCTGCGCTGCAATCGACAAGGGCACCAACCAGCCAAACAAGTTTCTAGATCAACGGTCATCTGAATCCGCGTTGCCAAAGTACTCGGACGCGTCTCGGGATGATTTCATTCAGGTGCAATACCTGCGCACCGTGTTGGATTACTGGGCGCAGCCTGAACACAATCCGATATCCGAAGCCTATGACGCCCCAATGATCGATCTGGAAAACGCCTATGTTTGGGCTTGGGATGCACGGCCTTATCCGGCGTTCCCAAACAACCTTGATCTGTGGAGCGATGGTGAGATTCAGGCACGCGGCCATTGGTTGAACGGACGGGCCGGCGCACGGACTCTTGCGTCGGTGGTCGAAGAAATCTGTCGTCGTTCGGGAGTAAGCGATATCGATACCTCCGGGCTTTTTGGCATGGTGCGAGGCTATACTATTGAGGACGTCGCTACAGCGCGCACCGCGCTTCAGCCCTTGATGCTGAGATATGGATTTGATGCGATTGAGCGCGACGGTGTGCTGCGCTTTGTCATGCGTGGGGCTGCGCTGCCTCATACGCTCGCGGCGGATCGTCTGGCAGTGTCCAGCGAATTGGACGGGCAGACCGAGCATCGCCGAGAGGCCGAGGCAGAAATGACCGGGCGCGTGCGGTTGCGGTTTGTCCAATCCGGGGCAGATCATGAAATCGTGGCCGAAGAAGCCGTATTGGCGGATACGGCGACACACGCAGTCACGTCATCGGATTTGCCAATTGCTATGACCCGTTCCGAAGGGCGGCAGGTAGCAGAGCGTTGGTTGGCGGAGGCACGGGTGTCCCGGGAATCGGCACGGTTCGCGTTGCCACCGTCGATGATGCACCTTGGTGCCGGCGACGTTGTGCGGCTTGCATTGGATGGCGACGAGCAGGACGCGCTCTACCGGGTGGACCGGGTCGAGCAAGCGGACCTTCAAATTCTTGAAGCCGTTCGTATTGAACCCGACATTTACAAGACACCGGAACTGCAGGACGATGTTCCGAGCGCCAAAGCCTTTGCTGCGCCGGTTCCGGTACTGCCGCTGTTCATGGATTTGCCGCTGATGCGTGGTGACGAGGTCGCCCATGCGCCACATCTTGCTGTGTCGGCGACGCCTTGGCCGGGTTCGGTTGCGCTCTACAGTTCTTCTTCTGATGACAGCTATGCATTGAATGATGTGGTCGCCAGCCGTTCCATTGTCGGACAGACGGAAACACCCATGGCCTGGTCTCGTCCGGGGGTTTGGGACGATGGGGCGCCACTACAGATAAAACTCCTGAATGGCGCGTTGGAATCCCGCGAGACGACGGCCATTCTGAACGGCGCCAATCTTGCGGTGATCGGGGATGGCAGCAGCGGCAATTGGGAGCTGTTTCAGTTTCAAAACGCTGAACTGGTGACTGAAGACACCTATCAGTTGACCCGCCGTTTGCGCGGGCAGGGAGGCAGCGACGGTATCATGCCAGCGGTCTGGCCTGCGGGCTCTTGGTTTGTCCTTATGGATGGGACCCCGGCGCAGATTGATCTGGCCAGTGCGCAGCGGCGAATTGCGCGCCATTTTCGCATCGGCCCGGCGCGTCG
Organism: Sedimentitalea sp.; assembly: GCF_039973035.1. Taxonomy (NCBI): domain Bacteria; kingdom Pseudomonadati; phylum Pseudomonadota; class Alphaproteobacteria; order Rhodobacterales; family Paracoccaceae; genus Sedimentitalea; species Sedimentitalea sp. The sequence goes on from NZ_JBDWLR010000084.1 coordinate 127,978, forward strand.
AGGGTATGATGATCCGTCCTATACTCATGTGGTCGAGGCATTTGACGGCAACGGGTTGCGCCCTTATGCGCCCTGCCATCTGGGGGGGCACCGAGCGACAAATGGCGATTTGCATTTCGAATGGGTGCGGCGTACGCGAATTGACGGGGACAGTTGGGACTTGCCCGAGGTTCCGGTAGGCGAGGAAAGCGAGGCCTATGTCATCCGGGTGTGGAGCGGTAGCAGACTGTTGAGGGAAGTCAGCGCGTCTTCGCCAACCTGGATCTATTCGATGGCAATGCAGAATATGGATACGGCACCCGAACCGCTTCGCTTTGAAGTCGCGCAGGTATCGGTGCGGTATGGCTTCGGCCCGTTTTCATCGTTTGATCTCGCGGCCTGACGAGTAGATCGTTTCAATAGGGCGGTCTGTTCTCAGCCGTTTGCGCAGCTGATGCACTTGAACACTTCAGGGTCAAGATCCAGTCTCTTTGCCGCAATTTCAACGCCACAATCGACACAATATCCGAATTCGCCTTCGTCAATTCGGCGCAATGCGGCCAGCAGACGTTGTTTCTGTTGGTCGCGCAATTGTTGCTGCGCTTTGGCCATAGCCTGGTTTTGCAGCGCATCCATTCGACTGAGCCTTCCTACGGATTGTTGGTCCAATGAAACAACGGCTTGCCCCTCGCGGCCAAGTTCGTTGTCTTCGGTGAGCCGGTGCAACATCTGCTCGATCTGAGCGGCATAGCGGTCGAGATCTGTTTCATTCATTTCTTGAATATGTCCCATCAAGGCTTTGCGTTTTGCTTTTGCGCGCATAGATGCATACTCTAGACGTGGAAAAGGAAGCAAAGCCATGGCTGAAACGCGCAGAAAACTCTCTCCCGTCGACCCGGTTTGGGACCGTATCAACAACGAGGCCCGACAGGCGGTTCAGGATGAGCCGTTGATGGGCGGATTCATCCACGCCTGTATCCTGCACCATAAGACGCTGGAAAAGGCGCTGTCTTATCGAATTTCGGCCAAGCTATCGTCAAACGAAATGTCGATGGTGGTTTTGCGCGAGATCGCGGATCAGGCTTATGAAGAGTCACCAGCGCTGGTTGGTGCGGCACGCGCCGATCTGGTTGCGGTGTTCGAACGTGATCCGGCCTGCCATCGTCTGCTGCAACCTATTTTGTATTTCAAAGGGTACCAGGCTATGCAGGCCTATCGTGTCGGGCATTGGTTGTGGGGAACGGGTCAAGAGGACCTTGCCTATTTCTTCCAAATGCGGGTTTCCGAGATTTTTGGAATAGATATCCATCCAGCGGCAAAGATCGGCAAGGGGATCATGATCGATCATGCCCACTCTATCGTGATCGGCGAAACGGCCGTTGTCGGCGATAATGTGTCGATGCTGCATTCGGTTACGCTTGGCGGAACCGGCAAGGAAGAGGAAGACCGCCACCCCAAGATCGAAGATGGTGTTCTCATCGGAGCTGGGGCCAAGGTGCTTGGCAACATCCGCGTCGGCCATTGCAGCCGCATTGCCGCAGGCTCGGTTGTTCTGGCCGATGTGCCACCGTGCAAGACGGTTGCAGGCATTCCGGCAAAGATCGTGGGCGAGGCGGGATGTGATCAGCCCTCGGTTTCCATGGATCAGATGTTTCCCGGAATGAATTGATCTGATTGAACCGAGAATGGCGCGGCAGTTAGACCGCGCCATTTTTTGCGTTTCAGGCCAGCATGACCATCGGATTTTCGAGGTTGTCTACGATCTGCTGAAGCAGCTTCGCGCCCAGTGCACCGTCGATGACGCGGTGATCGACCGAGAGGGTCACGGACATCACTGTTGCAACCGACAGCTCGCCATCCTTGCCGACAACCGGCTTTTTGACACCGGCACCAACCGCCAGAATAGCGCCGTGGGGTGGATTGATCACCGCATCAAAATTGTCGATCCCGAACATGCCAAGGTTGGATATCGCAAAGCTGCCGCCCTGATATTCGTGCGGGGCGAGCTTTCTATCGCGCGCGCGACCTGCCAGGTCTTTCATTTCGGCGGAGAGGGCTGACAGTGATTTCAATTCCGCGTCTTTCAGAACCGGCGTAAAGAGACCACCATCAATCGCAACGGCGACCGCAACATCAGATGGCGCTAGCCGTAGAATCCTGTCGCCCGCCCAGACCGCATTGGCATCGGGCACTGCCTGCAAGGCCAACGCGCAGGCCTTGATGATGAAATCATTGACCGAGAGCTTCACGCCTCGACCTTCAAGTTGGGCATTCAATTCACTGCGGAACGCGAGCAGGGCGTCAAGGCGAATATCCCGGCGTAGGTAAAAATGCGGGATCGACTGTTTTGCCTCGGTTAGCCGCGCCGCGATGGTTTTGCGCATCCCGTCGAGCGCAATTTCTTCATATTCATGCCCTTCGTACATCTTTGCAACAGCGTCTGCGGCAGGACCTGACGCCATTGCGGGCGGAGGAGGAGCGGATGTGGAGGGTGCAGCGCTCTCAGCCTTTGCCTCGTTAGGCTCTGTATCGACAACATCGGCCTTGATGATCCGACCGCGTGGACCTGAACCCTTGATGGATTGCAGATCGAGACCCTTTTCGGCTGCGATCCTGCGAGCTAGGGGCGATGCAAACACCCGGTCACCTTCACGCACGGGTGCTGCCGGAGCTTTGGTCGCCTTTGCGGTTTCAACTGGTGCGGCAGGTGCCTTTTCCTTGTGCGGGCTGGCTGCGGGGGACGAATCGGCGATGTCGCCAACGCTTTCACCCTCTTCAAGCAGAACCGCAATCGGGGTGTTTACCTTGACCCCTTCGGTGCCTTCGGCAATCAGCAGTTTGCCGATCGTACCTTCATCGACAGCCTCAAACTCCATCGTCGCCTTGTCGGTCTCGATCTCGGCCAGCAGGTCGCCGGACGATACGGTATCGCCTTCCTTGACCAGCCATTTTGCGAGCGTGCCTTCCTCCATCGTCGGGGACAGGGCGGGCATCAGAATTTCCGTCGTCATTGCGCGCTCCTTACCTGTAGGTCACTTGTTTCACGGCTTCGATCACCTCGTCAGTGGTGACCAGCGCGTTTTTCTCAAGATTGGCGGCATAGGGCATCGGAACATCCTTGCCGGTGCAGTTGATCACCGGGCCATCCAGATAATCAAACGCCTCCTGCATCAGAACCGAGCTGATATAGCCGCCCACCGAACCCTGTGGCCAGCCTTCTTCGACGGTGACGCATCGGTTGGTTTTCATAACTGAATTGATGATCGTGGCGGTATCCATCGGGCGCAGCGTGCGCAGGTCGATGACTTCGGCGCTGATTCCATCTTCAGCCAACTTTTCAGCAGCTTCCAAGGCGTATTTCATCCCGATGCCAAAGCTGACGATGGTGACGTCATCACCCTCCTGCCAGATGCGAGCCTTGCCAAACGGCACTGTGAAATCATCCAGAACCGGAACATCAAAGCTGCGCCCATAGAGGATTTCATTCTCCAGGAATATTATCGGATTCGGATCGCGAATCGCGGATTTGAGCAAGCCCTTGGCGTCTGAAGCCGAATAGGGCATCGCCACCTTCAATCCAGGGATCTGCATGTACCAGGCTGCGTAATCCTGACTGTGCTGGGCAGCGACGCGCGCCGCCGCTCCGTTGGGACCACGAAACACCATCGGCGCGCCCATCTGGCCGCCCGACATATATAGCGTCTTGGCGGCTGAATTGATGATCTGGTCAATTGCCTGCATGGCGAAATTGAAGGTCATGAATTCGACGATCGGGCGCAACCCGCCAAAGGCCGCACCAACCGCGACACCGGCAAATCCATGTTCAGTGATCGGCGTGTCTATCACCCGTTTGCTGCCGAATTCGTCGAGCAAGCCCTGACTGATCTTGTAGGCCCCCTGATACTCGGCGACCTCTTCGCCCATCAGGAACACGTCGCCATCGGCACGCATCTCCTCGGCCATCGCGTCGCGCAAGGCTTCGCGGACGGTTTGCTGTTTGACCTTGGTGCCCTCGGGCCAGTCCGGCTCGGGTGCTTGCACAGGTTTCGTAGACGGAGCAGTGGCCGGATCGCACTCGGGTTGTTTCGGCGCAGCGGGTGCAGTTTCGGCAACCGGTGTATCGCCGACCTCTTCGCCTTCCTCGACCAGCACGGCAATCGCGGTGTTCACCTTGACCGCTTCGGTTCCTTCGGGGATCAGGATCTTGCCGATGATGCCTTCATCGACGGCTTCGAATTCCATCGTTGCCTTGTCGGTTTCGATCTCTGCCAACAGGTCGCCGGACGATACGGTATCGCCTTCCTTGACCAGCCACTTTGCAAGCGTGCCTTCCTCCATCGTCGGGGACAAGGCGGGCATCAAAATTTCAGTTGCCATATTCAGTTTTCCTCCCTTGCCGGCGAAATCATTCCAACCACGTTTCCTTGCCCGTCCTCGACATAGGCGCAGCGTCCGATACCCGGGTAATCCGTCGGCGGCAGCGCTTCGGCACCGCCATGGGCCAGCGCCCAGTCATAGCGCGCGTTGCAGTCGGAAACCTCAAAGGTCATCGTGCCGCCGCGGATGGGGGACCCGGGTTCGGGACTTTGATCCGTGCGTGGCAACAGGCCACCGGTCAGGTCGGAATCGCCGCCGATCCCTTCGCCCTGAATGAGTTGATAGTCGATTTCCTCGATGCCGGGCATCCGTTCAAATTTCCAGCCGAAAAGGCCACCATAGAACGCTTTGGCCGCGTCGACATCCCGTACGTGAATCTCAAAATGTGGCATCAGGCCGCTCCGCTCTGGGGCACGGTTTCCGCATAGATATCCGTCCACAGTTCATCAGGCGCCGGTTCCGGGCTGTCCTTGGCAAACTCTGCAGAGGCGTTGATGACGCTCTTAATTTCCTTGTCGATGGCCTTGAGATCGTCCTCGCTTGCGTGTTTGCCGGTCAGCAACATGCTGCGCACCTGTTCGATCGGGTCGCGTTCCTCGCGCATTTTCTGCACCTCTTCGCGGGTCCGGTACTTGGCCGGGTCCGACATCGAATGGCCGCGATAGCGGTAGGTCTTGACCTCAAGGATGTACGGCCCCTTGCCCGAGCGGCAGTGTGCGATCGCCTTGGCCCCGGCCTCTTTGACCGAAACCACATTCATGCCGTCCACGATCTCGCCTGGAATGCCAAAAGCCTCGCCGCGAGTGTAGAGATCGGGTGTCGAGGTTGACCGTTGTTGGGCGGTGCCCATGGCGTACTGATTGTTCTCGATCACGAAAACCACGGGCAACTGCCACAGCGCGGCCATGTTGAAGGTTTCGTAAACCTGCCCCTGGTTCGACGCGCCGTCGCCGAAATAGGTAAAGGTCACCCGGCCGTTCTCACGATACTTGTCTGCAAAGGCCAAACCCGCACCAATCGGCACCTGCGCCCCGACAATCCCATGCCCACCGTAAAAGTGTTTTTCCTTGGAAAACATGTGCATGGAGCCACCTTTTCCTTTGGAATAGCCGCCTTCGCGTCCGGTCAGCTCGGCCATGACGCCATCGGGGCTCATCCCGCAAGCCAGCATGTGACCGTGATCGCGATACGAGGTGACACGTTTGTCGCCATCTTCGGTGACCGATTCCAGCCCGACGACCACGGCTTCCTGCCCGATATAGAGGTGGCAGAACCCGCCGATCAGGCCCATTCCATAAAGCTGCCCCGCCTTTTCCTCGAAACGTCGGATCAGCAACATTTCCCGGTAAAAGGTTTTCAATTCTTCGGCGGAAACGTTTGGTTTCTTGGTGCTCTTTCGCGTGACCATCGCGGTGCACTCCCCCTGCGCTTTGATAGTTTAATGCTAAACTATGGATAGCGGCTCTGTCGGAGGATGGCGAGCGAAATTGATGTGAGGCGAGCTCAGCGGATCACGATTTCGTCGGCGCGTAACAACCCCAGCACCGAACGCGCCTGTTGGTCCAGTAGGTCCAGATCAAGATACTCGTCCGACAGGCGGCGGGTCAGGTTCTCGGTCGATGCGATCTCGGTTTCAAGCCGCGCAACGGTTTGACGAAGCGAATCCGCCTCGGCCGAAATCTCAACCCGGCGGAACAGGCCATAGTCACCTTGCACCGCGGCAAAGGTGAAATAGGCGCACAACGCGAAGGTCGCGGCGAAATAGATCAGGACCCCAAAGCCGGGTCGCGTTGAACGGGTCAAACTGCACTGCCTCATTGCGCCCTTTGCGGGCGTTCTGACTGCACTATGGCATAGGCGAATCGCCTTGTGAATCCCTGTTTATGGGGAAGGACACGGACAAATCGAAAATTGTGGCCCCGTGGCCAAAAGGCCGCAGGGCCGAGGGTCAGCCAGCGACGGACGCGTTGTAGACGCTCGTGATGGTTTTACCCAGGGTCTCGTTGAACGCGGCGTCGTCTTGCCCCGCTGAAAGCCCTTCGGTCAATGCTCTTGAAAAAGACGCGATCATGCCCCGGTTTTCGCTCAGCCGTGCGTTGGCTTCGTCGCGGGAATAGCCACCGGACAAGGCGACAACACGCATCACACGCGGATGATCCACCAGCGACGCATAGGTGTTGGCCGTCTCAGGCAAGGTCAGTTTCAGCATGACCTGTTGGTCGGCAGGCAACGCGTCGAGCTGTTTGGTCAGCTCCGCAAGCAGCATAGCCTCGGCTTCGGCTTTGTCACTGATGTTGATGGTGATTTCGGGTTCGATGATTGGCATCAGCCCCTTGGCCAGCACCTGACCGGCGATCTCAAACTGCTGTGCCACGTTTGCCGCGATACCGCTGGCCGAGGCTGCGTCGATCACCGAGCGCATCTTGGTCCCAAAGATACCTTTTGCGACGGCCCGGTCGAGTACATCGTCCAGTCCCGGCATCGGTTTCATGAGCCGCACGCCGTCTTCTTCGTCAAGCAATCCCTTGTCGATCTTCAGGAACGGCACAACGGATCGCTGTTCCCAGAGGTACTGTGCTGTCGGGGTACCATCGATGTCACGATCCATGGTCTGTTCAAACAGGATCGCCCCGACAACCTGCTCGCCGGTAAACACGGGCGATGTAATGATGCGGCTTCGCATCTCGTGGATCAGATCAAACATCTCGCTGTCAGACCCATAGGCGCTTTCGTCCACACCATAGAGTTTCAGCGCTTTCGGGGTCGATCCGCCGCTTTGGTCGAGTGCGGCAACAAAGCCCTTGCTCGAGGTCATCTGTTCGGTTTGCCGTGTGTCTGCCATGGGTCATTTACCTTGCTGGTTCAGGCCCACGCGGGGCATTATTGGGGTCCTGCAAGGGTTTAAAACAGGGCCGTGCAGGTTGCAATCTCGTTAGCGCGAACAATTAGGGCCTGCGATCCGTGCGCCGGTCGATGATGCGTTATCTTATTTCTGAAGGGCCGCAACACCGGGCAGGGTCTTGCCTTCCATCCATTCAAGGAACGCACCACCAGCGGTCGAGATATAGGTAAAGTCATCCGCCACGCCCGCTTGGTTGAGGGCTGCCACTGTGTCACCGCCACCGGCAACACTTGTCAGCTTGCCCGCGCGCGTCTGCGCAGCCGCCTGGCGCGCGGCGGCATTGGTTGCCGCGTCAAATGGTTCGATCTCAAAAGCGCCCATCGGGCCGTTCCAGATCAACGTCTTTGCCGTGTCCAATACGGCCGCGATTTGGTTCACTGTTTCCGGGCCCGCATCCAGAATCATCGAGTCAGCCGGGCATTGATCGGCAGGCACGGTCTGATTTTCTGCACCGGCCTTGAACTCTTGCGCGACGACAACATCGACGGGCAGCAGGATGGCACAGCCTGCGCTTTTGGCCTTGCCCAGAATCTCGGTTGCCGTGTCGGTCATGTCATGTTCGCAAAGGGACTTGCCAACATTTACGCCTTGCGCCGCCAGAAAGGTATTGGCCATGCCGCCGCCGATGATCAGGTGGTCGACCTTTTCGACGAGATTCCCCAAGAGGTCGAGCTTGGTCGAAACCTTGGCTCCACCGACGACCGCGGCAACCGGGCGTTCCGGCGTGCCAAGAGCCGCCTCGAGGGCGGTCAGCTCGGCTTCCATCAGGCGACCGGCACAGGAGGGCAGCAACCGCGCCACCCCTTCGGTCGAAGCGTGCGCCCGATGCGCCGCTGAAAACGCGTCGTTGCAATAGACATCGCCAAGTTCGGCGAACTCGGCCGCCAGCGCCGGGTCATTCTTTTCCTCGCCGGGGTGAAAACGGGTGTTCTCCAAGAGCAGAACAGAGCCTTCGGCCAACCCACCAATCGCTGCTTTGGCCGCGTCGCCCCGGCAATCCGCGCAGAACGCGACCGGAGCATCAAGCCCTGCTTCCAGTGTCGGAACCAGCATACGCAGCGACATATCCGGTACATGCTTGCCCTTGGGGCGACCGAAATGCGCGAGCAGGATGGGTTTGCCACCTTTCGCCAGAATGTCGGTGATGGTCGGTTTCACCCGCCGGATGCGGGTGTCATCGGAGACAGCGCCATTTTCCACAGGCACGTTGATATCAACCCTCACCAGAACCCGTTTTCCCGCGATGTCCATGTCGTCCAGCGTGTTCCAGCTCATTGATCTATCCCCGTGCCTGATGAAGTCTGGCGCTTTTTTCTCACATTTCTGCTCATGGTCAATGGCTCACTTGGCATTCCCGCGTGCCGGCCTTAGGTATCTGCGCAACATAGCTTGGACAGGAGGGCCAGATGGCCGAGATCAAAGACCCCGAAAACACCATCCTGATGGAACTGAAGGACGGCACCGTCACCATCGAGCTTCTGGCCGATGTCGCTCCGCTGCACACCCAGCGGATGAAAGAGCTGGCTCGCGCCGGTGCCTATGACAATGTCTGCTTTCACCGCGTGATCGACGGCTTTATGGCCCAGACCGGCGATGTTCAGCACGGCGATATGGAAGACGGGTTCAACATCGGCCGCGCAGGCACCGGTGGCTCTGACATGGATGATCTTCCGGCAGAATTCTCAAAGCTGCCTCACGACCGCGGCACGCTGGGTGCAGCCCGGTCGCAAAACCCAAACAGCGCCAACTCGCAGTTTTTCATCAACTTCAAGGACAACAGCTTTCTCAACGGTCAATACACGGTCTATGGCCGCGTGATCGAAGGCATGGAGCATGTCGATGCTATCGCACGGGGCGAGCCGCCTGCGTCTCCCGACCGGATGATCAGCGTCAAGGTGGCCGCAGATGCATAAGCTCGCCGCAGTTTTCGCGCTCTTGGCTAGCCCCGCGCTGGCAACCGGGCTTCAGGTCGAGATCGAAGGCGAAGGGGCCAATGGCACAGTCACCATCGATCTTCTGGATGACGTTGCACCGGGTCATGTGGAGCAGATCACGGCACTGGCGTCTGAAGGCGCCTATGACGGCGTGGTGTTCCACCGCGTGATCGACGGATTCATGGCCCAGACCGGCGATGTCGAGCACGGCAAGCTGGGCGGCGACATGAGCCGGGCAGGCACGGGCGCGTCAGAACGTGACGATCTGGCCGCAGAATTTTCGGATATCCCGTTTGATCGGGGTGTCGTCGGAATGGCCCGCGCACAGGACCCCAACAGTGCCAACAGCCAATTCTTCATCATGTTTGATGAAGGCCATTTTCTGAACGGTGACTATACCGTCGTTGGCCGCGTTACGGACGGTATGGATGTCGTCGACGCGATCAAGCGCGGCGAAGGCCGCAACGGCGCCGTTGTTGGCACACCCGACGTGATGAAATCGGTAACTGTGATCGACTGATTTGATCGATCCGGAGAAAGAAAACGGCCTCGCAAAGTTTGCGAGGCCGTTTTTCATTCTAGAGGTACGACATTGAATTCTGCCAAGCTATGGGCATTGTCTGTGCTGTGAACACAGAGGAATGTCAGATGTCGACCATCGAAATTCGCCGCGTTACGGAAGCCGATGAGCAGGACTGGCGCCTGCTCTGGCGCGGGTACAACGAATTCTATCAACGCGACGTCGAGAGCAGGACAACAAACCGGGTTTGGGACGCTTTAAAAGGCCAGACCGGTGAACCGTTTGGCTTTGTGGCCGAGCATGACGGAAAAGTGGTGGGCTTTACGCACTACTTCTATCTCTGCTCGACTTCCGATTGGGGGCCGCGCTGCTACATGCAGGACCTGTTCGCTGACCCGTCAGTACGTGGCCTCGGCGTTGGTCGCGCCCTTATTGAAGCTGTCTATGCGGATGCGGATAAACACGGTGCAGCGCAAACCTATTGGCTGACAACCGCATCAAACAAGACGGCGCAGAAGCTCTATGATCGTGTGGCAAGCATGACGGATTTCGTCAAATATCGACGGTAGAAAAGTCAAACCCGCCTGCGGGATCACGAGATGTCGACGGCATCTCAAATCGTTTGATTGGTCGCTTCTTGATGTGCGAGAAAAAATTGTAGGCCGCCCCACATTCCGGGTACGGCCTACATTATACGTTCAATGGGCCTGCGTTCAGTTGCAGCGCCCGATCGTTGTTCCTTGGGTCGGGGCCTCAGCCTTACGACGAGACCTTGGCAGTCGCGGGATTTGCGCCTTGCGCCTTGCCGGCGCCGCCGGGATTCAGCGGATCGTCCTGACGCTGCACAGAGCCTTCGAAATGCGCGCCGCTTTCGATGGCGATGGTCTTGTGGATGATGTCGCCTTCGACGCGTGCAGTCGATGTCAGACGGACTTTCAAACCACGAACGCGACCAACGATTCTGCCGTTGATCACAACATCATCTGCGATCACTTCACCTTTGATCGTAGCGGTCTCGCCGATGGTCAGCAGGTGCGCACGGATGTCACCTTCGACGGTGCCTTCGACCTGGATGTCACCGGTTGTCTTGAGGTTGCCCGTGATGTGCAGATCTGCCGAAAGGGTCGATGCAGGGGGCTTTGCCTTGGGCGCGCTGGCCTTGTAGTCGCCTGTCGATGAAGGTGCGGCGGGCGCCCCGGTGGGAGCCGCCGGTTTCGCATCATCGGACGTCTTGGAACCTGGCTCGTTTATCTTGCTCTTCGAAAACATTACTTGCAGCCTTGATGTAGATCATGGGGTTTACAGGCGATCCGTTGACCCGCACCTCATAGTGCAAATGTGTCCCGGTCACCCGTCCGGTGCTACCCATATCAGCAATGTGATCGCCGCGCGAGACCCTTTGACCCTTCTTGACCCGAATGCGCGAGTTATGCGCATAGAAGGTTTCGATGCCAAAATCGTGCTTGATTTTGACCAGCCGTCCATAGCCTGATTGCCAGCCTGCATGGGAAACTACGCCGTCCGCCGTTGCCAGGATGTCGGTGCCCGCCGGGCCCGCAAAATCTGACCCGTTGTGCATCCGCCGACCGCCGGTCTTGGGATCCCGGCGAAAGCCGAAACCACTGGTATAGCGCACGGCGGCCTTTACCGGGCTCGCGAAGGGCGCGCGCTCAGCAGCGATTCGATACATGTTCAGGAGATCCATCTGTGAAAGGATGCGGTTCGCCCGCAACTCGTCCACGGTTGGTTCATCTTCGCCGCGGGTCGTAAAGGAGAGGGGGGTCAATGGCCCGCCCTGACCGCTATACCCGCGGCGAACCTGCTCGATTATCTTGTCGGTGGGCATGCCTGCTGTGCGGAACATCTTGTCCAGCGGCGCGACCGATATGGTCATCGCCTCTTCAAGCTGCCGGAAAATCTGATCGTTCTGTTCTTCTTTCAGCTTTAGATCGAGTTCCAGATCAATAGCCCGTTGAAGGGCATGCCGCGCGTTTTCCTGAATCTGATCGCGTTCCTTCGCCGTTTGCGCCAGCGCTTCGGCCATAAAGTTGATCGGGGCAGGTGACGCGGTGGTGGCGTTCTGTGACGACCCGGGTGCCGCCTGTTCCGCCTGCAACGCAGCCAGTTCTGTCCGGGCGGTTTCACGGTCGCTCATCGTGTCGCGCAGCGTTGACTGGATAACTTCGATTCCGGTTTCCAGCTCGCGGCGATGAGTCTCCGAGGCCAGCAGGTCAGATTGCATGATCGAGATCTGGCTGAGGGCCGCGTTGAATCTTTGTTGCGCTGCCAATGCTTCTTCGGCGCGTGCGTCGCGCTCAAGCGACAGGGCATTCAAGCGCTCTTGGTACATATCCTGATCGCGCTTGGCCTGTTCGCGAAAATTACCGGACCCGATACTGTCCATGAGCAGAACTGCGGTTGCGATGATCGCCCAAGCGACAACCGCAGATGCACCTGCGCCAATGAACAACTGGGTCACCGGCCGCAGCCGGATAAAGCGCGTATCCGTATCAGATTTCAGAAAAACCCGGCGTTCAGGGAACACACGTTCCATCGCCGCATGAATTCTTATCGCAAGCCTGGTCCGCACGCGCTCATCCCTAAGTCCATCCCTCGTGTCGGCAGCCGAGCCCCAAAAGGCTTTGTGCCTGAACGGTCATTAAGCATAGCGTGTCTTTTGGGCAAGTTGGCCGAACGTGTAACATGTGTATGAAGGCATAAGCCGGCGAAAAACGGCGAAATCTCGCCGAAATCAACGACCTCAAAGGTGTGGATCGGCAAAGGATTGCCGCCCACAAAAAGTGCAGATGGGTCAACCCGTGTTGTTTTGTCGCTCTGCCAAGGGCCAGTAGAAATCTGGTGGAATGCCGGCTTCGGCACGTTTTTCTTCGTTGAATGGGGGTTTGAGCGGGCCGTGAAAATAGCGGCCTACCAGCTCGTGAAAGACCTCACGCGGATCAAGATCATGACGCCCGCAGAGAAAGTGAAACCACTTGGAGCCATAGGCGACATGCGCGACTTCTTCGGCGTAGATCGTTTCGAGCGCGGCGACGGCCTGATCAACTCCGGCCTTGCGGAATATCTCGATCATGCCGGGCGTCACGTCCAGCCCACGCGCCTCGAGCACCATGGGGACGACAGCGAGTCGGCCCATGAAATCTTCTGCGGTGTCTTCGGCTGCGCGCCACATACCTGCATGGGCTGGCAAGGCACCATAGTGGCTGCCGAGTGCCTCAAGACAATCGCACATCAGGTTGAAATGCTTGCTTTCTTCGTCTGCTGCCTTGACCCAGTCGTCGTAGAAACCGATTGGCATGGGTATGTCGGTGAACCGCGCGATGATGTCCCAATGCAGATCAACGGCGTTCAGTTCAATATGAGCAACCGCATGCAAGAGCGCGATCCGTCCTGCCGGGCTGCCGGGACGCCTGCGGGGTACGTCGCGCGGTGACAGCAACTCTGGCTGAGGTGGGCGCGACGGGTGCATCGGAGGGGTTGCGTTGCCGACTTCAATGTCACTTGTCGAACCGGTTCGGGCAGCAAACCAGCGTGCCGCGTGCTCGCGCGATATCCTCGTTTTCTCACGACCGTCAGCGGATTGCAGAACCTCGGTGGCCATCTGGGCGAGTGAAAGTGTCATATGCTTAGCGCCTCACCGCGCTATACTTACAAAGCGGCCCCGATTGGCCGGCCCATTCCCGCTCGGATGCCATGAACAGGTTTGTCATACGCAATATGCCTTGAAGCCGTTCCAGCACGGCAGCACCGGCAAAGGAGAACAGAGAACGGACACTATCGTAGGTTCTGAGCATTTGGGCTATCCCGCACTAAAGGTAACAACTTTTCGGCCGCACCGATCGGAACGGCATCGCGTAACTGGTACGGATACTGCCGGTCGCTACGCGAAAACGGCCCGCCAGTGTAGATTAATTTGCCGCGCGAGATGATTGTCGCGACAAATCCGTCATCTGCAACCCAAAGTCCGCACGGAAAATGGCGTTACCCCTGCTTTACGGCAGCCAGAACCTCGTCAACATGACCGGGAACCTTGACCTTTCGCCAGATTTGCCCGATCCGCCCATCCGGGTCGACCAGCACCGTCGTGCGTTCGATGCCCATAAAGGTCTTGCCGTACATCTTTTTCTCTTTCCAGACGCCGTAGTCTTCGCAAACCTGGCCGTGCTCGTCCGACAAAAGGGGGACGCTCAATTCGTGTTTGGCGGTAAATTTGTCGTGGCTTGCAAGGCTGTCCTTGGAAATGCCGAAAACCACAGCCCCGGCATCGGCAAAGGCCTGATGCTCGGCTGAAAATCCGATGGATTCCTTGGTGCAGCCCGGCGTATCATCACGAGGATAGAAAAAAAGAACAACAGTCTGGCCGCGTAGTTCAGAAAGACGGACGGTTTCGCCGCCAGTACAAGGCAGAGCAAAGTCGGGAGCGGTGTCGTTGACGTCAGGCATGGGCGAATTCCGTATGATAGGATCAGAGATGCGGACGACAATAGGCTGTTCCGGCGAAACGAAAAGGCGCGCGGACCGGTTTTCATGACCACAGAGCCCAAAAACGAAAACGAACCGGGCGTGAAACCGCCGCGCCGCCGGTCGCGCAGGCGACGGATTGGCATCTGGTCTGCGTTTTCCGCCTCGGTACTGGCGATACTGGTCGCAGTTGTCGCCCTGTGGGGGATCGGTCAGACCCTGACGATGCCCGACTGGCTGCGCCACCGGATCGAGGCGCGGTTAGAACAGAATCTGGGTGGATTGCAGATCACCTTTGGTGATGTGGAAATGGTGGTTAACCGTGGCTGGCGTCCACGGGTGCGATTGCGTGATGTGACGCTCAGCGAGGCCGATGGGCGGCCCATCGTGCAACTTGTCGATGCGCAGGCCAGCCTTGCAATGCGTCCGCTGTTGCGTGGGCGCATCCAACCCAAGTCAATTTCGCTGAACGGGGCGTTCATGACATTGCGCCGCGATGCTGACGGCAAGCTTTCTCTGGCCCTTGGTCAACAGCCCGTCGTGGTGCGCGAGCCTGCAAGCGTTGCCGAATTGATCGAGGAGTGGGACAGCCGTCTGGTTTCACCACCGCTTTCATCGCTGGTCTCGATCGAAATGGAATCGCTGACCCTGCGCTATGATGACCTGCAGGTAAACCGGAGCTGGACGCTGGATGGTGGGCAGATCACGCTGGATCGAGACGATGACGATTTGCGGATCGCCAGCAACTTTTCCCTGCTCAGCGGCGGCTCCAGCGCCAGCGCGCTTGCGATGAACTATGTCAGTCGAATTGGCGAAATTGAGGCTGAACTGGGTATTTCGGTTTCCAATATCCCGGCGCAGGATATTGCCTCACAATCCGTGGCGCTGGCACCGCTCGACGTGTTGCGCGCACCGATCTCGGGTGCATTGCGCGCCAGCTTGGCAGGGGATGGCACGCTTGGCTCGCTGTCGGCGACGCTCCAGATCGGGGCAGGGGTTGTGCAACCTATCGATGCGATCCATCCGGTGCCCTTTGATGGCGGGCGGAGCTATTTCACTTACGTCCCCAGTGAGCAGGTTCTGATCATCAACGAGGTTTCGGTCTCAAGCGCCTGGGTCTCGGGTTCGGCTGAGGGTCGCGCTTATCTTGATCTCGAATCCGGAAAATTCAGCAATTTAATTGGACAGCTCACCCTGACCAACCTGTCGCTGAACCCCGACGGATTGTACGAGAGCCCGATCGAAATCCCCAGAACAACCGCCGATTTGCGGCTTCAGCTTGCGCCGTTCCGTGTGACGCTGGGCGACATGCTGATCATGCAGAATGACAGCCAATTGCACCTCTCGGGTAATCTCGACGCGCAGGCAGACGGATGGCGGATCGCGGTTGATGGCAGCATGGACCAGTTGACGCCCGAACGACTGAAAGAGATCTGGCCGGATCGCGCCGCGCCCAAGCCTCGGGATTGGGTGAACAAAAATATCTCTGGCGGGCTTTTGCAGGACATCGGGTTTGCGCTGCGGATCAAACCCGATGAACAGCCAAACGTCTATCTGGATTTCAGCTATGCCGATACCGAGGTAAAGTTCCTCAAGACGCTGCCGCCGATCATTGGGGCACATGGTCAGGTCACAATTGAAGGTGACCGCTTTGTCGCCACCGCTACCGCGGGTCAGATCATTGCGGACGAAGGTGGCGCGGTCGATGTGACCGGCACATCTTTTATCATTCCCCAAATGGCCGTCAAACCCGACACGCCAGCCGTGGTGCGTGTACAGGGTTCGGGATCGGTCACATCTTTCATGTCGCTGCTCAACCGACCGCCGCTCGCTGTCCTAAAGGATACACCGTTGCCGGTGGACATGGCAGACGGCATGGCACGGCTGAGCGGCACATTGGCGCTGCCAATGAAGGAGAAGGTACCGTTTGAAGACCTCGAATTCCATCTCAAGGGCGTGATTACGGATGTTCAGAGCACCGTGCTTGTCCCGGGTCAGACCGTCAGCGCGCCGGTCATGGAGATCGTTGGGGATCAGGACGGCATCGCCCTCTCGGGTGCCGGAAAAATCGGCCCAGTTCCGGTGTCAGTGCGCTGGCAGCAACCCATCGGCAAGGACGTGCCCAAGCAGAGCCAACTGGACGGCACGATCGAACTGTCACAGCGCGTCATAGATACCTTCGGGATCGGATTGCCCGAGGGGAGCGTTTCGGGCGAGGGCAGCGGGGACTTTACCATGGTCTTTGCGGCAGGCAGCCCTCCGCAATTGAAGCTGACATCCGATCTGCGCGGCGTGGGGCTTTCGTTGCCGCCCCTTGGCTGGTCGAAAACTGCATCCGCAACAGGAAAACTGGAAATCGACGGTGTTGTCGGCGACCAGACTCGGATTGACCGGCTTGTGCTGCAGGCATCGGGCCTTTCGGCCAATGGCGCCATCACCAACCGGCCGGGCGGCGGGTTGGATCGTGCCTTGCTGAGTTCGGTACGGTTGAACGATTGGCTCGATGCATCTGTCGAACTGGTCGGACGTGGCAGCGCGCCGCCGGATATCCGAATTCTCAACGGCACGCTGGACATGCGCAAGGCAACCTTCGGCAGCGGCAGCGGCACCGGTGGAGAAAGCAGTAGGATGAATGTCGCTCTGGATCGGCTGCAAGTGACCGACACGATATCGCTCACTAACTTTGACGGACAGTTTACCACCACTGGCGGGGTCAAGGGGCCTTTCAGTGGCAGGGTCAACGGTCAGACCCAGGTTACAGGCCAGGTTCAGCCGCAATCGGGGCGCAGTGCGGTGCGCATCCAGTCGGGCGATGCCGGGGGCGTCGTACGCTCTGCTGGATTGCTGACAATGGCGCGTGGAGGAAACTTTGATATGTCGCTGAGCCCCGGTGTTCGGACCGGACAGTTCGATGGCACCCTCAAGATCACCAATACCCAGGTACATGATGCTCCAGCGATTGCGGCGCTGCTCAATGCAATTAGCGTTGTCGGATTGCTGGATCAGATGTCCGGGCAAGGTATCCAGTTCTCGAACGTAGACGCAAGATTTCGGTTGAGCCCGTCCGAAGTCACGGTTTTTGAAAGCAGTGCGACAGGCCCTGCGATGGGGTTGTCGATGGACGGCACCTATCACGTACCAAGTGGAACATTGCGGATGCAGGGCGTGATTTCACCGCTCTATCTGGTCAATCAGATCGGAAACCTAATTGCGCGCAAAGGCGAGGGTGTGATCGGGTTCAATTACACACTGACGGGGCCCGCCAAGAATCCCCGGGTCGGTGTAAACCCACTTTCCGGGCTGGCACCCGGTTTCTTGCGCAACATTCTGCGCAGCGCACCGCCGCCGGTGGACGAGTTTGCACCAAAGCCCACAGCTAAACCAAGAACGATGCCGGATGATGCAAATTCGGGGCGCTGAAGGCGTTTGCGTCGACCGATTGCAGCCGTGCTGACCTGCCGGTAGAAACCAGCGACATCCGACCACCCCGAGCGACGCACTGGACCAAGCCGATGAAGCTGAGCGATTTTGATTTTGACTTGCCCGATGACCGTATCGCCACACGTCCGGCGGTGCCGCGCAGTTCCGCGCGCATGTTGATCGCACAAGGCGATGACATCACCGATGCACAGGTTAGCGACCTGCCGGATTGGTTGCGCCCCGGGGATCGGCTGGTACTGAACAACACCCGTGTCATCCCCGCGCGCCTGAGCGGGGCGCGCCAACGCACCAGTGCGCAAGGCGAAACCCGCGCCCGGATTGAAGTCACGTTGTTGGAACCACGCGCGAATGGAACTTGGTCCGCGCTGATCAAACCGCTGAAAAAGCTGAAACTCGGCGAGGTGGTGACCTTTGCCGCTGGTCTGACAGCAGAGCTGGATCATGTCGCCGACGGGCAGGGGATGCTGCGGTTCAACCTGACCGGCGATTCCTTTGACGCCGCGCTGGCCGAGGCCGGAGCCATGCCGCTCCCGCCGTATATCGCCGCCAAACGCGCTGCGGATGAGCGTGACAAGACCGATTATCAGACCGTCTTTGCGCGCAACTCCGGTGCCGTTGCGGCACCAACAGCATCTTTGCATTTCGATGATGCGCTTCTGTCGGCGCTACGGGCAAAGGGCGTTGAGTTCACCGAGGTGACATTGCATGTGGGGGCAGGGACGTTTCTGCCGGTTAAGGTTGACGATGTGACCACCCACAAGATGCATGCGGAGTGGGGGCAGGTCAGCTCTGCGGCGGCTGCAGAAATCGCGGCTACCCGTGCGGAGGGGGGACGGATCATCCCGGTCGGAACGACGGCATTGCGGTTGATTGAAACGGCGGTACATGGTGGCGAGATCAAAGCCTGGGAGGGGGACACCGACATCTTTATCTATCCAGGCTTCAAATTTCAGGCGACAGACGCGCTGATGACGAATTTCCATCTGCCGAAATCGACCTTGCTGATGCTGGTATCCGCATTGATGGGGCAGGAGCGGATCGCGCGCACCTATGAGCATGCGGTGCAGGATGGGTATCGGTTTTTCTCCTATGGCGACGCATCGCTGCTGATCCCTCAAAAAGACTGAAATTGCCTCTTGCGACTCACGGGGTGTCGCTGCCAAGGGGGACTCGTCCGGTCTGATCCGCGATACACGACACCGAAACCGCGATGCCAACCACCGGAGACGCGAGATGTTACAGGTTCTGTCGAGCGCGTGGGCGTTGCTCTTGGGCATGATGTTGCTGATGGTCGGAAACGGTCTTCAGGGCACTTTGCTGGGTGTGCGGGGCGAAATCGAAGGGTTCTCGACCCTGCAGATGTCGATCGTGATGTCATCCTATTTTCTGGGCTTTTTGGGCGGCTCGCGGCTGGCCCCGGAAATGATCCGGCGGGTCGGGCATGTGCGCGTGTTTGCGGCGCTGGCCTCGTTTATTTCCGCCGTGATGATCCTTTATCCGACGTTCACCGATCCGATTGCATGGGCCTTGGGGCGCGTGATCATCGGATTTTGCTTTTCCGGCGTGTATGTGACCGCGGAAAGCTGGCTGAACCACTCGGCCACCAATGAAACGCGTGGTCAGGCGCTGTCGCTCTACATGATCGTGCAGATGGTCGGCATCGTGTCGGCACAGGCGCTGATGCTGGTCGGTGATCCGGCGGGATTCGTCACCTTTGTCATCGCATCGGTGCTGATCTCGATCTCGTTTGCGCCGATTCTCCTTTCGATCAGCCCGACTCCGGCGTTTGACACAACAAAACCGATGACTCTGCGGGAATTGGTGAAAATTTCACCGTTAGGTTGTGTCGGGATGTTCCTGTTGGGCGGGGTCTTTGCCTCGCAATTCGGGATGAGCGCGGTTTACGGTGCCAAGGCCGGGCTGAGCGTGGCGCAGATTTCGATTTTTGTGGCGACGTTTTATATCGGGGCGATGCTGTTGCAGTATCCTTTGGGCTGGATTTCGGATCGCATGGATCGACGCCTATTGATCCTCGCCGTATCGGGATGTGGTGGTATCGGTGCTTGCCTCGGGATGATGTTTGGTTCGGATTTCACCTTCTTGCTGGTCGGGGCCTTCCTGATCGGGGGCTTCAGCAATCCGCTTTATTCTCTGCTGCTTGCGCATACCAACGACTATCTCGAGCACGAGGATATGGCAGCGGCCTCGGGCGGACTGGTCTTTATCAACGGGCTTGGCGCGATCACCGGACCGCTGATCATCGGTTGGTTGATGGATGATGGTGTCTTTGGTCCGCCGGGCTTTTTCCTGTTCATGGCTGGGCTGTTGTTTGCCCTTGCCGTCTATGCCGCGTATCGCAGCACGCGTCGCCCGGCGGTGCCGATCGAGGAAACCGGCAGCATCGCCGCGATGTACCCGTCATCGACTTATGTGGCAGTCGAATATGCACAAGAATTGGCCATCGAGGCAGATCTTGAGGACGAACAGGTGACGGAAACGCCACATCAAGGCTGACAATACCCGAGTGTAGCAAATTGTTACTGTAAATATTCTGTAAATCAGTTTCAATGAAGGCGTGACTTGGGAGGGGATGTTAAGAAAGTAGGGAGTGGACCATGGTTGGCCCTGAAGAAGTACTTAGTTTTTGGTTGGACGAAGTGGGCGAGGCCGGTTGGTATGCCCAGGACGATAAACTGGACGCCGAAATCACGCGGCGGTTCGGAGCCTCTTGGGAGGGCGCACGCGATGGGCGGTTTTCGCTCTGGCTTACATATCCCAGCGGGTCTCTGGCCTATATCATCCTGACAGACCAATTTCCTCGCAACATGTTCCGTGGCAGCGGCCGCGCATTCGCAACCGATCAGGCGGCGCTTGCGGTGGCAAAGGCCTGCGTCGACAGACGTTGGGATATGCGGATCGATGAACCGGCGCGGCAGTTCTTTTATCTGCCGATGATGCATTCGGAAAACCTGTGTGATCAGGAACGTTGTGTGCGCTTGATGTGCGAACGGATGCCGGAATACGGCGCTTCCAACCTATTGCACGCTCGGGCGCATCGCGAGGTGATCCGCCTGTTTGGTCGTTTCCCGTATCGTAACGATGCGTTGTCGCGCCCCTCAAGTGCACCAGAAGCGGCCTATGTCACCAACGGTGGCTATGGCAACACGGTTCGTGAATTGCAGCAGGCAGGCTAGGCGTCTGACGCCTAGCTCGTTGGAGAGGCTATATCCTCTGCCGGAACACAGCCCCGTATGCGGGTCGCTGTGATGACGGCCTGATCTCCGGCCTTTTCGATCGCTTGGTTCAGCAGGCGCTCTGGCGCGCCGCGCAGATCTTCCAGCGAGCCCTGCATGTCGTTCAGTCTGGCCTCCATCATTTCCATGCGACCCTGTATGCGCGTCATCGTCGCCGATGACACATCTCCCGACTGGTCTTTCAGCTCTGCCAGATCAGCGCGCAGTGCTGCAATTTCAGCGCCAGTGTTCTGAACACTCTCTTGAAGGGGCGCCACGATCTGAAGGTGCTCGGCAAAGGTCTCGGTCAGGGAGTTGGCCTTATTGACCACCATTAACAGCAGAAACAGACACAACGCCACCAGGATCAGGGTGGCATTCAGCAATGCCAGAAACAGGTCTTTCAGGGTCTTTCCCATCACGTCACTCCGGTTTGTTCCGGGCCAGAGTATCACGCGACCTGTAGGTGGCCACCGCAATCTTGACGCGACGGTGTGATATCTTTGCAATGGCAGGGGCCAGTTGCTAGGTTGGCCCGCACAGATGCAACTCCTTTTGACAGCAAGGTAAAAAATGGCCGCCAAATCCTATGATATGATCGTTGTCGGGGCAGGTCCCGGCGGGTATGTCGCTGCTATTCGCGGCGCGCAGCTGGGGTTGAGCGTCGCCATTGTCGAGCGCGAACATATGGGCGGTATCTGTCTCAACTGGGGCTGTATTCCGACCAAGGCGATGCTGCGCAGTGCCGAGGTCTTTCACCTGATGGAGCGTGCCGCTGAGTTCGGGCTCAAGGCAGACAAGGTTGGTTATGATCTGGACGCTGTCGTCAAACGCAGCCGAAAGGTGGCTGGCCAGTTGTCGGGTGGCATCGGGCATCTGATGAAAAAGAACAAGGTCACCACGGTGATGGGTGAGGCGACACTGACCGGCAAAGGTCAGGTCAGCGTCAAGACCGACAAGGGACAGCAGGACCTCACAGCCAAGCATATCGTTCTGGCGACCGGAGCACGGGCGCGTGAATTGCCGGGGCTAGAAGCGGATGGTGATCTGGTCTGGACCTATAAGCATGCGCTGCAACCGGCGCGGATGCCCAAGAAGTTGTTGGTCATCGGTTCGGGTGCCATCGGCATCGAATTTGCCAGTTTTTACAATACGCTGGGGGCGGACACCACGGTTGTCGAGGTGATGGACCGGATCCTGCCGGTCGAAGATGCCGAGATCAGCGCCTTTGCCAAAAAGCAATTCACCAAGCAGGGCGTGACGATAAAGGAAAAGGCCGCGGTCAAGCAACTCGACCGGGGCAAAGGCAAAGTCACCGCCCATATCGAGATCGGCGGCAAGACCGAAACGCAAGAGTTCGACACGGTGATTTCAGCGGTTGGCATCGTCGGCAACGTCGAGAACCTCGGGCTCGAAGAACTAGGGGTCAAGATCGACCGGACGCATGTGGTGGTCGATGAATATTGCCGGACCGGTGTTGACGGGCTTTATGCGATTGGCGACATCGCGGGCGCACCGTGGCTTGCACATAAGGCCAGCCACGAAGGCGTCATGGTCGCAGAGATGATCGCGGGCGAGCATCCGCATCCGATCAAACCAGAGAGCATCGCCGGGTGTACCTATTGCCAACCACAGGTCGCCTCTGTCGGCTTTACCGAAGCCAAAGCAAAAGAGCTTGGGTATGACATCAAGGTCGGGCGGTTTCCCTTTATCGGCAATGGCAAAGCCATCGCCCTTGGTGAACCCGAGGGCATGATCAAGACAGTGTTTGATGCCAAGACCGGCGAATTGCTCGGCGCGCATATGGTCGGGGCCGAGGTGACGGAACTTATCCAGGGGTATGTGGTGGGACGCCAGCTTGAAACCACCGAAGAGGATCTGATGAACACGGTTTTCCCGCATCCGACGCTCAGCGAAATGATGCACGAATCCGTTCTTGATGCGTGGGGGCGTGTGATCCACATGTGATTGCAGCGGCGGGGAGGTTGGCCTCTTTCGCCATTCTCGCTCTTGCCGGGGAGGTAGGTTCTGCCCTAAGGCAGGATTCTTATGAGCGCTGCAATGACATATCCCGGCCATATCAAGGCCATCCTCGTGCTGGGCCTGCCGCTTGTCGGGGGGCACCTTGCGCAGTTTGCAATCGGCCTCGTCGATACGGTAATGCTGGGCTGGTATGGCGTTAATGAGCTGGCGGCAGTGACGCTGGCATCAACCTACTTTTTCGTGCTGTTCATTCTTGGCGGTGGATTTGCTTTGGCGGTGATGCCTATGGTCGCCGCCGCCGAAGCATCAGACGATGAAATAAGCGTTCGACGCGCCACGCGCATGGGGCTTTGGCTGTCGCTTGCCTATGCTCTCGCGGTCATTCCGCTGATGATCTGGTCTCGCCCGATCCTGCAGTTGCTGGGGCAGGAGCCCTTGGTGGCGCAACTGGCCGCAGAGTATCTGCGGGTGGCCTGTTGGGGTATCATTCCTGCCTTGTTGGTGATGGTGCTGAAATCCTATCTTGCCGCACTTGAACGCACACAGGTCGTTCTTTGGGTCACGATCACAGCTGCGGTCACGAATGGCGTGGTCGATTACATGCTGATCTTTGGCAATTGGAGCGCGCCGGAATTGGGCCTGTTTGGCGCGGCATTGGCATCGCTTGTGACGCAGGTGGTATCGTTGATCGCGATCGTCGCCTATGCCGCTTGGCGTCTGCCTGACCACCAGATATTTCTCCGCCTGTGGCGCCCGGACTGGGAGATGATGGGCCGCGTGTTCCGCCTGGGTGCTCCGATCGGGCTGACGCTTGTCAGCGAGGTCGGTCTCTTTGCGGCGTCTGCGCTGATGATGGGTTGGCTGGGTACGCTGTCGCTGGCGGCGCATGGGATTGTTGTCACCGTGGCTTCGGCCACGTTTATGGTGCATCTGGGGCTGTGCAATGCGGCCACGATCCGCGCGGGCAATGCCTACGGGCGGCAGGATCGGGCCCATATGGCGCGCGGCGCAATTGCCGTGACTGGCCTGTCACTGGTCTTTGCGGCCCTGACCATGATCGTCTTCTTCCTCGCACCGGTTCCACTGCTCTCGGCATTCATGGAGGCTGACAACCCGTACCGTCCGGAAATACTCGAAATCGGAGTGCTGCTGTTGGCGGTTGCTGCGCTGTTTCAACTCGTCGATGGGGCGCAGGCGATGGCCCTGGGGCTGTTGCGCGGGGTGCAGGACACCAAGGTTCCAATGGTAATGGCGGCGATGTCCTACTGGCTCATCGGGATCCCCACATCCTACTATCTTGGCTTTGTGCAGAATATGGGCGGCGTCGGCATATGGCTTGGTCTTGTGGTTGGCCTCGCCTGTACGGCTGTGTTCCTCATGACACGATTCTGGGGCCGGACGATCAAGCAGATTGGTGTGGCGGCCTGATTATTCGCCGCCACCTGCTTCCTCTTCAGGCTCGCCCTGATCGGCAATCCACGCAACGCTGACGACTTCTTCGCCCTTTGCAGTGTCAAAGACCTTGACGCCACCGGCAGAGCGTGAGCGGAAGGATATGCCCTCGACCGGCACACGGATCGATTGCCCCTTGGAGGTGGCAAGCATGATCTGATCGTCAAGCTCGACCGGGAAGGACGCGACCAGTTCACCGCCACGCATCGCCTTGTCCATGGCTGCCACACCCTGACCACCACGCCCGCGAACGGGATAGTCGTGACTGGAGCTGAGCTTGCCAGAGCCGCGCGCCGAAATCGTCAGGATCAGGTTTTCGGCCGCGGACATTTCCGCATACCGTTCCTGGCTGATCGTCGCCATCGCGTTGGCTTCTTCATCCTCTGTCGCGTCGGCATCATCCGCCAATCCGGCCACAGCGCGGCGTCGTTTGAGATAGGCGGCGCGCTCGTCCGACGTGGCGTCGAAATGCCGGATGATCGACATCGACACGACCCGGTCATCGCCGTTCAGCCTGATCCCGCGCACACCGATTGAATTGCGGCTGTTAAAGACGCGCACATCGGTAGCGGGGAAGCGAATTGCGCGGCCCGAATTGGTGACCAGCATCACATCGTCATCATTACTGGCGATGCGGGCGTTGATCAGCGTGGTTCCGGCGTTTTCATCCTCGAACTTCATCGCGATCTTGCCGTTTCGCATGACGTTGGTGAAATCCGACAGCTTGTTGCGGCGCACGGTGCCCGCAGAAGTGGCAAAGACCACCTGCAGGTCAGCCCATTCCGATTCGTCGCGATCCACCGGCATGATTGCTGCGACCGAGACACCGGGCGGGATCGGCAGGATATTGACCACGGCTTTGCCCTTAGAGGTCCGTCCGCCTTGCGGCAGACGCCATGTCTTGAGCTTGTAGACCATGCCCTCGGTCGTAAAGAACAGCAGTTGCGTATGGGTATTGGCAACAAAGAGCGTGGTGACCACGTCTTCTTCCTTGGTCTGCATCCCTGCGAGACCCTTGCCGCCGCGCCGCTGGCTGCGGAAATCGGCAAGTGGAGTCCGCTTGATGTAACCACCCGAGGTCACGGTCACGACCATGTCTTCGCGCTCGATCAGGTCTTCGTCTTCCATGTCACCAGACCATTCGACAATCTCGGTGCGACGTGGGACCGCAAACTGTTCACGGACTTCGCGAAGCTCGTCCGAGATAATGGCCATAATGCGTTCACGGCTGCCCAGAATCTCAAGGTATTCCTTGATCTTGCTGGCCAGTTCCTCAAGTTCGTCGGTGACTTCCTTGACGCCAATTTGGGTCAGGCGCTGCAGTCGCAGTTCAAGGATTGCACGTGCCTGGGTCTCGGACAGGTTATAGGTGCCGTCCTCGTTGGCCGTGTGCGTCGGATCGTCGATCAGGGCGATATATTCCATGATCGATGCGGCGGGCCAGCGGCGCGTCATCAACTTTTCCCGCGCTTCGGCGGCATCGGCGGAGGAGCGGATCGTGGCGACGATCTCATCGATGTTGGTGACAGCGACGGCCAGACCACACAGGATGTGGCTGCGTTCGCGCGCCTTGCGCAGCAGGAACGCGGTACGCCGGGCGACAACATCTTCGCGGAAGTCGATGAAGGATGTGAGAAACCGGCGCAGGGTCAACTGTTCCGGCCGGCCACCATTCAGCGCCAACATATTGCAGCCGAAATAGGTTTGCATCGGGCTGAAACGATAGAGTTGGTTCAGCACAACCTCGGCAGTTGCATCGCGCTTGAGTTCGACAACGACGCGCACGCCATTACGGTCGGATTCGTCCTGAACATGGGCGACGCCTTCGATGCGTTTTTCACGCACGGCCTCGGCGATCTTTTCGATCATGCTCGCCTTGTTCACCTGATAGGGAATCTCGTCGACGATGATCGCATATCGGTCTTTTCTGATCTCTTCGACGCGGGTGCGGGCCCTGATGATGACGCTGCCGCGCCCTTCGAGATAGGCCTTTCGCGCGCCTGAACGCCCGAGCATGATCGCGCCTGTCGGGAAGTCGGGTCCCGGAACATAGTCGATCAACTGCTCGCTGGTCAGATCCGGTTCCTCGATCAGGGCAAGTGTTGCGTCGACAACTTCGCCCAGATTGTGCGGCGGAATATTCGTGGCCATGCCGACGGCAATGCCGCCCGCGCCGTTGACCAGCATGTTCGGGAACCGGGCCGGAAGGACGGTGGGTTCCTTGTCCTTGCCGTCATAGTTGTCCTGAAAATCAACGGTGTCCTTGTCGATATCCGCAAGGATCGCTGCCGACGGCTTGTCCATCCGCACTTCGGTGTATCGCATGGCTGCGGGGTTATCGCCGTCCATGGAGCCGAAATTGCCTTGGCCATCCAGCAGGGGCAGCGACATCGAAAAGTCCTGCGCCATCCGCACCAATGCGTCATAGATCGCGCTGTCACCATGCGGGTGATACTTACCCATGACATCGCCGACCGGACGGGCAGATTTGCGATAGGGCTTGTCGTGCGTATTGCCGGTTTCATGCATCGCATAGAGAATCCGGCGGTGCACCGGTTTCAGGCCGTCGCGCAGGTCGGGAATGGCGCGGGACACGATGACCGACATCGCATAGTCCAGATAGGACGTGCGCATTTCGGATTCGATGGACACGCTGGGTCCGTCGTATACGGGCCGCTCTGGTGGTGTTTCATCCATATTTTCAGGTGGTTCCGGCGTGTCGCTCACGTTTTTTTGCCCACTTTTTGTGCGTCGACTATATGTAGTAGGCGGACCTTATCAGACGACGCATATAAGGTGCAATGGTGCTGCGACGGATCATTTGGCAGCCACCTCGATGTTTTGCTAACATACTGTTTTTGTTGAAAGTTAACTTTTTTTGTCGATCATGGAGATATCGAGGCAATTTACGAGTTGAATCATGAAACCTACAGAAACCGAATTGATGCTGAAAGGGTACGGACTGACAACGGCAGAATTGTTCTATCACATGCCGGATTACACCCATGTTCTCAACAGCTTTGTCTGGCAAGAATATGATCTTGCGCCGGACCACCCCGCGTTGTTCAAGTTTGTCGAATTCTGGCAGCGGGAAATCGATGGGCCACTGCATTCCGTCCGCTTTACGCATCGCAAGATGCTGTCATCGGGCGAGTGGCACAATCAGGTGGGTGAATTCACCCTGCACTGATGCCATGGCAGCGTTACGACGCCTCTGCCTGATGGCGGTGTCGGTGGATCAGTTGATGCGCCAGGCGGTTGCCGTGCATCCGTTGGACGCGACGTTGGAGTAACTGCGGCCATCCGCAGCCAATGTGCCAGTCGCATAGGTCGTAACGGATGCCCAGTTCATGACGAACTTCATTTTGCGTCCGGAGAGGGTGACATGTGTGCTGGCAGTTTGCCCTAACGAGTCGTTTACAGTGCCGCTGAAGGAATTTGGGCCGGTTCGGGTGTATCGGGCTGACCCGGTGGTTTTGATGAACAGGGGGCAGCTTGCGCTGAATTGCCAGTTTCCGGCGATGTTGAAACCGCCTTGTTTGGCTTGGGGTGTCGACACGTCGGGTTGAACCGCAATTGTTGCGCTGCAGGTCTGGGACCCGCGCTGTCTGATCGCCTGCAACGCCTTTTCGGTCCCCAGATCGGACGCTCGCAAGGTGGCGCCCGTATCGGTGATAAAGCGCTGGAATGCACGCCGTGTGCGCGGCCCGGCAACGCCGTCGGCGGTTCCGGCAGAGCACTTGGCGGCATTCAAGGCAGTTTGAGTTTCGCGGATGATCGCCCTTTGATCGGTTTTTGGGGTTACGGGTTCAGGTTTCTGTTGCGGCTCGGGGCGGGCGGCGGGTTCATCCTTTTCCCTTAGCTGCAAGGCCATGCGATAGGTGAATTCGTCCTCGCGATCTGCGTAGCGGTCAAGAAACGCCTCAATCGCCTCGGGCGTGCCGATGCTCCGGGCGAGATCGAAATCGGCGCGCATCGTGTCGGCCGTGCCGGTGTCAGGGTTTATCGTGACCTGCACCGTTGAAGAGGCGCTGGCGAAATAGAAGTCGCCCAGCAGTTCATCGTAATAGGCCGGAAACTGTTGGTGATTGACGCTACGTGCAAGGTCGCGGACCTCTGTGCGCAGGTCGGCGACCAATGTACGCAGCTCCAGATCTGGCTGAGCAAGGCGGGGCAGCAGCAAGCGGGTGAAGACAGAATTCTCGGCGTCCTCGTTTTCGGTCAACTCATCCAGCGCGAGTTGCCCGGCACCCGCGGAAAAAATGACAAAGGTGCCCTGTGGCGCGGTGATGCGACCAAGCCCGCGTGTGCCGCCGATGCTGCGTCCGGTGGTGCTTTGGAAGGGATTATTACGGCAGGCGTCGATGATGGCGATGGTCGTCCGAGCCCCCGTGGCGCGCACCCGGTCGAGCAGAGCAGAGAGCGCGATCGACTCTGATTTGATGAAATCCCGCTCGCCGCTGGTGGGGGCAACGATGTCGGTGGGCAACAGATAATTCTCGCCGTCGATTTCGACCCCGTGGCCAGCAAAGAACAGAACCGCTGTATCACCCGCCTGCAATTGACCGGTAAACTCGGAGATGCTCCGGTTCATTTGTCGGCGGCTTGAATCCGTCGCGGTGATTGTCTCAAACCCCTGTGCGGTCAGGGTCGCGGCGATGCCAGTGGCGTCCGCGACAGCCTTGTCGAGCCGTGGAACCTCCTCGTAGGCATCATTCCCGATAATTAGGGCGATCCGACGCTCTGCCGCTGCCGAGAGCGGTACGAGGGCCAACACCAGAACGCTCATTATTAATCGTATCAAGTCACATGCTCCGCTGCGATTCCCCTGCACTATAGCGCAGGTTCGCCGGCGCTTGCGTGAACAGGATCACGTAGAACAGCTTGCTCCGCCCAGAACGCAGAATTTTGCGCAATGCGGGTGATTTAACTGAACGTCGCGTTCGGCCTCGGCGAGCGTTTGGCCAAGTTCGAATTCTGGCGAGTAGGGGAGCAGTGTGCAGGCCAGAACGACAGGGTGATCCGCCCCCTTGCGCCTGACCACCATACGGGACGAGGCGCACATGATGTCCTGTGGTCGCTTGCCGAGAATGCCCCAGCAGGACGTGGTGATTTCTGGAACCTCTATCTCTTCATCCATCTCTGGGAAAAGCACAAGTTCGGCCGGGTCCTGCGCATTGATGGCAAACCCGTTCCTTTCGAAGAGAGCGGCAAAGCGCGCACGGCTGTCCACTTCGCCGACACCGAACTGGGCGCGACCAGCAACCGTCGTCCGGATGCCGCTATCCCTCAGCCACTCCATTCCGGTTATGGCCTTCGCAAAACTCCCCGCACCGCGTTCCGCGTCATGCAAATCGCTGCCATGGTGATCGAGCGAGACGCGCAGCGTCATGCGTGCGCCGAATTCGTCCTGAAGATCCAGCAACCCCTCGCGCACTGATTTGCGCATCATCGGGCGCATCGCATTGGTCAGTATTAAAACCTCGAACCCACGCGACAGGGCGGAGCGCGCCATGTCGATCATTTGGGGGTTCATGAAAGGCTCGCCTCCGGTAAACCCGATCTCATGTATCGGCCAGCTGCGCTCGGATATCTGAACAAGATAGGCGTTGACCTCGTCCGTGGTGATATAGACCAGCGCATCATTGGTGGGGCTGCTGAGGATATAGCAGTTCTCGCATTCGATATTGCATTGCGTCCCGGTGTTGAACCAGAGCGTTTCCGGTTTGCTGAGCGACACAGATGCGCGCGACTGCCCATCAGCGGTGACAAAACGGTCCTGGAATTTTCCTGCATTGGCGGGTTGCGTGGCCAGGTCTTTCATTTGTCATCTTCCGTTGTGATATTCATGAATCGGGTTTAGCCCACGCAGGTCGGCGGAGAAATGTGACACTGCGGCGATTGACACAGTTGTGATGCGCACGTGTTTTAGTGTATGTGAGCGCTAACATTTGACTTGAATCACGTAAACATGAGGGCAGGGCTGGTCATGGTATCACGAGTCATTCCGGTGGAACCGTTTGATCTGGTAATCTTTGGTGGCACCGGAGATCTAGCGCGGCGCAAGATTTTGCCGGCCTTGTTTCGCCGTTTTTGCGCGGGGCAGATGCCGGAGGAAGCGCGGATCATCGGCGCGGCGCGATCCGAACATGACACCGACGAATATAAGGCCATGGTGCGCGATGCGATTGTCGAATTTGTCGGCGAGGATGATGCGCAGGCAGATGCGCTGGCGGCATTCGTGGATCGCACCGACTATGTGACAATTGATGCGCGGGGCACCGATGGTTGGGTCGAGTTGGCAGGCAAGATGCGCGAAGGCTGCGTGCGGGCGTTCTATTTTTCCGTGGCACCAGCGCTTTTCGGCGATCTTGCGGAACGCATTCATGTCAACGGTATGGCAACCGATCAGTCGCGAATCGTGGTTGAAAAACCGTTCGGCCACGATCTGGCGACGGCGCGTGCATTGAATGACACGTTGGCACAGCATTTTGACGAAGGTCAGATCTATCGGATCGATCACTATCTGGGCAAAGAAACCGTTCAGAACCTGATGGCGATCCGCTTTGGCAACATGCTGTTTGAGCCGCTCTGGAACAGCCAGTACGTGGACCACATCCAGATTACAGTCGCCGAAACCGTAGGCGTCGGTGGGCGCGGAGAGTACTACGACAAGGCCGGCGCAATGCGCGATATGGTGCAGAACCACCTGATGCAGCTCTTGTGCCTGATCGCGATGGAGCCACCGGCCAAGTTTGACCCGGATGCGGTGCGCGATGAAAAGCTCAAGGTGATCCGTGCGCTGGATGAGGTCGAACCGCACCATATCGTGCGGGGCCAATACGAAGCGCTTGACGGTGAACATCCCGGCTATCGCGAAGCTGCGGGCGACCCGCGCAGCAGCACCGAGAGCTACATCGCGCTCAAGACGCATATCAGCAATTGGCGGTGGGCAGGCACGCCGTTCTATCTGCGCACGGGCAAGCGTCTTGTGGCGCGCTCTTCGGTGATCAGCGTGGTGTTCAAGGATGCGCCTCACTCTATCTTCGGGCCCGAAGCCGGTCGCCATGCCAATGTGCTATCGATTCGCCTTCAGCCGAACGAGGGAATCACCTTGCAGGTGACGATCAAGGAACCCGGTCCCGGTGGTATGCGGCTGGTGGATGTGCCGCTGGATATGACCTTTGCCGAGGCGCTTGGCCCCGAGAGTGACGATCCGCCGGACGCCTATGAACGGCTGATCATGGACGTGATCCGGGGCAACCAGACCCTGTTCATGCGCGGCGACGAGGTTGAGGCCGCATGGGCCTGGGCCGATCCGATGATCGCAGGTTGGAAGGCGCGGGGAGAGGTGCCTAAACCGTATGAAAGTGGTAGTGTCGGGCCAGACCAAGCGGATCAGTTGCTGCGTCGCGATGGTCGTGTCTGGCGAGGTATCAAACCATGAATATCGTTGAATACCCGGATCGCGAGCTTGCGGCCATCGATTTGGCGAACACGCTTGCGGGCGATCTGGAATCGGTTCTGCTCACCCATGATCGCGCTTCGCTCGCGGTTCCCGGTGGCACGACACCGGGCCCGATCTTTGATGCGCTTTGTGCCGCCGATCTGGATTGGGATCGGGTGCGTGTTTTCGCAACGGATGAACGCTGGGTGCCGCAGAATGATGCGCGCAGCAATGCGGGCCTGATTGCATCGCGGTTGCTGACCGGGCGCGCAAGCGCGGCGACGCTGTTGCCGTTCTACGCGCCAGCGCAAGAGCCGGAAACAGTCCTTCCCGAGATCGAGGCGCAGCTGTCGCCGGAACTGCCGATATCGGTGCTGCTGCTTGGCATGGGTGCTGACATGCATACGGCCTCGCTATTTCCCGGCGTCGCAGGGTTGACTGAGGCACTTGCCGAAGACGCGCCGATCCTGTCGGTTCTGCGCCCCGAAGGGCAGCCGGAAACACGGGTCAGCCTGAGCGCGTGGGTGCTGAACGGTGCGATGTCAAAGCATCTGGTGATATTCGGGGCAGACAAGCGCGCCGCCCTTGAACGGGCGCAGACGCTGTCACCCGAAGAGGCGCCCGTGAGGGCTGTTCTGGACGAAATCACGATACACTGGGCGGAGTGAGAGATGATTGACTGGACACATTTGAAAGAACTGCACGAAACGGTCGGAACACGGCAGATTCTGGCAATGTTCGACGCCGACCCGAACCGCGCCGACACGTTTTCCGCGCAGGTCGGTGATCTGCGGTTTGATTATTCAAAGACGCTTGTGGATGCACCCGTGATAGAGGCGCTGACTGATCTTTGTGATCAGGCCGACGTTGCGGGGCGGCGCGCGGCGATGTTTGGTGGTGAGCGGATCAACGAAACCGAAGACCGCGCAGTGCTGCACACGGCGTTGCGCAATCTGGACGGTGGGCCGGTGATCTCTGGCGGTATTGATGTGATGCCCGAAGTTCTGGCGACGCTGGATCGTATGCGGGTCTTTTCCGATGCCGTACGCTCGGGCGAGAAAACAGGAGCAGGCGGTGCATTCACGGACATCGTGAATATTGGCATTGGTGGCTCGGATCTTGGTCCGGCAATGGCCGCACTGGCCTTGGCACCCTATCATGACGGGCCGCGCTGTCATTTCGTGTCGAATGTCGATGGCGCGCATGTTGCCGATACGCTGCGTGGACTGGACCCAAAGACAACTCTGGTCATCGTGGCGTCCAAGACCTTTACCACCATCGAAACGATGACCAATGCCCGCACGGCGCGGGCCTGGATGGAGGAAGGTGGCGGCGACCCGGCAAAGCAGTTCGCAGCGCTGTCCACGGCACAGGACAAGACAGCGGCGTTTGGCATCGACGATGCGCATGTCTTTGGGTTCGAGGATTGGGTCGGCGGACGGTATTCCGTCTGGGGACCGATTGGCCTGTCGCTGATGTTGGCGATTGGGCCAAAGGGGTTTGATGCCTTCCTGCGTGGTGGGCAGGCGATGGACAGGCATTTTCAGGCCGCAGAGTGGCACGAAAACCTGCCGGTCTTGCTCGCCCTGATCGGCATTTGGCACCATCAGATATGTGGCTATCCGACCCGCGCAGTGCTGCCCTACGATCAACGATTGGCGCGGTTGCCCGCCTATTTGCAGCAATTGGAAATGGAATCCAACGGCAAGAGCGTTGCGATGGATGGCAGCACCCTGAGCGTGCCATCCGGGCCGATCGTCTGGGGCGAACCGGGCACGAATGGCCAGCATGCGTTCTATCAGC
Organism: Sedimentitalea sp.; assembly: GCF_039973035.1. Classification (NCBI taxonomy): domain Bacteria; kingdom Pseudomonadati; phylum Pseudomonadota; class Alphaproteobacteria; order Rhodobacterales; family Paracoccaceae; genus Sedimentitalea; species Sedimentitalea sp. The sequence goes on from NZ_JBDWLR010000084.1 coordinate 161,528, forward strand.
TGATTCATCAGGGGACGGGCGTGGTGCCCTGCGAATTCATGATCGCCGCACAGGGGCACGAACCCGATCTGGCGCATCAGCACCGTTTGTTGGTGGCAAACTGTCTGGCGCAATCCGAAGCGTTGATGCGGGGTCGGTCACTTGACGAGGCGCGGGCGCGCATGGCGGACAAGGGATTGGAAGGTGCAGAGCTTGAGCGTCAAGCCCGACACCGGGTGTTTCCCGGCAATCGGCCGTCGACGACGCTGGTCTATCCCCTGCTGACGCCATTTGTGTTTGGCCAGATCGTTGCGCTTTACGAACACCGGGTTTTTGTCGAAGGTATCATTCTTGGCATCAATTCCTATGACCAGTGGGGCGTTGAACTGGGCAAGGAACTTGCGACGTCGCTGGGACCGGTTGTGGATGGGACTCAAAGCGCGGCAGGCAAAGATGGATCGACGGCGGCGCTGGTTGATTTTGTGCACAGCCACGGCGGCGCTGCGTGACAACGCACGTTCCGGACTGATCGTTCAACGGAGGGGCAGGGGGCGCTGCCCCCTCCGGTGAAATTCAGGAATTCCACCGTTCACCCCCAGAGTATCTGAAACAAACATGAATGACGACTGAGATCAGGCGTCGGATGTTGCGCCTTCGCTGTGCGTGAACTGATCCCTGAGACTTTGGGGCAAGGGCAAACGGTTTGATCCGGTCGGGTCAAGCAGGACCATGACAGCAGTGAGTGTCGCCCGCAGATCGCCCGCCCACAATTGTTGTTCAAGCGTGTAAGACGTGTTGCGAAAGGCCGTTACGCGGGCGGTTGCGACATAATCCTCACCCATCACCATTTCGCGGATGAAATGCATATTGGCATTGCGTACGACCAAGCGGGGTGCGGGGCCGCCGTCGAAATGGCGGGCACAGAAATTGTCGAAATGCGCGACACGCAGCGTTTCGAACCATCCCATGTAGGATTTGTTGTTCACATGCCGAAGAATGTCGAGTTCGGCGTAGCGAACGCGATCTGCCAGTGCCAGTGTTTGCGGCGTGGCGATGCCGAACGCGGTCTGTTCGGAGGGGCTCAGCGGGGTGTGGTAACGCAAGGTCATAAGCCAAACGGGTATCCGGAGTACCATTTCAGGACAAGCCGATATTGCCAACCGGGGCTATCCTTGGCAGGTTGCGCGCGGGAGGAGACGGGCCGGGCAGGCGACCAGAGCGGTCAGCCAGACGGACACGCCTCAGTTGACCAGAACGCGCCCGGGCTTGTGCCCGGCCAGAACCATTGAACGAGGAGCCTCTTATGCTGGGCCAGATGATGACTGCACCCCTGCTGATTTCGTCGCTGATAGATCACGCCGCAAACTATCATGGCGACACTGCGATCGTGTCGGTCGAGACTGCTGGGGGCGTGACCCATACCAACTGGCGGGACGTTTCGCGCAACGCCCGCAAGCTGGGGTCGGCGTTGAACAAGCTGGGACTTGATCCGCAGGCCCGCTGCGGCACGATTGCCTGGAACAACCGGCGGCATCTGGAAATTTACTTTGGTGTGTCGGGGGCGGGTTTCGTCTGTCATACAATCAATCCGCGCCTCTTCCCGGAGCAGTTGATTTACATTATCAATCACGCCGAAGATCAGGTCCTGTTTCTGGATGCGACATTCCTGCCCATCGTTGCAAAGCTCGGGGAACATCTGCCCGACCTGAAGCATGTTGTTCTGATGGGACCGCGGGATGAGGCGCTGACCGAACAGGTGCCGGGACTCATGTTCTATGATGAATTGATCGAGACCGGAGATGACGATTTCGCATGGCCCGATCTGGATGAGAATACCGCTTCAAGCCTTTGTTATACATCGGGAACAACCGGAAATCCCAAGGGGGTTTTGTATTCTCACCGTTCGACATTGTTGCATACCTATGCCGCGAACCAGGCTGATACTCTGGGCCTGACGGCGATGGATGTGGTGATGCCGGTTGTGCCGATGTTCCACGTCAATGCCTGGGGTGTTCCTTATTGCGCGGCGATGGCCGGCAGTCGCTTGGCGATGCCTGGGCCGGGATTGGACGGGGAAAGCCTGGTCAAGCTGATCGACGGTGAAAAGGTAACACTTGCCTTGGGTGTGCCGACCATCTGGCTGGGTTTGCTGGCGCATGCCAAGGGCATGGGCAGCAAGCTGGAGAGCCTCAAGCGCACTGTGGTTGGTGGCTCTGCCTGCCCGCCGTCGATGATGACGCAATTCCGCGAAGATTTCGGTGTTGATACCATCCACGCTTGGGGCATGTCCGAGATGAGCCCGCTGGGTTCGGTCAACATTCCGCTGGCCAAGCACCGGGAACTGCCGGTCGAGGAGCAGCACAAGCTGCGCGAGAATCAGGGCCGCCCGCCATTTGGCGTGGACCTGAAGATCGTGGACGAGGATGGCAATACGCTGCCCAACGATGGCGAGTCGCAAGGTGATCTGCTGGTGCGTGGCCATTGGGTGATCGACAGCTATTTCCGGATGGAGGATCAGGAAACTCTTCAGGATGGGTGGTTCGCGACAGGCGATGTGGCGACCATCGATCCAGACGGGTTCATGACAATCCGCGATCGGTCCAAGGATATCATCAAGTCCGGTGGTGAATGGATCAGTTCGGTCGAACTCGAAAACATCGCCGTTGCACATCCCAAACTGGCCAATGCTGCTGTTATCGGTGTGCGTCACCTGAAATGGGATGAACGCCCCTTGCTTGTGGCCGTTGCAGCTGAGGGAGAGGCGCCGACAGAAGAGGAACTGTTGGGTTTCTTCGAGGGCAAGATTGCCAGTTGGCAGGTGCCGGACAAGGTCGTGTTTATCGATGCGCTGCCGTTAAATGCCACGGGCAAGGTTCTGAAACGGACTTTGCGCGAGCAGTTTGCGGATGCTTTGACCCACTGATTGCCAGCGAAAGGGCCGCATATCATTTGACCGAGGGGGCAGGGAACCACCTGTTCTGACACCTCGGGCTTCCAGTCAGCGTGTCCATTGTGAAAACGCCACGTCGCCGATGCTGCAACGTCGTCGCGGGTGTGGCGAAGCATTCTTATCACACGGTCGGCAGTTCAGATTGGGGTTGTAGCAGGGTTTTGTTTGTGCTCGAATCCCTTATGCTGACAGCAGCCCTCTAGTGTGGAAGAATGAATGTCCCGCGATATCGACTATGGAAACCTGATGCACACGGCGATGCGCGGACTGATCAAGTCCGTTCTGCAGGATGTGGCCGAAAACGGTCTGCCTGGGGCGCATCATTTCTTCATTACTTTTGACACGTCACATCCGGGGGTCGAGCTCGCCGATTGGCTGACCGACCGCTATCCGGGTGAAATGACCGTGGTGATGCAGCACTGGTTTGACAATCTGGATGTCGGGGACGACGGGTTTGCGGTGACGTTGAATTTCGGCGATGCGCCCGAGCCTCTCTATATTCCTTATGACGCGATAAAGACCTTTGTCGATCCGTCTGTCGAATTCGGCCTGCGCTTTGAGAGCGCGGATGACGAGGAAGATGACGATATCGAGTCGCTTGTTCCGGCTGCGATCAACACCGATCACGTGCAGGAAGACGATGCGACGGCAGCCAAGGTCGATGCCGAAGTTGTTTCGCTGGACAGTTTCCGTAAGTAAGGTATCTGAGACGTCGCGTGATGTTTCTGGAATACACGAACGTCGTTAGTTCTTTTCGAGAAAGACCTCGGTCGTCCGGGTTTCCTTGCCGTTCGCGGTCCTGGTGAATTTCAGATCAAGCCCGCCTGGCGCAAGCGTGCGATCGAACTGTTGCAGTTCATAACCGCCACTGTCATTCACAAAAAGCGAAAACACCGTCAGGGTATCAGCGTCGATCCGCGCCCAGACATAGGGTTCGCCGTGCATCGGATCCAGTTGGGTTTCATGCCCGAACACATTGCGTTTCATCGCCGCTGCAAACACACCCTCGCGATCCGTGGGGACAAAGTTGATCTCGTAAGTTGCTTCTTTGATGCGGTCGCGTGTCTTGTAGGTTGTCGTGGTCCATTTGACCGAGAACCCCTTCTTGGTTTTTTCTATGGTCACGCTCATGTCGCGCGGACGGGTTGTGCCATCGCTGTAGATAACCTCGGCGGAGCCGACGTAATGCCCAACGAAACGACCGATTTCGGCCGCCGCAGTCTGCGCCATTAGGCAGAAAACAACGGCAGGGATCAGCGCCAGCACTGCGCGGCCAAAGCCGGGATGGATCGCATTCACGAATTGCATCTTTGAACCTGTTCTCCCGAGATCATCCTACCTTACAACGTCGTCCGGCAATCTCAATGATGCAAGTATAACGTCAGGCAGCCCTCGGCATTCACCCTGCGCCCAGATGGCAGATTGCACCGAGCTCCCGTGGCGGATAAACGGCATGCAACCGCATACCTGACGGAGATCCAACATGTCCCAGACACGCACCGAAACCGATAGCTTTGGACCGCTTGAGGTCCCCACAGACAAGTATTGGGGCGCTCAGACCCAGCGTTCGATCCAGAATTTTCCCATCGGCTGGGAAAAGCAACCTGTGGCTATCGTGCGCGCACTGGGTGTGATCAAAAAGGCCTGTGCGCAGGCCAATATGGCCTCTGGCGCGTTGGACGCAACGCTGGCGGATGCGATTATTCAGGCCGCTGGTGAAGTGATTGACGGCAAATTTGACGATAACTTCCCTCTGGTGGTCTGGCAGACCGGCTCTGGTACGCAGTCGAACATGAATTCCAACGAAGTGATCGCAAACCGGGCAATCGAAATCCTCGGTGGTGTTATTGGTTCCAAGGACCCGGTGCATCCGAACGATCATTGCAACATGGGCCAGTCGTCCAACGATACGTTCCCGACTGCGATGCACATCGCTACGGCGATGAGCGTGCGAGATGTGCTGATGCCCGGACTTGAGAAACTTGCCGCAGGGCTTGAGGCCAAGGCGGAACAGTTCAAGGATATCATCAAGATCGGGCGCACCCACACCCAGGATGCGACACCGCTGACGCTGGGGCAGGAATTTTCGGGATATGCCCATCAAATCCGCCAGGGCATGGCGCGGGTGAACGCGGCATTGCCGGGTATTTATGAGCTTGCACAGGGCGGTACCGCCGTTGGCACCGGACTGAACACCAAGCATGGCTGGGGCGAAACCGTCGCCGCCAACATGGCAGAAATCACCGGCTTGCCGTTTGTGACCGCGCCCAACAAATTCGAAGCGCTCGCCGCCCATGATGCCATGGTATTCATGTCAGGCGCGCTCGCCACAGTGGCCGGGTCGATGTACAAGATCGCCAATGACATCCGCTTTCTCGGCTCCGGCCCGCGCTCGGGGCTGGGCGAGCTGATCCTGCCCGAGAACGAGCCGGGCAGCTCGATTATGCCAGGCAAGGTCAACCCGACACAGGCCGAGGCGATGACGCAGGTTGCCGCGCATGTCATGGGCAATGACGCCGCGATCAAGTTCGCAGGCAGTCAGGGGCATTTCGAACTGAACGTCTATAATCCGATGATGAGCTACAACCTGCTCCAGTCGATCCAGTTGATTGGCGACGTCGCCGACAGCTTTACCGAACGGATGTTGAACGGCATCGATGCCAATGAACCGCGTATCGACAAGCTGATGAAAGAGAGCTTGATGCTGGTCACGGCGCTGGCGCCGACCATTGGCTACGACAATGCGACCAAGGTTGCCAAGACGGCGCACAAGAATGGCACGACGCTCAAGGAAGAGGCCATTGCGCTTGGCTTTGTGGATGCAGAGACCTTTGAAAAGGTGGTGCGCCCCGAGCAGATGGTCGGCCCCAAAGACTGATGTCCAACCCGGTCAACCTGAACCGTTTTCGCAAGGACAAGGCGCGGGCCGAGAAAAAAGACCGCGCCGATCAAAACGCGATCACGTACGGGCGGACCAAGGACGAAAAACTGCTGGATCGCGCCCGCGCTGACAAGGCCCGGCGCGATCTGGATGGACACAAGGCCGAGGAATGAGCGGGCGCCCCAAAAAACACTCGCTTACCTTACGTGGACATCGCACCTCGGTTTCACTTGAAGACGAGTTTTGGACCGCGTTCCGCAAAATCGCTGAAGAGCAATCCATTCCGATCAACGTACTGGCCGCCCGGATTGACGAAGAACGTGGCGTGACTGCTGGGTTGGCCACGGCCATCCGTTTGTTCGTGCTGGCGCATTATGAGGCAAAGCTCGACGACCTGTCGGCAGAGTGATCTGGTCCGGATTTCAGGACTTTGTGGTCAGCGCCGAGGACGAGCGGCGCAGGTCGGCTTCGAACAGGTCAGCGTATTCGGATCGCAATTGATGCTGCGCTTCGAAGTTTTCACGGACCATCTCTTTTGCACAATAGGCCTGCGTGTCTGAAACCGGGCCGAGCAAGAAGAAAAACCGGGCCGCGTTGGTCAGGAACAATGTCATGTTGGTCTCCAGCTTTGGTTTGATCCGAATGATTAAGGACCTAACGACCGATACCCTGCCGGAAACGGGGAAAAATTCGCGCTTGTCCCCCTAAATCAAGGTTTCAGGCGAGCCGCTGAAAGCAAACGATACGTGATTGTGGCTCTGGTTCAGAGATGGCCGTGCTGCGTGCAGCCCTGCTCAAAGCATTGCCGGGCCTTTTGAACTTGCGTGGTACATGTCCTTGCGCTATCCCCAACCGCGCTGCGGGTGTAGCTCAATGGTAGAGCACCTGGTTCCCAACCAGATGACGGGAGTTCGATTCTCCTCACCCGCTCCATCAACACAGCTTGATCACCCATATTTCTTTAGCTATCAAGGGCTTGCGCCGTTGTTCCGAGACACAAACGGGACATTTCAAGATGGTGATGATTGTGAAGTTGAAGCACATTGACGAACTGGCAGAGGGTCGCAAGCGTTTCCGTAGACGCTGGCCCAAGGATGTGGGCAAGTCTCTGGGCGAGACGTTCATGCAGAAGCCACTGGTTGCCCGTGAGGAGGCCGCTCTGGTCTCCGAACATTCAGCCCAAATGAGAACTTTTGAAGCCGTCGTAGCGGCTCACAGGCGCACTGACGAAGAACGCGCTAGGATAGACGCCGATAGCCGTATGCGTGCAGACGGTTTGACCCTCAGCGACGATCACAAGTCGTTCTGGGTAGACACGAAAGCTTACAGTGCGGTTCGCAAAGCTGGCAGGCACGCTGTAACGGTTGCGCTCGAAAGTGATCAAGCATGTTGGCGACACACGCTTGCTGTGTTCAACAAACCCGTCAAAATCGGGAGGTAGAACCATCAGCATAGGCTTCTCAGCTTTCCAAGCATCAGCGACTGAACCTGCCAATTCTCGGTGCGCTGTCTCCGACCAGAGGGCGATGCAACGATCTTCGAGCCACTGGTTCAGTTCTTCCAGATCCTTGAAGACAGGCGTGACCTGCCACAACCGGTTCCGGGCATCACGGACGTTCTTCTCGACTTGACCCTTCTCCCAGCCTGCTGCTGGGTTGCAGAACTCAGGCTCAAAGACGTAATGGCTGGCCATCGCTTTGAATCGTGCGTTGACATCGCGTTGCTTGCCGCGCCCAACACGATCCACAGCGGTCTTCGCTCGACCATTGTCCTCGGACCAATGGCGAATACCCGAGCTTGACCAAGTCCTCATGCATCAGCTTCACGGTCCGGCGCTCTTTACGCGACTTACGCGTCTGCGCCAAAAGCCATGCAGACAGCCGATCCGCATAAGGATCCAACTTGCTTGGCCGCGACGGCGTCTTGAACCTTGGCTCTACCGCATCCTCGCGGAGATACTTCTTGATGGTATTGCGAGAAAGCCCGGTGCGCCGTGCAATCTCACGAATTGGCATTTTGTCACGCAATGCCCAGCGTCTTATGACACTCAAAAATCCCATGTCGATCACTCCATGTCTCCCTGACCAAAACCGTCAGGGCAATGTGTTCACATGGGTAAATTCTCAGTGACAATTTAGGGGGTTACCGGGTCAGTTCTCAGTGACATTCAACAGTGTGTCGTCAATGCGGGTTTCTTCGTAGAGGGCGAAGGCGTCTCCCAAGGTCGGCTCGGGCTTCTCTGCCTTCGGGGTCTTGATCGCTCGATAGAGCATCTTGTCAGCGTTGCGTTGGCCTCCTCGGCCAAGACGTCTCTTGCAGCCTCGACGTCCCCTACGATGCCTGAGGTCAGCCGCTCAGCCTCGCCTTCAGCCTCATGCCAGAGTTCCCTCGGGGACAAGCCATCGAGCATCACAGACGCAAGGTGCGCTTCTACTCGACCGTCGAACTGGTCAACGCATTGGAGCAGGAAAAGGCCCTGGGGAAGGCCGGGAAAATGGCTGAGATGCTCACAAAAATCGACTTGGTCATCCTCGACGAGCTCGGCTACCTGCCGTTCAGCCCATCCGGTGGCGC